>NZ_JADFUD010000110.1:0-14519 GCF_054820065.1 Bradyrhizobium sp. UFLA06-06
GTCACCATGGTCTACGGCCCGATTGCCGCCATGCTGGTCGAACTGTTCCCGACCCGCATCCGCTACACCTCGATGTCGCTGCCCTATCACATCGGCAACGGCTGGTTCGGCGGCCTGCTCCCGGCGACCGCGTTCGCGATCACCGCCTCGACCGGCGATATCTACTCCGGTCTCTGGTATCCGGTCATCTTCGCCGCAATCACCGTTGTGGTCGGCGCGCTGTTCATCCCGGAAACCAAGGACGTCGACATCACCAAGACCTGACCGGTCGACATCCCAGTCAAAATGCATCGGCCGCGGAGCGATCCGCGGCCGATGTCGTTTTAGGAGCCGAAGCCGGATGACATGCGCGCGTCAGCGCGTGGCCCCGATGAACTGCAGCACGATCTCGCGCCGGTGCGCCCGGGCGCGGTGCTCGATCAGATAGATGCCCTGCCAAGTGCCGAGCGCCATCTCGCCGTCGAGCACGGGGACCTGCAGCGAGGTCGCCGTCAGCATGGTCTTGATGTGCGCCGGCATGTCATCGGGACCTTCGGCGTCGTGACGCCAGCCGCCGTCTTCGGGCGCCGCGCGATCGAGCGCCGTCATCAGGTCGAGCAGCACGGTCGGATCGGCATTCTCCTGGATCGTCAGCGAGGCCGAGGTGTGACGGATGAACAGCGTCACCGCGCCCTCGCCGGCGCGCACCTCACGCAGGAATTTGACGACCTCGCGCGTGATGTCGGTGAAGCCAGCGCCCGACGTTTCGACGGTCAGGCGTGACGACACGATGCTGGTTGCCGCGACGGAGGACGGCGCCGAGTGCGTGATCATTTTCGCCGAACTCATCTGCAGCCTCTCAACTCGTCGTCCCGGCGAAAGCCGGGACCCATACTCCGCGGCCCCTCATGTTCAAAGACTCGGAGTGGATATTCTTTGTAACCATACGCTCCGGTGGTTATGGGTCCCGGCTTTCGCCGGGACGACACCGTGGATGTTGCAAACGCCGTATCAAATCTTGCCGCCATTGACGTCGCGCTGCACGCGGTTGGCCATCTCGATCAGCCGCCGCCAGGCCCGCTCCGCGAACGACATCATGCGATCCATGTCGCGGTCGCTCGGCAGCGGGATCTCGATCTTGCGCTCGCCCTCGGCGCTCTTCGGCTCGGTCTTGGGCTCTGGCTTCTTCAACGAATCCGATTTCGGCAACGCCTCGTCGGTCTTGGCCGACGGTGCGCGCGCGGCGAGCTCGCCCTTGAGCTTGTCATTGTCGGCCTGCAGACGCCCGATCTCGGCATCCAGCGCCGCCCGCTCGTCCGGCACCATGTAACAGGCCCAGCCGGCGCTGGAATTGGTGCAGGTCGACACCGCGCCGGTGCGCGTGTCGAGCCGCAGGAAACCGTCGCCGGCGGGTGATAAGGCGTAGCGGCCGTTTTCGGTGTCGGGTGCATTTTGCGCGATCGCCGCGCCGCCGCTTGCAATCAGGATGGCAGCAATTGCGATGGACAATTTCGACGGCGACATCGCGATGGGCATGGCTTGCTCCGCCTCAACCTGATTCCTGCCCCTCCACAACAGAGCTATAGGGCTTGCGGCCCGACTTCAACGCGTCTTCAAGCAATTCGATCCGGTCCTGGCCCCAGAACACCTCGCCGTCGAGCACATATCCGGGCGAGCCGAACACGTCGGCGTCCAGTGCATTCTGGCGATTCTGCTCATAGGTCGCGCTGATCGCTTCAGTGCCGGAGCGCTCCACCAGTTGCCGGCCGGGCAAACCTGCATCATCGGCGAGCTTCACCAGCGTCTCAGGATCAGCAAGATTAAGCTGCCGCTCCCACACCGCGGGATAGGCCCGTTGCAGGAACGGCTCGGGGTCGAGGCCGGCCTCGAGCACCGCGATCACCACGCCATCGGCGAGGCGCCCGTTGAACGGCCAGTTGGCCGGCTGCAGATGAAAATTCAGCCCGCGCTTGTCGCGCCAGCGCTGCAACTCGATCATGCGATAGCGCTGCCGCACCGGATGGCGCTTGGCGAGCGGCAGCCCGCCCGTTTCCGAAAACAGATCGACCAGCAGCACGGGCCGGTAATTTACCTTGAGATCGTAAGTGCTTACGAGTCGAACGAAGGGCTTGTGGCCGATATAGGCCCAGGGGGATTGCAGCGAGAAGTAGTAATCGATCTGGCGCGGCATGCGGAACCTGACTGCGTGAGAGGACGGGACTTTCGGCGATCCCAGCAGAGCGGGAAAAGCCGCGCAATATCGCTCAATGCCACGCAAGCTGTTGCACTGCGATCACTGCGTCACTCTGACCTTGAATATCTCCCAATAAAACCAGCAGAATCAAAGCAATAACTGGTTACGACGCAATCTTGACTTGATTAGACGCGGTAAGTATGGTCCGCGCGGCTTTTGACGGGGACGGGCGCAATTTCCATCATCCGCGGCATCGGTTAGTGTTTGCAGCATGGCTGAGAACACCAACGACGGCGCAAATGGAAGTCGCGATCAATCGCCTCCTGACGAAGCTGCGCTTTCCGCAAGGCTCGGAAGTCTCGATCATCGGTTGTCAGAAATTCGCGACAGCCGCAGGAGCAAGACTGATCAATCCGGTAATGAAAGCGGGGACAGTGCCGCCAGAGCTTCGGCGATGGCGCTCGGTTTTCGCCTTTCCTCGGAGCTGATCGCGGGCGTTGCCGTCGGAGCGGCGATTGGCTGGGGGTTCGACCGTTTGCTGTCGACGTCGCCATTCGGCTTCATCGTGTTAACGCTGCTCGGCTTCGTCGCCGGGGTGGTCAACGTGGTGAGGTCCGCGGGCGTGGCCTCGGGCAAGCGCTGAGCGCTGGCGGGAAGTCACGACATTTGAAATTCGATTACCGGCACGATAGCCGGTGGACCAAGAGCCGCGCGGATGAAAATCGACCCGATCCACCAGTTCAATATCGAGCCCCTCTTCACGCTCGGCCACATCGGCAATCACACGATCGCCTTCACCAATTCGTCGCTCTTCATGTTCATCGCGGTGCTGCTGATTGCGCTGCTGATGCTGGCGAGCGGCCGGGAACTGGTTCCGGGACGGCTGCAGTCGGTCGCCGAAATCTCCTACGAGTTCGTCGCCACCACGATTCGCAGCACGGCCGGCGCGGAAGGCATGAAGTTCTTCCCGCTGATCTTCTCGCTCTTCATGTTCCTCTGCGTCTCGAACCTCGTCGGCGTCATTCCCTACACCTTCACGATCGCGAGTCACCTGATCGTCACCGCGGCGCTCGCGCTTCTGGTGTTCTTCACCGTCCTGATCTACGGCGTCTACAAGAACGGCCTGAAATTCTTCAGCATCTTCGTCCCCCACGGCGTTCCGATCTACATCCTGCCGCTGGTCATGTTCATCGAGATCCTGTCGTTCTTCCTGCGGCCGGTCTCGCACAGCGTTCGTCTGTTCGCCAACATGCTGGCCGGCCACATCGCGCTGAAGGTGTTCGCGGGCTTCGTCGCGATGCTCGGCTTCTCGCTGGGCGCGCTCGGCTGGGTCGGCGGCGTGCTGCCGCTGGCGCTTACGATTGCGCTGTACGCCCTCGAACTGCTGGTCGCGTTCCTGCAGGCCTACGTGTTCGCGATCCTGACCTGCATCTACCTCAACGACGCCATTCATCCGGGACACTAAGCGGTCCGGGGAATCTCCACCCACCAATCTGTCTATCTTTCTCAAGGAGCTACATATGGAACCGGCAGCAGCAAAACTTATTGGCGCGGGCATCGCGTGCATCGGCATGGGCGGCGCGGGCGTCGGCGTGGGCATCATCTTCGGCAACTACCTCGCCGCTGCGGTGCGTAACCCGTCGGCCGCTCAGGGCCAGTTCGGCAACCTGATCTTCGGCTTCGCCGTGACCGAAGCGCTCGGCATCTTCTCGCTGCTGATCGCGCTGCTCCTGCTGTTCGTTCCGCTCTGAGCGGCACCCCGGTTCCGCTCTGCGGTAACCCGGTTCCGCTTTGCGGTAACCCCTTCGCGCCGCCCAAAGGTCGTCCCAAAGACCATCCCAAGGGCGGCGCGCATGACAGCAACAGGAGAACACCATGGCTGAGAGTCATGGCGAGGCAAAAGGCCAGAAAGCCGGCGCCCACACCGAGACTGACGGCGGACATCACGGCGGAGCCTTTCCGCCGTTCGATTCGTCCAATTTCGCCTCGCAGCTGGTGTCGCTGGCGATTGCATTTGTCGCGCTCTACCTGATCGTGTCGCGTTTCGCCCTGCCGCGCGTTGGCGGGACGATCGACGCACGTCAGAACAAGATCGAGGGCGATCTGGCCGAAGCGCAGAAGCTGAAGGACGAGTCCGACGCGGCGCTGAAGGCCTACGAGACCGAGCTGGCGAATGCGCGTGCCAACGCGCAGGCGATCGGCAACGAGACCCGCGAGAAGCTGAACGCGGCCTCGGAAGCCGAGCGCAAGGCGCTGGAAGAGAAGCTGGCGGCAAAGCTCGCCGACGCCGAGAAGCAGATCGCAACAACCCGGACCAACGCCATGAGCAACGTCCGCGGCATCGCGGCGGATGCGGCCGGCGCCATCGTCCAGCAACTCGCCGGCGTCACGCCGGACGCCAATGCGGTCAACAGCGCCGTCGACGCGTCGCTGAAGGGATAGACGATGTTTTACGAACCGGAAACCTGGGTTGCGATCGCCTTCGTCATTCTGCTGGTCGTGTTCGGCTATCTCGGCGTCCATCGCACCCTGCTGACGGCGCTCGACCACCGTGCCGAGCGCATCAAGGCTGAGCTGGAAGACGCCCGCCGTCTGAAGGACGAGGCCGCCAAGCTGCTCGGCGAGTACAAGGCGCGCCGCGCCAGCGCGGAGCGCGAGGCCGAGGAGATCATCTCCAACGCCAAGGCCGAAGCCGAGCGGATCGCGGCCGAGGCCAAGACCAAGATGGAAGATTTTGTCGCCCGGCGGACCAAGACCGCCGAGAGCAAGATCGCCCAGGCCGAGGCGCAGGCCGTGGCCGATGTCCGCGCCGCCGCGGCCAACGCCGCCGTGACCGCCGCCTCGACCATCCTGTCGCAATCGGTCAAGGGCTCGGTTGCCGACGATCTCGTCGGCAAGGGCATCGCCGAAGTCCGCTCCAAGCTGAACTAACGCGATCTCAACTCCTTCGGCAAAAGGCCGGCGCGAGCTGATCGCGCCGGCCTTTTTCTTTGCCCGTATCTGTCCGCATGATGCGGGGTGTTTTTGTTTTGACGCGTTTTCTTCACGCGAACCGGTACCCACTTCGCTCGAAAACGCTCTGGTACTACTTCTTCTTGTGCGGCGCGCGGGGCTTGGGCTCCGGCTTCAGGGCCTGCGGATCGAAGCCGATATAAAAGATGTAATTGTCGTTGTCGGCCGGCGACGGCGCCGGATACACGACGTCCTCGGCGACCAGGCTGAACGGCACGCTGCCGCTCTCGTCCATCTGCACCGTGGTGGTGTAGGCCTTGGTCATGATGGTCTTCTCGCCGACGCCGCCCTGCACCACGGCGACGCGAAGCGGCACCTGAATGCTCGGTGGCGCGCCCTGGGGGCCGACAATGATCCGCCCCTGAATACCGATCTTGGCCGTGATCTGGCCGCTATTCAGATTGCATTGCCGCGCCGTGCGCGTGATCGAGGCCAGGAACTTGACGTCGTTGCCGACCGCTTCCTTGCCGTTCGCGGCCACGGAATAGGTCGAGGCCCCGGAGCGGATCTGCACCGGCGGGCAGGTCAGCTCGGCATCGGCGTCGTTGAGCTGCTGCGGCGCTGCAGGCGTGGCCGGCTTGTCCTGGTCGGACGAGCCGCCGCCGAACAGGCTCTTGAAACGGTCGCTCAGCGACTGCGCGGAAGCTGCCGACGGCAGCAGGGTGGCACCGAGACCGATCGATACCGCCGCCGCGAGCGCGAACCTGATCACCCTGTCACCCATCAATATCCTCAAATCTCCAAGCCCGGTTCCCCGTTTCGCGGGCGTTATAGCAAGGCAATGGCGGCGAACCCAAGGCATGGAATCGGGATCGTCATCAGCCAATAGGCTTATGATTCAGCCGCGGAAATCCTCGTGCAGCAGGCCGAACAGCAGGTGGTCTTGCCAGATCCCGTTGATGCAGAGGTAGCGCCGCGCCAGGCCCTCGCGGGTGAAGCCGCACTTCTCCAGCACCCGGATCGACGAGGCATTCGAAGGAATGCAGGCGGCCTCGATGCGGTGCAGATTGAGCTCGCCGAACAACGAGGGCAGCAGCACCCGCAGCGCCGTCGTCATGTAGCCGCGATGGGCGTGCGGCAGCCCGACCCAGTAGCCGATCGTGCCGGCCTGCACGATGCCGCGCCGCACATTGGCGAGCGTGATCCCGCCGATCATCACCCCGTCCGATTCGCGGAAGATGATGAACGGATAGGAGCGGTCGGCGGCGATATCCTCGGTGTAGCGGCGCAGCCTGCGACGGAAGCCGGCGCGGGTCAGGTCGTCGGAGGGCCAGATCGGTTCCCACGGCGTGAGATAGGCGCGGCTGAATTCGCGCAATTGCGCCCATTGCGGGAAATCCGACATCTGCGGCGCGCGCAGCAAGAGCCCGTGACCGCGCGGCATCAGTGCAGCGGGTCCATTGGACGGCAAACGAAACAGGGCCATGGCCCAACACTCCCCGCCACTTCTCCCTCGCCCCGCCCTTGCGGGAAGAGGGTCGGGGTGAGGGGTCTTACCGCAGATTCGGTTTTGCGGCTCTACCCCTCACCCGAAGCCTTCGGCCATAGCCGAGGCTCCGCCTCGGCGTATGTCCGTCAACGGCCGCCGGTAGGCGGCCTATGCTCTCCCCGCAAGCGCGGGGCGAGGTAAGCAGAATTCTTAATGCAGCAGCGTCTTTGCCTTCGACTTCGTCAATCCTTCCGCAAAAGCCACCGCCGTGTCCAGACCCCTGCCGCTGCCGAGCGCGACAACGGCGGGCCGGCTGCGCGCCAGCAGGGCACGGGCGGCGTTGCGGCTCGATTCGACGCTGACCGCGTCGATCCGCGCCACCAGTTCTTCCACCGTCTGCGGCCGGCCATAGGCTAGCACATGGCGTGCCAATTGTTCGGCCCGGGATGAACAGCTTTCCAGCGCCATCAACAGGCCGGCCTTCATCTGCGCCTTGGCGCGGGCGACCTCGGCCTCGGTCAGGGTTTCGACCGCGTCATTGATGACGTCGACGATCACTTCCATCATTTCCGGCGCGTCCGCCGGATCGGTCCCGGTGTAGAGGCCGAAGAAGCCGGTGTCGGTGTAGGGCGCGTGGAAGGTGTAGATCGAGTAGCACAGCCCGCGCTTCTCGCGCACCTCCTGGAACAGCCGCGACGACATCCCGCCGCCGAGCGTGTTGGTGAAGACCTGCAGCGAGAACAGCGACGGATCGGTCTGCGGCACGCCTTCGAGCGCCAGCGTCAGATGCGCCTGCTCGAGGTCGCGATGCACCACCCGCGAGCCGCCCTTGCCGAACATCGCGGCCTGCGGCTTCGGCGCCGGCGTGGCGTCGAAGCTTGCGAATTTCTGCGTGACGTCCTCGACGATGCGCGCGTGATCGACCGCTCCGGCGGCCGCGACCACCATGTCGGGGGCGCGGTAATGCGTCGAGAGATAGCCGCGCAGCATGTCGCGGTCGAAGGCCTTCAGCGTCTTGGCGGTGCCGAGCAGCGAGCGCCCCATCGGCTGCTCCGGATAGCAGAGCTCGTTGAGATGCTCGAACACGACGTCGTCGGGCGTATCCTGCGCCGCGCCGATCTCCTGCACGATGACGCTCTTCTCGCGCTCCAGCTCGTCCGGCACGAATGACGGGTTGCCGAGGATGTCGGACAGCACGTCGAGCGCCAGCGGCACGTCCGCCTTCATCACCCGCGCATAATAGGCCGTGGTCTCGGTCGAGGTCCCGGCATTAAGGTCGCCGCCGACCGCCTCGATCTCCTCGACGATCTCGCGCGAGGAGCGCCGCGCCGTGCCCTTGAACGCCATGTGTTCGAGCAGATGCGAGATGCCGTGCTCGTTCGGCTTCTCGTCGCGCCCGCCGACGCCGGCCCAGACCCCGAGCGCCGCGGTTTCCAGATGCGGCATGGTGTCGGTGACGATTGTCAGGCCGCTCGGCAGCTTGGTGATTTCAACGCCCATCAGGCAACTCCCTGCTTGGCAGCACGGCTGACCGACAGCACGAAGCGCTCGACCTCGGCAGAATCATTCTTCATGACCGTGATGTGTTCGGATTTGCTCATCAGGCCTCCGAGCCAGACCGGCAGCTGCGGACGCACCCCGCAGGCGGCTTCCACCGCGTCGGGGAATTTGGCCGCGTGCGCGGTCGACAGCACGATGTTCGGAATCCTGGAATCGGAGGTGTCGCGGTCGGCGACCGCGAGCGCCACCGCGGTGTGGGGATCGACGAGATCGCCTGCCTCGCGCCAGGCGGCGCGGATCGCCGCCGCCGTCTCGGTCTCGTCGGCGCGGCCGGCGTCGAAGTCACGGCGCACGGCGGCCAGCGTCGCATCCGGCAACACGAAGCGGCCGGACTGCTTCAGCGAGGCCATCAGACGGCGGACCTGATCGGCGTCGCGGCCGCTCGCCTCGAACAGCAGCCGCTCGAAGTTCGACGACACCTGGATGTCCATCGACGGCGACGCCGTGGCGTGCACCTCGCGCACCTCGTAGATGCCGGTCTTCAGCGTGCGCGCCAGGATGTCGTTGACGTTGGCGGCAATGCGCAAGTTCCGGATCGGCAGCCCCATCCGCTTGGCGACGTAGCCCGCGAAGATGTCGCCGAAATTGCCGGTCGGCACCGTGAAGTCGACGGTGCGCTGCGGCGAGCCGAGCGCGACCGCCGAGGTGAAGTAATAGACCACCTGCGCGACGATGCGCGCCCAGTTGATCGAGTTGACGCCCGACAGCGCCACCGTGTCGCGGAAGCGATGATTGTTGAACATCGCCTTCACCAGCGCCTGGCAATCGTCGAAGGTGCCTTCGATCGCCAGCGCATGGACGTTGGCGGCGCCGGTCGTCGTCATCATGCGGCGCTGCACCTCGGAGATGCGGCCGTTCGGGAACAGCACCACGAGGTCGACATTGTCGAGATTGGCAAAAGCCTCGACCGCGGCGCCGCCGGTATCGCCCGAGGTTGCGACCACGATGGTGGTGCGCTGCGCGCGCTTGGCCAGCACGTGATCCATCAGCCGCGAGATCAACTGCATCGCGACGTCCTTGAACGCCAGGGTCGGCCCGTGGAACAGCTCTAGCAGGAACTGGTTCGGCCCGGCCTGATCGAGCGGCACCACCGCGGGATGACGGAACGTGGCATAGGCCTCGTTGGCCATGCGGCCGAGCTCGGCGTCGGAAATCTCGCCGGCGACAAACGGACGGATGATCTCGACCGCGACCTCCCAATAGGGACGGCCGAAGAAGGTGGCGATGGTCTCGGGCGACAGCTGCGGCCAGGTCTCGGGCACGTAGAGCCCGCCGTCACGGGCAAGCCCGGTCAGCATCACATCGCAGAAGCCAAGCACCGGGGCCTCACCCCTGGTCGAGATATACCGCGTCAAACCGCCCTCCAAAGGCTTCGATCGGAGCCTTAAGCCTTTGATATCATGGATTTATCGAGTTCGCCTCATGCGACCCGAACGGTTCACCATAGAAGATCGGACTGGCAATGGGTAGCCCGAAGCGCGCGCTTCGGGGTCGCGGGACGCGTGGCGCTGCTGAGGGAGATTGACGGGCGCGCCGCAAACACAACTGTCGTCCCTGCGAAAGCAGGGACCCATACTCCGCGGCGGTTGTTGTGGAGGGGACTCATCATTGTCGTCCTGGCGAAAGCCAGGACCCATAACCACAGGGTCGAGTAGTTGAAGAAGGCTGTGGCCCCAGCGTCGCGCGATCATTGGCATTTGGGGTAATGGGTCCCGGCCTTCGCCGGGACGACGCCGAGTGTGTTGCACGATCTGTGAGCCATACATCCGCATTCTCGCGAGATGAATCGTCCGAGTCTTGCTCTTCGTTCCGCCCTCTTGGACAGAGGGCGCAGGGAAAGCCGGGTGCCGATCGCACCCATGGGCCCCGAGCAATGGGTAGAAAGCTCGGGGGTAGGACCACAGGTGTAACCGGAGCAATCCGGCTTTCCCTGCGCGATGGGCTACGGCTCATACGTGCTCTCCCCGGCGAGACTTGGCTTGTTTGTCACCGCCTTCGCAAAACGCTTGCGCGCTTTGCGAGAGGACACCCGCCGCTAGGGCGTCAGGACCACACGACTTCACCGTCCGCTTTGCACGCGCTCGTCAGCACCACGCTCGGCGTCCACCGCATCCCACGCCGCGTTCGTGACGACCGCGAGCCCCTCGATCGGGTGAGACGGGTGTATTGAACATCTGAGTTGGGGTACCCGTCAAGATTAATTCCGAAAATCAGAACAATTTGATTGACGACCCACGCGTGCGTCAAGCATCGGCGGCAGGCTCCCTCCCCCTCCTATCCGCCGAAGCCTCTTGGCGAATGCGGGAGAGGGAGCCTGGAGGGCGTGCTCACCTCACGCTCGCCATGTTCCGACCGATGCGATTCCCGACCGTTTGCGCGATCGCCGCCGGCGCGTCGTCGGGGATCGCAAAGCACGAGCTCGCGTTGATCTCGCAGAGCACATAGGTGTCGGCACCATCAGCATCGCGCGGACCGTACAGGAAATCGGCATCCCAGATCACCGGCAGCGACGCTTCATCGATCGCCAGCGCGGCCATCATTTGCGGGATCCATTCGTCCTCCATCAACCTTCGCAGCCTCTGGAATTGCGGGGCATCGGGGCCGTGCATAATGCGCGGTCCAGGTTGAGCTTCCGGAGAAGCCGGGCCTTGCGGGGGCGGCGGGATCAAGGCCTTGATCAATTGGTGCCCGAAGCCCGCGACCTTCGCTCCGCTGACATAGCAACGGATCATGCCCTCGGGCAGGCGCGGCTGGAACGCCTGATCGATGATGCAGCCGCCCCAGCCGAAATACGGCTCGCAGCGCGCCATGAAGTCCTCCAGCGGCAACTCCTCCGGCCGGCTGCCGCGCAGCGCATGCAGCACGCGAATCGTCGCGTCGGTGTTCGGCACGGTTTCCACCTTCCAGACGCCCTGCCCGCCATTGCCGCGGTTCTGCTTGAGCACGCGCGGACCGCCCGCGCGCAACCGCGAGGGGAATTCGGCGCGGAACGCATCGACCGTGGCGTATCGATGGGTGTCGGCGCCCCAGCCCAGGCGACGCGTCCGGTACAGCACGTCCTTGACGCCCATCTTGAGGATGATGTCGGGATGCGCGCTGACCCACGGCCCCTTCGCCGCGACCTCGCGCAGCAGCGGATCGAGGGCCGCGCGCGTCTTGCCCTGATGGATCGGATCGACCCAAACGAGAACGCCGTCCACGGCGAGCAATTGGTCGCGAACGGCATCGGCGAATGTCTCGTCATAGACGACGGGAACAGCCTCGATGCCGGTGGCGGCGAGCGCTTCGAAGACGCGGACGAAACGGCTGTTTTGCGCAGTCGCCTCCCGGCGCGACGCGGCGTCGCCACGCGACAGGATAGCGATTTTGCAACGACGATTTTCGGAACGAAGAAGTGTGTGTGGTTCGGTGTCCATGTGAAAGCTCCACGACGGTGAATGTCGCGCAGAGCTTGGACCGAGGTCTCACGGGGAGTCTGCCTTGTCCCCTTGAGGCAAATCTAGACCACCTCGCGCAGGTTTCAAGATCGAAGTGGGGCGACGTGGATCAGGCCGTGATCCCGGATCACGCCGTGATCCCGTGCAACCCGAGCCAGCCCGTGTAGAGGCCGACGAGCACGATCAGCGCCGCCGAGACGTAGGGAGCGCGATGGGCAAAGCGGCTGAAGCCGGCCCAATGGCGCTCGACATGACGCAGGCTCAGCGCGGCCGCAACACCGGCGGAGACCATGGTGATCGCAAGCCCGATGCCGAAGCAAAGCACCAGCACGAAGCCGAGGCTGAATTGCTTGAGCTGGAGACAGAGCAGCAGCACGGTGATTGCCGCCGGACACGGAATCAGCCCGCCGGTCAAGCCGAACAGGATGATCTGCCACGTCGTGACGGTGCGTCCGGCAAAGCGCTTGCGGATGTCGGCCGCGTGTGCGCGCGCATGCGCGTCGTCCTCGTCGCCGAGATTCATATGCGCATGGTCATGCTCCTCGAACAGGACTTCCGCCATGTCCGCGCGCACCGAGACGCGCGCCTTGAAGGCATGCGGCTCCGGAATTTCGTCGATGCTTTCCAGATAGCCATCGTGGCCGGCGAAGCAAAAGCGTTGCTCGCTGCCGTCGGGACGGATCGTCACGACGGCAACGTCGCCGGCCACCGGCAGCGCCCCGGCCTCGCTCCGCAACCGCCAGCGCGGCGGCACGCCGTCCTCGAAGACTTCGAGCGACAGCGATTGTCCGGCCAGGACCAGCCGGCGCGTTTCGTCGTGGTGATGGTGATGATCGTGATCGTGATCGTGTTCGGCAGCCTGCTCGCGCCAGGTGCGCCAGGCCATCCAGGCCGCGATCGCGATGATGATCACCGCCGACGCCAGCTGCAACCAGGCTTCGCTGCGTTCTCCGGACCATTGCTGGCCGAAATGAAGCCCTGCGAGCGCGACGATCCAGACGATGGCCGTGTGCGAGATCGTCGCCGCCAGGCCGAGCAGCACCGCCTGCACCACGGTGCCGCGGATCGCGATGATGAAGGCCGCCATCATCGTCTTGGAGTGGCCGGGCTCGAGCCCGTGCAACGCGCCGAGCAGGATCGCGCTGGGCACGAACAGCCATGCATGCGCGCTGCCCTGCTGGAGCAGCTGAGACAGGTCGGTCATGGCACTCACTTCAAATAGGTTCGGACGACTTCGATCAGGTCGGCCGCCCCTTTGGCCTTCTCCGGATCCTTCTCGTGAACGGGATCCACGACGTGATGACGGATATGGTCCTCGAGCAGTTCGGTGGTCAGACCGCCAACGGCCCCCCGGACCGACGCGACCAGCATGAGCACGTCGGTGCAGCCGAGTTCCGCCTCCAAGGCGCGCTCGACCGCGTCAAGTTGTCCCTTAATGCGCCGAACCCGGGAAAGGAGCTTTGACTTGTGTTTGATCGTGTGCGACATGGAGCATAAGATAGGGGGGTACCCTATACTAGTCAACCCACGGGATCGCTTTCCAGTCGATTTCGGATTATAATATCCCCTCCCCGGGGATAGGATATCGGATGACCAAGCGACACGTCCACGAAAGCCACACCCAGATCGTCAAGCGCCTGAAGCGCGCGGAGGGCCACCTTCACCGCGTCATCGAGATGTTCGACGATGGCCGCCCGTGCCTGGACCTGGCCCAGCAGCTTTACGCAGTCGAGAAGGCGATCACCGAGGCGAAGCGGACGCTGATCCACGATCATGTCGACAATTGTCTCGACGTCGCGGCCAATGGCGGCTCCGCGAAGCCGACAAAGCACGTGCTTGCCGAGTTCAAGGCAATCTCACGATACCTCTGAGCGGGAACGGTCTGATGTCCTCTCGAAAGTCCGTATGGATGCTTGGGCTCGCCGCAATCGTCGCGGCGGCCGCATTCGCAGCATGGGGGCCGGCGGTGCCGACACTGCGCAAGACGGTGGGCCTGGCCGCGACCGAGCGAGCGCGCCAGCCCAAGCCGCAAGCGGAGGAGAGGAAGCCTGTCATCCGGATGGACGACGAGCGGATCGCGTTGGCGAGGATCGAGCAGGCCAAGGCTGGCCCGGCTGCAATGGCGATGCGACTGTCGGTCCCGGCGGTCATCGCCCCGGACGCCGACCGCGTCGCCCATGTGTCGGTGAAGCTGTCGGGAACCGTCGCCGAGCTCCGCAAGAACATCGGCGATGAGGTCGAGAAGGGCCAGATTCTCGGCGCACTGGAGAGCCGGGAAGTCGCCGATGCGAAAAGCGAGTACATGGCCGCACGGCTGTCCAACGATCTGCAGCAGGATTTAGCGGCCCGCGACAAGGCGGCTTGGGACACCAAGGCGGTTCCCGAGCAGCAATACATCCGGTCGCGCAACGCTGCGTCGCAGACGGCCATGCGCCTCGACATCGCACGGCAGAAGCTGCTCGCGCTTGGAATCGACGAAAGCGAGATCGCATCGATCCCGCAGGCGCCCGAGGGAACGCTGCGCCTACAGAACGTCCGGGCGCCGATTTCCGGACGGGTGGTCGAACGCAAGGTCGAACTCGGGACCGCGGTCGGCAGGGACAACCTCGAGACCGAGCTGTTCGTCATCGTCGACCTCAGCAGAGTCTGGGTCGAGATGGCGGTCAATTCCTCCGATCTGCCGATGGTCCGGGAAGGCCAGAGCGTGGCCGTCGCCAGTCGCGGCTATAGCGAGACCGGAACCGGAAAAATCATCTTCGTCAGCCCGCTGCTGGACAAGGAGACGCGGGCCGCGCGCGCCGTTGCGCTGCTGGACAATCTCGATCGGCGCTGGCGTCCGGGCTCGTTCGTCACGGCCGATATTGCCGTGGAGTCGCGTCAGGTTCCGATCGCAGTGCCGGCCACGGCC
>NZ_JADFUD010000111.1:0-14158 GCF_054820065.1 Bradyrhizobium sp. UFLA06-06
GCGCCAAGGACCCAACGGCTTCCCGCCCACCCACATCCTGACAGACTTCCAAGACACAGGGACCCATAACCACAGGGTTGCGTTGTTGAGAGCAGACTGTGGCCCCAGCGTCGGGCAACAATTCGCATTCGTGGTAATGGGTCCCGGCCTTCGCCGGGACGACGCCGCGTGTGGTGTCGCCTGCGAGTCAAACATCCGCATTTTCACAACATGATTTGTCTGAGTTCCGCTCTTCGTCTCGCCCTCTCGTTGAAGAGGGCGCAAGGAAAGCCGGGTGCCGATCGCGCGATTTGGCCGTCGGGGTGATTTTTCGCAGGTCAATTGATCTGCGCCCGCCGCAATTGCGGGATCACCTCTTCGCCGAACAGCGCGAACGATTCGCACCAACGCGCCGCCGCCCAAGACGCGCCCCTCACATTTCGGCTGCCAGCTGGGCCACCTGGTTTCGCAACCAGGCATGGGCTGGATCGTGATCGTAGGAGGCGTGCCACAGCAACGTCACCGGCATCTCGCTCAGCTCCACCGGCGGCGGGCTGAGGCTGAGCCCGAGCTCGGCGGAGAACCGCGTGGCCAGGCGCGCTCCCATGGTGACGATAACGGGCGCAAGCGCCACCAGATGCGGGACGGTAAGGAAGCGCGGCGTGGTCAACGCAACGGTACGCTGCAGTCCCAGCTTGTCGAGCGCTTCGTCCACAATTCCGCGCACGCTGCGCGCCGGCCGCAGGCTGGTCAGCACATGCGGAAGCCGCACGTAATCCTCAAGCGAGATCGGCGGCGGGATACCGGTCTTCTCGGCATTGAACATGCACACGAAGCGCTCGGTCAGCAGCGTGCGCCGCTTGTGATGCAATTGTCCCTGCGGGAGCGGCCCGTGGGCGACGGCGAGGTCCAACTCGTCGGCGTCGAGGTCATCGAGCAGCCGGGACGCATCGACGTTGTAGAGCCGGAAGTGAACGCCGGGTGCGATCTCGCGCATGCGCGCCAGGAGAGCGGGCATGATCAGGATTTCCATACTGTCCGATAGTCCGAGCCTGAACGTCCGCACTGCCGTGGCCGGGTCGAAGGTCTGATCGCGCAGGACCACCGCCTCGACATGTGCGAGCGCGGTGCGCACCGGCTCGCGCAGGGTTGCTGCACGCGGGGTGAGACGCATGCCGTCAGCCCCTCGCGTCAGAAGCTCGTCATCGAACAGCTCGCGCAGGCGGGCAAGGTTGTGACTCATCGCGGATTGGCCAATCCCGACGCAGGCGGCTGCCCTTGTCACGCTCCGTTCGGTCAGCAGGGCATCGAGATGAACCAGCAGATTCAAGTCGATACGACCTAAATTGACGGTATCGATGGCCATTATCGATCCTATCTGTTTGATCGATGATCATAGCCTGACCATCTCTTGCGGCAAGGGGCGGACGGGCCATCGCCCGCCGCCCAGGTCAACACCCTCAAGCCAATGGAGGATCTCATGTCGATCCGCAGCACAATTCTCGCCGCCGCCTTCACCCTGGCCTCACTGGGAGCCACGCACGCAAGCCCGCTCAGACCAATCGAAGGCCGAAGCATCCATCTCGGCGATCTGTCCGGCGTCGTCTACTACACGGTCGAGCCTGATGGATATCGCGTCGTGACCACACTCGCACAGGGCGATGCCGGAACGCCGGTCCGCTTCGTGTCGGTGCTGTCACCCGGTCAGCGTGCCCTGCTCTCGACGCCGAACCAGGCGGCCGCACTGGAGATCAGCCGCAACGGCGACAGCCTGACCCTGCGCAAGTCGGGCGCACTCTCCAACTAGTTCCGACGCCGCCGGTGCCTTTCGATTACCAGTGCAGGAGCCACAGATGTCCACGATCCGCCTTCATCGCACGACGAGCCTGACGCCCGAGCAGTACGTAGCCGGCCTCACCGACTTCGGGCCGGGCCGCTCGAAGCTCTTCGCCAACAGTGCCGACGCCGATCTCAAGGTGCATGATCGCGGACCTCTGCATGCCGACGTGACGGAAGGCTCGGGCGGCATCTGGGAACGCCTGCACTACGACTGGTCAGATCCCGACCATGTCGTCCTGACAACGGCCGATTCCAATGTGTGGGGCGGAGCGTCGGGCCACATCTACCACTTCACGCGCCGACCCGATGGCAGCACCGACATCGACGTGGTCGTGGTGCGCGACGGCAAGAACCTGAAGGGATGGATCGTCGGTCTCGTGCTCCGCACCGTCGGCAGAGGCGTCTTGGAGAAAGCGTTCGAAAACTCGGTCAAGGCGATGGAGGCCCGGAGTGCTGCCGCCAGCCGTCGCGATCGGGTCGCCGCATAGCGCCCACCCTGCACCCGCCGCGCGACTGAAGTTCGGCCCCGCGGCCTCGCAGCGCGAGACCTGCGCGTGTCAGCTTCCGAGTTGAATGGTGCGCTCCAGCGCCGCGGCGAAGCCGTTGAGAGGGACGTTAAAGACGACCGCCTGCCCGTTGCTGATGTTCTGGGCGGCAACGGTGAGCGTTTTGGCCCTGCTGATGGTGTCGGTCACGACCGTGGGAAAGGATACCGGCAGCAGGCAGCCTTGCGCCGTGCAGGTGGAAAAGCGCGTCTGCTCCAGATCCTTGCCGTCCAGCCTGAGGACGGCGCCAGCGTCGAACTTCAGCCCGAACGGCATCAATATGTTGCCTTCGGCCTTTCCGTCCCTGGGAATCAGTTCGATGGCGAAGATTTGCTGATTGGTTTCCTTGGCGAGCTGTGTCTGCCCGAGGGTACACAGCTTGGCCCCGCCGTCGAGCTGGCATTTGACGATCCAGTCTCCGTAGGTCTCGCTGATCGCGGAAGCGCCCTTGGGAAGCTGGACGGCGCGGACCACGCCATCCATCGCGGACGTCTGGCTCCGTGTGTCGATCGGCATGGAGGCGGTGCTCCCACTGGCATCCGACACATCGGGAGTTCGGGCGGCTTGCGCCGCACCGACGCCGGCCATGACGACGAGAACGACGATCGCCCGAAAACGCCTGTCTGCTGCGCTGACCGTCACCATTGCATTCGCTCCGCCACGTTACGTCCCGAAACCGACCTGCCTTTTCGTCGGCATATTTGTGGGTATAATTCCCACGTACTCGAGGTACGAATACTTGGAGAACCGCTGATATGCAAGAGCTGATCGCTGCCGGTGTAATTGTCGCGATTGTTGCATTCTGCAGCGGGTATTTCTGGGCAATTGCACGTGAAGTCAGGACGACCGCGAACAAGCGACAACGCAAATGGTAGTCCGGCGCCGTCACCTTGCTCCCGTGATTTGCCCGCGGGACGCGTTTTCAACTAAGCTCGCCGGATGGACATGCTCGTCAAGCTCTACGCCCTGCCCGATTCCCGGCCCGCCTATGATCGATTGCTCAAGGCCGGAATTGCGATGCGCCGCGCGCTCGCGCCTGAAAAGCACAAGGTCGTGGCCTGGGTGCGGGAGACATTCAGCGAGGCGTGGGCCAGCGAAGCCGAGGTCGCATTCAGCCGCCAACCGGTTTCCTGCTTCATCGCGATCCAGCAAAAGAAGATCGTGGGATTTGCCTGCCACGACGCGGCATGTCGCAACTTCTTCGGCCCGACCGGTGTTGCGCCGAAGGCGCAGCAGGGCGGAATCGGCAAGGCGCTGCTGTTCGCCTGCCTCGAGGACATGAAACACCAGGGCTTTGGCTATGCCATCATCGGCGGCGTCGGGCCGGCAGAATTCTATTCGAAGGCCGTCGGCGCCGTAGCCATCGAAGGCTCCGCGCCGGGAATCTATCGAGGATTGCTGTAGCTGCGCCGCAAGTCCCTTTCCGGTCTTGTCGCGCTACGAGACAGACTGACAATCTCTGCGTTCACGGAGGTCGGACAATTCAAGGATGGCGGGCGGGTTGAAGATCACGACCGGCATCATCGCCGCGGTGCTGCTCATTGCGGCGGTGGCTCAGGCGCGCAGCGTGCTCGCCCCGCTTGCGGCCGCCCTGTTCATCATCGCGATCGTCTGGCCCGTTCAGCAACGGCTCCAGTCGTGGATTCCGAAACTCCTCGCGCTCGCGGTTACCGTCGTCGTTACGACCGCAACCTGCGTCGCATTTGCCTCGCTGGCGGCGTGGGGGTTCGGTCGCGTCGGGCGATCATTGATTACAGATGCGGCGCGGTATCAAGCCTTCTACGATACCGCGGTGATCTGGCTCGACGGCCATGGCGTCTCGTTCGCCGGCCTTTGGGCGGAGCATTTTAATGTCGGCTGGCTGCTGCGCACCACGCAATACGTCACCGGCCGCGTCAATACCACGTTGAGTTTCTGGCTCGTCGCGCTGGTCTATGTCGTGCTGGGACTTCTCGAGGTCGAAGGAGCTGGTCGACGAATCCAGCGGTTGGAGAATCGCACCGCTGCGCGCGTCCTGCTCAAGGGCAGCAAAGCGACGGCCGCCAAGTTTCGCAAATATATGCTGGTGCGGACGCAGATGAGCGCGGTCACGGGTCTCTTGGTCGGCCTGTTCGCCGCCGTGACCGGACTGCCATTCGCATTCGAATGGGGCGTGATCGCCTTTGTCCTCAACTACATTCCTTTCGTCGGCCCTTTCATCGCGACGCTGTTCCCCACGCTGCTGGCCATGACGCAGTTCGAGAGCTGGCCCGCGGTGTTTGGTGTGTTCGCCTGTCTCAATGTCATCCAGTTCGTGGTAGGCAGCTATATCGAACCGCGGGTGGCCGGCTCGACATTGTCGATCTCGCCGTTCCTGGTGCTGTTTGCGATCTTCTTCTGGAGCTCGCTTTGGGGCCTGTTCGGGACCTTCATCGGCGTGCCGATCACGCTCGCTATTCTGACGTTCTGTGCCGAGAGTCCGTCGGCCGCCTGGATCGCTGATCTGTTCGGCGGATCGCACGAAGATAAGCCGGAAGGGTCCTAGCTTCTGGCAAACTCGACCCGCTCGGGCTCGGCGAGGCAGAGCTTCCGGTCCGGGCCGACCATCATTCTGTGGATATAGAAATAGCTGACTGCATCGTCGGCCCCCATCACCGGCGACGGGGCCGAGACGACCTTCGACGCACCACACGTACCGATCCAATCGATATGCCGGTGACCGTGCATCACCACCGAGCGATCGGAAAATCTTTGCAACCTGCGTACAAACCAACTGCCGTTGATCAAGGCCGTCCCAATGCGCTCGGCAAATGTCTTCACCGGCATGGGATATTCCATCAAGTGATGATGGAGTGCGATGGTCCAGCATGCCGTTGGGAAATGACGGATCGCAGCCTCCAACCGCCGTGTTTGCGCTTCCGAAACCAAACCGAGCGCGTTGGTGAAGGAGAAGTGGGTTTCGGCGTTGGAGTTGAGAATGGCGATCCCGAGGCCACCGTCCTGGTCCGGCGGCAGGATCATTGGGAATTGATCATCGAACAGGCCGCGGAGCGCCGCCGCGCGGCGCACGCCCCCGTGCTGCGCAAATAGTGTTATCCGATCATGATAAGGGGCCAGCGCCTGGTTCAGCGTAGCCGACGGTTTGCCGTAACCGTCGATGACGCGCACGCGATCGCCCTGGACGGCCGCGATCGCCGACAGGGTACGCATCTGCCGGAGCCGCTTGCCTGGGCTGAACGGCAAGTCGAGGCGCGCGGGATTGGCACGATCCACGACGTTAACATCATGATTGCCCGGAAGCATGATGATGCGTGCTGCGAGCTCGGGATGACTTGCCAATGCATCGAGAAATTCCGCCCATTCGCCAGGCCGGCCGGCGTCCGTCATATCGCCGCTGATCAGCACATGGTCGAGCGGATCAACGGTGTGAATTTCGGCAAGGCGAGCCAGCACGCGATTGAAGCGTTCGTTTCCCCGGGGACCGGCGGTCCCGCTTTCGATGCGGAAGCCGTATCGCTCGCCGACCACGTGAAGATCGGACAGATGCGCAACGCGCCAGCAGCGGCCTCCGGACGGCGCCGCGTCGAATCCGGCCAGGTCGGCCGGTTGTTCCATACTGGCGTCGGCCACGCTCCAGGCCAGTGATGCGACCGCAAGATAGCAGGACACCAGCACCACGGCGTTCGCGAAGGTCGGCAGCACAAGACGATGGATCAGAACCAGGTCATTGATGGTCGCGGTCCATTGCGAAGCAGGCCAGGCCAGGGCCGCGATCGATGCCGCGCCCACAGAGAGCAGTATGCCGGCGCCGACCGAGCACCTGCGCCGCAGCCTCGTGCGAGAGGCAGGAGTTGCGCCGGCGCGCCAGAGCAGCTCCGCCAGGTGGCCCAGCGCCTCGCGTGTGAAGGCATAACTCGGTTGGACCGCGAGCGCGTTCAGTGACCAGAAGCTTGTTTCCGCGACTTGTAACAGCGGTCGCCCACCGAGCCATCCCAACGCCGCGATCATAACCAGCGCCAGCACGGCGCCCACTTCGGACAGGGCAAGAGCGTGCTGCGAAAGACTCGAAATCCAGGCGGACGCGACCAGTGGCGCAAGGCCGAGCAGCACGCCCGGGAGCAGAAGCGAAATCGTCCAGGCGAACAACAGTTTCGCCGGGCTTATCTCAACCAGAAGGCTACCCACGATCGCCAACAACGAACGCTGTTCCGGGCTGGCGGCATTGTCCTCAAAGTCGCCGTGGCGGGGATCAAGCAGCACGCCGACGTCCTCCGTTGCACGGCGCATTCTGTCACAAACCGCTTCAGACCAACATACGCGCTCCCGACCCTGGTGGGTTGCGTCGTTGACACCATGCTTACCTGGAGGTTTCGCCAGGGCCTTGATCGGGAGGCTGAGGCGATCGAGAGCGGATGGTTACAGCGGTCTCGAGGCGTGCCGCAGCTTGCTTGAGCATGATCTGTTCGGAAAACCGCTTCGCACTTTTCCGGATCATGCTTCAGCGCAGCTTGCCGAAGAATTCGCGCACCTCGCCGATGAACAGCTCGGGCTGCTCGAATGCCGAGAAATGTCCGCCTTTCGGCATCTCGCTCCAGTGCTGGATGTTGCTGAAGTTCGTCTCCATCCATTTGCGGACCGGAGTGACGATCTCCTTGGGGAACGCGGCAACGCCGGTCGGCACGCTCACCTTGTGCGGGGTTCGCTTGCCCGGCCCAAAACTTTCCCAATAGAGCCGCGCCGACGACGCGGCCGTCGCGGTGACCCAGTACAGCATGACGTTGTCGAGCAGTTCGTCGCGGCTGAGGATGTTTTCCGGATGGCCGTCGCAATCGGTCCAGGCCCAGAACTTTTCGAGAATCCAGGCCGCCTGCCCGCTGGGCGAATCCGTCAGGCCATAGCCGAGCGTCTGCGGCCGCGTGGACTGCTGCTTGGAATAGCCGGAATCCCAGTCGGCATAATATTTGATGCCGTTGAGCGCCCTCGTCTCCTCCGGCGTCGGCTGCCCCTCGACATTGGGCCGGGTCGACATCGCAAGCGTGATGTGAATGCCGGCGCAATGTGCAGCATCCTGCCCGCCGATCGCAGTCGTGACCGTGGAGCCCCAGTCGCCGCCTTGCGCGAAATAGCTCGCATAGCCGAGCCGCTGCATCAGGATGGCCCAAGCCTTGGCAATCCGGTCGACGCCCCAGCCGGTCGCGGCCGGCTTGGCCGAGAAGCCGAAGCCCGGCAATGACGGGCACACCACGTGGAAGGCATCAGCAGCAACGCCACCATGCGCGGTCGGATCGGTCAGCGGCTCGATCACCTTGTGGAATTCGACCACCGATCCCGGCCAGCCATGGGTGATGATCAAGGGCCGCGCCTCCGGATGTTTCGAGCGGACATGGATGAAATGGATGTCGAGCCCGTCGATTTCGGTGGTGAACTGGCTGAAGCGGTTGAGCCGCGCTTCGCGCTGCCGCCAGTCATAGGTCTCGGCCCAATAGTGGCAGATGTCCTTGATCCAGCGCAGCGGCGCGCCCTGGCTCCAGTCGTCAACCAGCTCGGCTTCCGGCCAGCGGGTCCGGCGCAGCCGGCCGCGCAGATCCTCGAGGACATCGTCGCTGACGGCGATGCGGAACGGGCTGATGGCGGTCATGGCGTCTCCCCGGGGTGCTGAACTTTCAGGGAAAGATAGGCTGGCGCGGGTCGCCGATCAAACCCCGCGCCGCAAACCTCGCCTGCACGACAAACCGCGAAGTCTGCACGACAGTATCCATTATCGGCACCGCGATCTTGCTAAGACAGCAGCCGCGATGGATCGACATCAAACGCGATCGAAGCGCTGGTGTCGCAGGAGATGGAGCGCGCGGTGGCAAGCTATCTGATCAGCATACATGACAGGCAAGATGCGGTGTTGAAGTTGGGATTGCCGCTGGTCATCGCATTCTTGTCCGCCTGGATCATGATCAGGAGATGGGTGAAAAAACCCGGAATCGATTCGACCGAGTTTTCACCGGCCGTCACCGTCCGCCCTGTTTGCGCCCGTGCTCCTCGTCACCTTCTTCGTGCTGCAATCCATCCTGGAGACAGGCGTTACCGGTCACGCGTCGCTCGTCATCTCCTATGGCGTGCTTTTCGCACCGACATTTCTTCTGGTTCCATTTGGGGTATCCTCCCTCGTGAACGTGCGCCGACGTCGGAAGGCGCTGCCCAATTGGCTGTTGAGTGCCGTATTTGCTGCCTGGCCGATCATGCAGGTGACGTGGGCGTTATGGCTGCTCGGCGAGTGGGAATAGCTCGCTGAGCTATTTGCCGATCGCCGCGTCGAGCAGCGCCTGGGCCTGCTTGGTGGCCGCGGCGAAGGCCGGCTGTTGCGGCGCGCGCTCGGTGAAGCAGCGCTTGAACGCATCCTCGCCCTGCTGGCGCAGGTCGCCGAGCTTGTCATAGGCCTGCCTCGTGATCTGCTTGCTCTCGAGCTTCTCGGCCGCTGCGTCGGCCTTCTTGTCGTAGTCGGTGCGGATCGCGGTGCAGGCCGGCACATGCACGACCGGCTCGATCTCGCCATAGGCGACATACATCTTGCCGCCGGCGAGCGCCGCCACGAACACCTCGTCGGCCTTGTCGGGGAACGAATCCTGGGTGCGGCCGGCCAGGAAGCCGTAAGCCAGCGTGACGGACTCCGGCTTGGCGATCGGCAGCTCGTCGAAATTGACCACCGCGGCATCGGTCGAGATCGCCTGGGTGTAGAGGCCCTCGAACTTCAGCGCAGCATCGACCTGCTGCGGCACGTTCTTGCTGCCCTTGTCCCACCACGTCTTGTGTTCGTACAGCCAGCGCGTGAACAGAGGCTCGGTGGTGACGATGATATGGGCTTTCGGCTCGACGAAGCTGCCGTCGGCACGCTTTTCTCCGATCTTTACCCCGTCCCTGCCGGTGTCAGCATCGAAGCGCAGGCCGTCCAGCATGCCGAACCCCATATCGCCCTTATATAGAGTGTCGAGGTTGAGCTGGGCGGGAGCAAAGCCTGGCCGGGCGGGCTGGGACAGGATGGCCGTCAGCTGCCCCTTCAGTTCGTCGCGCGCGGCCGCCTCAGCCTTGTCGACGGCCTCATTGATCTTGTTGTCGTTCGACAGCTTGGCGAATTTGGCGATCGCGGCGTCACGCGCGGCGATATAGCGGTCCTCCGGCGACGCGGCGCGGGCCGGCGAAAGCAGCAGGATCGGGGAAAGGACGAGCGCAAGGCGGAAAATAAAATGCATGCCCTGTGGTCGTCCGCAGGGCATGCAAGGTTCAAGGTCACGGGTACTACCAGCATATCCCTCGCCGGCAGATCCTCTGCCGGCGCAGGATCTCGTCAAGGCGAGCCGGTCAGGCCGCCTTTGTCACGGTGCCGTCGTCAGGCCGCCTTGGACTTCGCCACGTGGGTGGCGATCGCATCCATCAGTGGCGGCGACAGGCAATCATAGGGCTCGAGCCCAAGCTCCTTGAGCCGTGACCTGATCCCGGCCATATCCGACGGCTTGACGCCGGACTCGATCACCGACGACACGAAGGCGGCAAATCCGGGCGCAGCCGAGCCGGACTCCTGGAACAGCTCGGGATGGATGAAGTCGAGGCCATAGAACGGATGGCCCTTGTTCTCGATCCGGCCGTACATATGGGTGCCGCATCCGGTGCAGGCATGGCGCTGGATCACTGCCGCCGCATCGACGATCTTCAGCTTGTCGCCGTTCTCCAGCACAGTGACGTTCTCGCGCGGGACCACCGCGACCACCGAGAAGGTGGCGCCCGAAGGCTTCCAGCACTTGGTGCAGCCGCAGGCATGGTTGTGGGCGACGTCGCCCTTGATTCCGACCTTGACCGGCTTGTCCGCGCATTTGCAGACCAGCGTGCCGCCGGCAAAGCTGCCGGAGCCTTGCTTGACGCCATTGTCGACCGACGGGTGGATATGAACAGTCATTGACCTATCCTCCTAGTGCTTGGTGTTTTGATTTCAGAATACGACGACCGAACGGATCGATTTTCCCTCGTGCATCAGGTCGAAGCCCTTGTTGATCTCGTCGAGTTTCAGCACGTGGGTGATCATCGGATCGATCTGGATCTTTCCGCCCATGTACCAGTCGACGATCTTCGGCACATCGGTGCGGCCGCGCGCGCCGCCGAAGGCGGTGCCCTTCCAGACCCGTCCGGTGACGAGCTGGAACGGCCGGGTCGCGATCTCCTTGCCGGACTCCGCGACGCCGATCACCACCGAGACACCCCAGCCGCGATGGCAGGCTTCCAGTGCCTGCCGCATCACGTTGGTGTTGCCGGTGCAGTCGAAGGTGTAGTCGGCGCCACCATCGGTGAGCCCGACAAGGTGCTGCACGATGTCGCCCGACACCTTGGTCGGGTTGACGAAATGCGTCATGCCGAACTGTTTGCCCCAAGCCTCCTTGGAGTCATTGATGTCGACGCCGATGATCTTGTCGGCGCCAACCATCTTGGCGCCCTGGATCACGTTGAGGCCGATGCCGCCGAGGCCGAACACGACCACGTTGGAGCCCGGCGTCACCTTGGCGGTGTTGACGACCGCGCCGACACCGGTGGTGACGCCGCAGCCGATGTAGCAGCTCTTGTCGAACGGCGCGTCCTCGCGAATCTTGGCCACCGCGATCTCGGGCAACACGGTGAAGTTCGAGAAGGTCGAGCAGCCCATATAGTGGAAGACCGTCTTGCCCTTGTAGCTGAACCGCGAGGTGCCGTCGGGCATCACGCCCTTGCCCTGGGTGGCGCGGATCGCGGTGCAGAGATTGGTCTTCTGGCTCAGGCAGCTTTTGCACTGCCGGCATTCCGGCGTGTAGAGCGGGATCACATGATCGCCCGGCTTGACCGACGTCACGCCGGCGCCGACCTCGCGAACGATGCCAGCACCTTCGTGCCCGAGGATCGAGGGAAAGATGCCCTCGCTGTCGAAACCGTCGAGCGTGTAGGCATCGGTGTGACAGATGCCCGTCGCCTTGATCTCGACCAGGACCTCGCCGGCCTTGGGGCCCTCCAGATCGAGTTCGACGATCTCAAGCGGCTTCTTTGCTTCAAATGCGACTGCGGCGCGGGTCTTCATCTTGGTCTCCACAAAACATCAAACAGGTTTCTCATTCGCGCCGGACACGCTCACTTCTTGTCGTTGTGACCCATGCAGGCGTCTTCCGCCTTTCCATAGGCTTCCGACTTGTCTTCGTGCTTGGCCGGCCGAACACGCCCAACCGCATCATTGGCGCGGGCGCGCAGGTAGACATAGAGGTCGTCCATGTAGCAGGCAACGTTCGGGTTATCGCCGAATGCCGGCATCACGTTTTCCTGCGCCGTCGAGACGTTCTTGCGCCCGCTCGCGACCACGCCCATGAAATCCGGATAGGTCATGGTCTTCAGCGAATTCGCCAGCGCCGGAGCGTAGGTCGATCCCATTCCGTCGGGACCGTGGCAGACATGGCACTCCGAATGATAGCGGCGGTAGCCGGAGTAGGTGTACCAGTCCGTCGTGCCGTCGGGCGCGACCTTGAACGTCGGGTTTCCATCCTTGTCGAGATACTTGCCGTCCTCGGACTTGACGGCGGTCGGGTCGCCAGCGTCCTCGGCGGAGGCAACTCCACCCATTGCCACGACAAAGATCGCAGCACTCACAAACCAGATCTTACGCAAAAGCATATCCTCGCGTGCAGATTGAAGACGGACCGGCGCATGGAGATCGCCCCATGCGCCGGAACGAGGTTGCTCAGCTCACTGCTGCGGCAGCGAGAACACGGTGAGCGTTCCGCCGAGCGCGGTGTAGTTGCTCAGCGCGGCATAGCCGCCAACTGCGCCGAGACCGGCCGTCGGATCAGTCAGACCGGCCGCAAGGCCGATGCCTGCCCAACCGCCAACACCCGACAGAATGGCGACGTACTGCTTGCCGGCATGCTCATAGGTGGTGACGTTGCCGATGATGCCGGACGGGGTCTTGAACTTGTAGAGCTCCTTGCCCGTCTTGGCATCGACAGCCTTCAGGTAGCCTTCCAGCGTGCCGTAGAACACCACGCCGCCGGCGGTCGCAAGCGCACCCGACCAGACCGAGAACTGCTCCTTGTTCGACCACACGATCTTGCCGGTCTTGCCGTCCCAGGCGATGAAGTTGCCCATGTTGGTCTCACCGGGAGGCGGATACATCGACAGCGTCGCGCCGACATAGGGCTGACCTGCGGTGTAGCTCACCTTGAACGGCTCGTAGTCCATGCAGACGTGGTTGGTCGGCACGTAGAACAGTTGCGTGTCCGGCGAGTAGGCTGCCGGCTGCTCGTCCTTCGAGCCGAGCGCGGCCGGGCAGATGCCCTTGACGTTGACGTCCTCGCCGGCCTTGTCGGTCGACGCGGCATCAAGAACCTTCGGACGACCATAGGTCGGCGAGTCCTTCTTCATGTCGACGCCTGAGGTCCAGTTCACCTTCGGATCGTACTTCTCGGCGACCAGCAGTTCGCCGGTGGTGCGATCGAGGGTGTAGCCGAGGCCGTTACGGTCGAAGTGGGTCAGCAGCTTGCGCGCCTTGCCATCGATCGACTGATCCGAGAGGATCATCTCGTTGACGCCGTCATAGTCCCATTCGTCATGGGGCGTCATCTGGTAGACCCACTTGGCAACGCCGGTATCCGGGTTACGCGCCCAGATCGTCATCGACCACTTGTTGTCGCCGGGACGCTGCTTCGGATTCCAGGTCGAGGGATTGCCCGACCCGTAATAGACGAGGTTCAGTTCGGGATCATAGGAGATCCAGCCCCAGGTCGCGCCGCCGCCGATCTTCCATTGATCGCCCTGCCAGGTCTTCAGACTCGAATCCTTGCCGATCGGCTTGCCAAGCTCGGTGGTCTTGTCGTCGACCAGAAGCTGGTCATCCGGACCTTCCGAGTAGCCGCGCCAGACCTGCTTGCCGGTCTTGATGTCGTAAGCGGTCACATGAGCCTGGACGCCGAACTCACCGCCGGAAATGCCGAGCAGCACCTTGTCCTTGACCACCAGCGGCGCGGAGGTGCCGGTCGAGCCCTTGCTGGGATCGCCGTTCTTCACCGTCCATTCCACCTTGCCGGTCTTGGCATCGAGCGCCACCAGCGTGGTGTCGGCCTGGTGCAGGAAGATCTTGCCGTCGCCATAGGCAACGCCGCGGTTGACCGTGTCGCAGCACATCACCGGAATGACGTTGGGATCCTGCTTCGGTTCGTACTTCCAGACGATCTTGTTGTCCTGCGAAAGGTCAAGAGCATAGACCTTGTTTGGGAACGGGGTGTGGACGTACATGATGTTGCCGATGATCAGCGGGCCGCCCTCGTGGCCGCGCAGCACGCCGGTCGAGAACGTCCAGGCGACCTGCAACTTTCCGACGTTCGAGGCGTTGATCTGATTCAGCTTGGAGTAACGCTGATTGGCGTAGTCTCCGGCCGGCATCACCCAGTCTTTCGGGTTCTGCGACATCTTGTGGAGTTCGTCATTGGCGTTGGCAGCTCCGACGGCAAATACCGCCATTGCCCCAAGGCCGGTCGCGTAAAGCATCTTGCGCATCGTGGATTTCCTCCCAGGTTCAAGAGCTCAAGGGTTTCCGCCGAAACGGCCCCACTTCTTCCATTTTGGTACCCCAGTCGTAGTCCTCTCGAAGCGCGCTGACTTGCCCAAAAGAGAAGAGCCGTTTGCTCAAAAGCGAAGCTTCGTCAGATTTTTGTCGACCGGCCCTGAATTGGCTGGAATGCTTGCTTCATGTTGCAGGGCATCAATCGCGGCCGGCGCGATCCGGATGCCAGATTGACGCGTGCTAAGGTTGCGCTTGACGAGCC
>NZ_JADFUD010000112.1:0-13515 GCF_054820065.1 Bradyrhizobium sp. UFLA06-06
AGCCAGCATGGTGAATCAGAAACACACTGATTTGGGAATCCCAAATCGATTCAACCTAAACCCATCCCGCTTTAGGCCGGGACGACACCGTGCTACGGGATATGAATCCCGCAACGGCCATTACGGCTGCGGCTCGGCCTTGGCAAAGCGGTCGTCGAGCGCGTAGCCGGCGCCGCGCACGGTGCGGATCGGATCCTGCTCGCGGCCCGGATTGAGCAGCTTGCGCAGGCGGCCGATATGCACGTCGACGGTGCGTTCATCGATGTAGATGTCGCGGCCCCAGACGCTGTCGAGCAGTTGCTCGCGGCTGAACACGCGGCCGGGATGCTCGAGGAAGAATTCGAGCAGGCGATACTCGGTCGGCCCGAGATCGATCGGGCGGCCCGAGCGCGCCACGCGGCGCTTCTCGCGGTCGAGCTCGATGTCGCCATAGGTCAGCACGGTTGCAAGCCGCTCCGGGCTCGCGCGGCGCAAGAGGCCCTTCACCCGCGCCAGCAGCTCCGGCACCGAGAACGGCTTGACGATGTAATCGTCGGCGCCGGTGGCAAGCCCGCGCACGCGCTCGCTTTCCTCGCCGCGCGCGGTCAGCATGATGATCGGAAGCTGCTTGGTCTCGGGCCGCGCCCGCAGGCGGCGGCACAGCTCGATGCCGGACAGGCCCGGCAGCATCCAGTCGAGGACCACGAGGTCGGGAACGCGCTCCTTCAGCCTCGTGTCGGCATCGTCGCCGCGCCCCACCGTCTCGACATCGTAGCCTTCCGCATCGAGGTTGTAGCGCAACAGCGTCGTCAGCGCTTCCTCGTCTTCGACTACCAGAATGCGTGCGCTCATCGGTTTAAGTTCTTTCTCTGTGGTGATCCGTTGCCCAGACGCAAACCGAAACGCTTACTTCCTTGAGCATAGTCCCCGCGGAAACGAATTGTCGCGAGGATCGTCCAGTTTCACTCTTGCCGGTTTCGCGCTTGCCGATGATGCCTTCAGTTGCCCGGCACCGTGGTGGCAAAAGTGGTCATGTCCCCCTTCGGGCGCTTGTCGGTGATCTGCTGGCCCTCGATCATGTAGAACACGGTCTCTGCGATATTGGTAGCGTGATCGCCGATCCGCTCGATGTTCTTGGCGCAGAACATCAGATGGATGCAGAACGAGATGTTGCGCGGATCTTCCATCATGTAGGTGAGCAGTTCGCGGAACAGCGAGGTGCAGATCGCATCGACCTCCTCGTCGCCCTTCCAGACGTTCATCGCCGCCGGCAGGTCGTGCGCGGCGTAGGCGTCGAGCACCGACTTGACCTGCGACAGCACGAGGTCGGTCATGTGCTCGAGGCCGCGGATCAGCTTCAGCGGCTGGAAATCGCTCTCCAGCGCCGCGACACGCTTGCCCATGTTCTTGGCGAGGTCGCCGATCCGCTCGAGGTCGGTGGCGACGCGCATCGCGCTGACGATCTCGCGCAGGTCGATCGCCATCGGCTGGCGGCGCGCGATCGTCAGCACCGCGCGCTCTTCGATGTTGCGCTGCAGATTGTCGATCTCGATGTCGGCGGCGACCACGCGCTTGCCGAGCGCGACGTCGCGACGGATCAGCGCGTCGACCGACTCGGTAATCATCCGCTCGACCAGGCCGCCCATCTCGGCGACCAGGCGGGTCAACTCCTGCAGGTCGCTGTCGAATGCCTTGGCGGTATGTTCAGAAGCCATCGCTTGTCTCCCTCAAACCATGATCCCGGGGATCATGGTTTCGTGTCCTGAATTTTAGCATGCCCTGATCGGAAAACCGGTTTCCACTTTTCCGGATCATGCGCCGGTCAACCGAACCGGCCGGTGATGTAGTCCTGGGTGCGCCGATCGCTCGGTGAGGTGAAGATCTTGTTGGTGTCGTCGAACTCGATCAGCTCGCCGAGATACATGAAGGCGGTCTTGTCGGAGACGCGCGCCGCCTGCTGCATGTTGTGGGTGACGATCGCGATCGTGTAGTCCTCGGAGAGCTCCTGGATCAGCTCCTCGACCTTGGCGGTCGAGATCGGGTCGAGCGCCGAGCACGGCTCGTCGAACAGGATCACCTCGGGGCGCACCGCCACGGTGCGCGCGATGCACAGGCGCTGCTGCTGGCCGCCGGAGAGCGACAGGCCGGACGCGTTCAGCTTGTCCTTGACCTCGTTCCACAGCGCGCCGCCGCGCAGCGCCTTCTCGACCCGGTCGTCCATCTCGGACTTCGAGATCTTCTCGTAGAGGCGGATGCCGAAGGCGATGTTCTCGTAGATCGTCATCGGGAACGGCGTCGGCTTCTGGAACACCATGCCGACCCGCGCGCGCAGCAAGTTGAGGTCGAGCTTGGGGTCGAGAATGTTGGTCTGGTCCAGCATCAGCTGGCCGACCGCGCGCTGGCCCGGATAGAGGTCGTACATCCGGTTGAAGATGCGCAGCAGGGTCGACTTGCCGCAGCCGGACGGGCCGATGAACGCCGTGACGCGATTGGTGCCGAGCGTCAGGTTGATGTTCTTCAGCGCGTGGTGCTCGCCGTAATAGAAGTTGAGGTTGCGCACCGTGACTTTCGGCGGCGCTTCCGGCAGCGGAACCTGGGGAACGTGGCCCGCGGCAGTCGTGGAGACGGAAAGCTCGGTCATTTTGCGGCCCTTTCGGCACCAAGGATACGCGCGCCGATATTCAACGCGAGCACGGTGAATGTGATGAGCAGCGCACCGCTCCACGCCAGCTCTTTCCAGTAGGCGTAGGGGCTCTGCACGAAGTTGTTGATGGTCACCGGCAGGTTGGCCATCGTCTTGGTCAGATCCAGGCTGAAGAACTGGTTCGACAGCGCGGTGAACAGCAGCGGCGCGGTCTCGCCGGCGACGCGGGCGGTCGCCAGCAGCACGCCGGTGATCAGACCCGATCGCGCCGCACGATAGGCGATCCGCTTGATCACCAGCGAACGCGGCAGGCCGAGCGCGGAGGCGGCCTCGCGCAGCGGATTGGGCACCAAGAGCAGCATGTCCTCGGTGGTGCGCAGCACGACCGGGATCACGATCACGGCGAGCGCGAGACTGCCTGCGATCGCCGAGAAGCCGCGCATCGGCACCACCACCGCGCCATAGATGAACAGGCCGATGATGATCGATGGCGCGCTGAGCAGGATGTCGTTGATGAAGCGGATCACCGAGGTCAGCTTGTCGTGCTTGCCGTATTCGGCGAGGTAGGTGCCGGCGAACAGGCCAAGCGGCGCGCCGATGCCGACGCCGATCACCGTCATGATGAGCGAGCCGACGATGGCGTTGAGCAGGCCGCCTTCGGTCGAGCCGGGCGGCGGCGTGTTCTGGGTGAACAGCTGCACGCTGAGGCCGGCAATGCCGTTATAGAGCAGCGTGATCAGGATCAGCGCCAGCCAAGTGACGCCGAACAGCGCCGCGCCGACACAGAGTGCGCGGATGACGATGTCGCTGCGGCGGCGGGATTTGTAGATCGGATTCATGGCGTTACTTCCCCGCCTTCTTTTCAAGCCGCATCAGCATCAGCCGCGCGCCGGCGAGCACGAAGAAGGTCAGCACGAACAACAGCAGGCCGAGCAGGATCAGGCCGGACTGATGCAGGCCGTCGCTCTCGGCGAACTCGCTAGCGATCGCCGCCGAGATCGTGGTGCCCGGCGCGAAGATCGACGACGAGATGCGGAACGAATTGCCGATGATGAAGGTCACCGCCATGGTCTCGCCGAGGGCGCGGCCGAGCGCCAGCATGATGCCGCCGATCACGCCGACGCGGGTGTAGGGGATCACGACGTTGCGGACGACTTCCCAGGTGGTGCAGCCCATGCCGTAGGCGGCTTCCTTCAGCACCGGCGGTACGGTCTTGAACACGTCGACCGAGATCGCGGTGATGAAGGGCAGCACCATGATCGCAAGGATCAGCGCGGCGTTGAACAGGCTGAGATAGGACGGCGGACCGGCGAACACCGCGCCCAGCACCGGGACGCCATCGAAGATCCGGATCATGAAGGGCTGGAAGGTGTTGGCCAGGAACGGGCCCAGCACGAAGAAACCCCACATGCCGTAGATGATCGAGGGAATGCCGGCGAGCAGCTCGATGGCGATGCCGATCGGGCGGCGCAGCACTTGCGGGCAGAGCTCGGTGAGGAACACGGCGATGCCGATGCCGACCGGAATGGCGATCATCATCGCGATGACGGAGGTGATCAGCGTGCCGTAGATCGGGCCGAGCGCGCCGAGCACCGGCGGATCGGCCGAGGGCGCCCAGCGCTGCGTCCAGAGGAAGGCGAAGCCGTATTCCTTCATCGCCGGCCAGGCGCCGGCGATCAGCGACAGGATGATGCCGCCGAGGATCAACAGAACCGAGATCGCCGAGATGCGGGTGATCCAATAGAAGGTGAGGTCACCGAGCTTGAAGGCGCTGAGGGCCTTGGCGCGATCGTAAGGTCCCGCGGCTTCCATCACATCGCTCTGAACAGCCATGTCTGCCACGCCAATCCCCTCTTTAGTATGCAAAAGCCACGCAAACCGCTACGCCCCGAAGCGATCTTCACTGACGCATTTGGCCGGGCGTCGTCGTTCCAGCCACGCCTCTTGAGGCGCGAACCCCGGCCTCGATCCCGCGCTTGTTGCCGCGGTGATGGAGACCGGGTCTTGGTCGCTCAACCTGTGCCGCGATCGAGTCGGCACAGGTCCTGCCGCAACGTCGGACTTAGCTCTTGATGTCCGAGGACCAGGTCTTCTCGATCAGCTTGACGACCGCGTCCGGCATCGGGATGTAGTCGAGCTCTTCGGCTGCCTTGTCGCCCTTCTCGAAGGCGTACTTGAAGAACTTGAGCGCTTCCTGCGAGGCCGCCTTGTCGGTCGAGTCCTTGTGCATCAGGATGAAGGTCGCCGCGGTGATCGGCCAGGAGGCTTCGCCCGGCTGGTCGGTCAGGATCACGTAGTAGCCGGGAGCCTTGGCCCAGTCGGCGTTCGAGGCGGCGGCCTGGAAGGCAGCGATGGTCGGCTGCACGGTCTTGCCGGCCTTGTTGACCAAGCCGGTGTAGGTCAGCTTGTTCTGCTTGGCATAGGCGTATTCGACATAGCCGATCGCGTTCTTGGTCTGGCTGATGTTGCCGGCAACGCCTTCGTTGCCCTTGGCGCCGACGCCAACCGGCCATTCGACCGCGGTGCCGGAACCGACCTTGGACTTCCAGTCGGCGTTCGACTTGGAGAGATAGTCGGTGAAGTTGAAGGTGGTGCCCGAACCGTCCGAACGGCGCACGACGGTGATCGCATCGCCCGGCAGGGTCAGCTTCGGATTGAGCTTGGCGATCGCCGCGTCATTCCACTTCGTGATCTTGCCGAGATAAATGTCGCCGAGCACTTCGCCCGACAGGATCAGGTCGCCCGGCTTGATGCCTTCGAGGTTCACGACCGGGACGATCGCGCCCATCACCATCGGCCACTGGACGAGGCCGTCCTTCTCGAGCTGCTCGTGCTTGAGCGGCGCGTCGGTGGCGCCGAAGGTCACGGTCTTGGCCTGGATCTGCTTGATGCCGGCGCCGGAGCCGATCGACTGGTAGTTCAGACCGTTGCCGGTCTCCTTTTTGTAGGCGTCAGCCCACTTCGAATAGATCGGGAACGGAAACGTCGCGCCCGCGCCGGTAATATCGGCAGCGAAGGCCGACGTCGAAGCGGCGATCATGCCGGCTGCGACGATTGCTTTGATGAAATTCATGGGTTGTCTCCATCCAGTGAGCGAAGCGCCGAATGCGCCCGATCGCGCTCACGCCGGTCCATCTAGGAGCGGTCGGTGCTGCTTTTACGAAGGTTGGATGACAGTTGGATGACAACGCTAAGCAACTGAAAACGCTTAGCTTTGGGTTGGTAACGGGGTCTTCGGCCGGGGAAAACAGGCGGTAAAAGTGGCGCCGTTCTTCGGCACGCTCTCGATCAAAAGACGCCCGCGATGACGGTTAAGAATATGTTTCACCAGCGATAATCCGAGGCCCGTTCCGCCCTGGTTGCGGCTGTCGCCGACGTCGACCCGGTAGAAGCGCTCGGTCAGCCGCGGCAGGTGCTCCGGGGCGATGCCGGGGCCGAAATCCCGTACCATGACACGGATTTCGGGGGTCCCCTCGCCCGATGTGCCCGAAACGGCCTGATTCAGCGACACTATGACGCGGCCCCCGGAGGCGCCGTATTTGAGGGCGTTCTCGATCAGGTTCTCGAACAGGCGGAGCAGTTCCTCGCGATCGCCGGCGATCATGACCGGGGCCTGAGGCAGGTCGACCTCGATCTCGACCTGACGCTCGCTGGCCAGTGCCTCGAGCCCGTCGGCCACCTGGCGGATGATCGGCACGATATCGATCGAGGCCTCGGGCCGCACATGGGCCGACAGTTCGACCCGCGACAGCGACAGCAAGTCGTCGATCAGCCGCGCCATGCGGGTCGCCTGGGTGTGCATGATGCCAAGGAAGCGCTCGCGCGCCCGTGCGTCCTCACGCGCCGGCCCCTGCAGCGTGTCGATGAAGCCAGACAGCGCGGCGAGCGGCGTGCGCAGCTCATGGCTGGCATTGGCGACGAAGTCGGCGCGCATCTCCTCGACCCGGCGCAGCGGCGTCAGATCGTGGAAGGTCATCAGCATGCATTTCTCGGTGCCGCCGAACTGGGTCGGCACCGGCACCGGCGTGATCACCAGTTCCATCCAGCGATCGACCGGAACGTGGTCGGTATAGGTGGCGCGGCGCGGCTCGGTGGTCGCGATCGCCTCGCGCAGCGCGGTGATGATCTCCGGCGAACGCAGGGCAAATTGCGCCAGTTCGTTCTTGCGCAGCGCCGGAGCGAGCTGCGCCGCGGCGGTGTTGAGATGGATGACGCGGCCGGCGCGATCGAGCAGCACGGCGGGATCCGGCATGCCGGCGACGACCGCGCTGACCGCGGCAGCCTCGACCGGATTAACGCCGCGGACATCCTCGCGCGAGGTTCCGGCATCATGAAGCCGCCATGGCACCAGCGCCGCGGCCGCGATGCAGACGAACACGGCGCAGGCGCGCACCAGCGACAATTCGCCGAGCGCGACCACCACGCTCAAGGCCAACGCTGCGGCAAGCAGGATCAGCGCGGAGTGGCGCAACCGGTCAGGCCAGGGCGAGAAGATGGAGGAATGCGAATCGTCAACTGCCATCGCGGCGGCTTTCATCCCGTCGGTTCATGTCTCGCCCAGGCGCGGTCCTATCGACCTTCCCTCGGGAGGCATCGGGCCGCTTCATCAGACCCCGGAGTCACCGCGCTTGCGAACCAGAACCGCCTCATGGTGCGGCTCGGCGCGGGGACCCGAATCAGCCTGCGGCAGCCGTTTGAGTCGGGCGCCGACGATAACCTCCCGAAACGTCAGCAAGATTACAGATATGACGAACGGCGCAATATAGTAGAGCAGCCGGAACAGCAGCATACCGCCGAGTAGGTCCTCGCGGTCCATCTGCCAGAGGCCGACCAGCATGGCGGCGTCGAACACCCCGAGGCCGCCGGGGGAGTGGCTGGCGAAGCCGAGCAGGGTCGCCGACACGAAGATGACCGCGACCACGACGAAACCGAGATTTGGCTCGTCGGGCACCAGCACGTACATCGCCAGCGCGCAGAAGCCGAGGTCGAGGATACCGATCGCGATCTGCAGCAGTGTCAGCGGACCGCCCGGCAGGGTCACCGTCCAGGGGCCGCGGCCGACCACCCGCGGCTGGGTCCAGACCCAGACCACATAGGCGACCAGCGCAGTGATGATCGCGAATGCCAGCGCCCGGTTGAGCCAGGGCGGCAGCTGGTCGATGTTGGCGGCCGCCTCCGGGTGGTAGGCAATGCCGAGCCCGAGCACCGCGGCGTTGCCGAGCCAGAAGGTGAGGCCGGCGAGAAAGCAGATCTTGGCGACGTCGATCGCGTTCAACCCCCACGCCGAATAGATCCGGTAGCGCACCGCGCCGCCGGTGAAGACGCTGGCGCCGACATTGTGGCCGATCGAGTAGGAGGTGAAGGCCGCGAGCGCGTTGATGCGGTAGGGCACATGGGCGTGACCGATCGCGCGCACCGCGAACAGATCGTAGAAGGTCAACGTGAAGTAGCCCGCCGCGACGAACAGTCCCGCCAGGGCAATCTGCCGCGGCTCGGTGCTCTTGATGGCCTCGAGCACCTCGTTGGTGTCGATGCCGCGCAGCATGTGATACAGGACGTAGCAGGCGATGCCGATGACGGCGATGCTGATGACAACACCCAGCCGATGCAGGATTTGCTTCTGGCGCAGAAACGCCATCGCCCTGCCTATTGCTTCCAGCATCTAGACCTCGAATTGCGATCCCGCGACGACGGCTCCCGGGCGAACTCCGCCGGCGCTTCGCTGTGCCCTGGCCCGTGTAGCGCGTTTTAAACCGGAGTGGAATTCGTCAAAAGACAATAAAACGCGCATCTTCAAGATATTACGGATGATTCATGACAGCGGGTGCACAAATATGCGCGTTTCCCGCCGCCTTCGACAAGACTTGACATGCGCGTGCGGCAGTTAGCCCGCCGAACGGTCCGCAAGGCCATCCGGGAAACTACGGTGAAGCATCGGCACGGCCGAATAGAGAATGATCTTCCGCTACCCGGCCGACAGGCGCTCGGCTGATCGTCAATCCCGCGCGGCCGTGACCGCGGCGACGATCTCGGCGGCATCGGGAAAATGTCCCTTGGCGCGCCTGGCGACAACCTCATCGCCAAGCTTGACCTCGAAGATGCCACCCTTGCCGGGGATCAGCGTCGCGTCGACGCCAAGGCGCTCGCGCAACAGCGCCGCGGCCTCTTTCCCACGCCTCTCATAGCCGCACGGCCGGCAATAGGTGATCGAGATATTCCTCATGTCGCGCCGTCCTTGCTCTCATGCGGCATGGCGCTGCGCGGAGGCGGCCTCGACGCCGGCAATCCAGCCGGCCACAGAGCGGCCGATCGCCTCCGGATGATCCTCCTGCAGATAGTGCGCGCCCGCGCCGAGTTGCATGACCGCGCAATGCTTGAGCGTCGTGGCGAATTCGGCGGCAAAGGCCGGTGACACCAGTGCCCCGGGCGACCCAACAAACAGCAGCTTCGGATAGGTCGATGCCGCGAGCGCGGCATGCGCCGCCGTGAGCGCCTCGGCGACATCGGCCGGCTCGCCCGCGATCGGCAGCTCGCGCGGCAGCATCAAGGTCGGCTTGCGGCTCTCGCGCGTCGCAAACGGCGCGCGGTAGGCGGCCATCTCCTCCTCGCTGAGCGTGCGCAGGATCGAGCCGGGCAGCACGCGTTCGACGAACGCATTGTTGTCGAGGATCATCGCTTCGCCCTCGCCCGGGGTACGGAATTTCCGGAACGTCTCCCGCGCGGCGTCGTACTGGTGGAAGTCCGACCAATCGCGCATCGGGCGGATGAATTCCATGAAGGCGAGCCCGCGCACCAGTTGCGGACGGCGTGCCGCGAGGTGGAAGGCAAGCGCCGTGCCCCAGTCCTGGGCGACGAGATAGGCCGAGGCGATGCCGAGCTCGTCGATCAGCGCGTCGAGGTAGTCCGCCTGGTCGAAGAAGCGATAGCCGATGTCGGGCTTGCCGGACTGGCCGTAGCCGATCAGGTCGGGCGCGATGCAGTGCCCGACGGGGGCGACCAGCGGCATGATGTTGCGCCAGATGTAAGACGACGTCGGATTGCCGTGCAGGAACAGCACGTGCGGCGCGTCGCTGCGGCCGGTCTCGCGATAGGCCATCGTAGACCCAAGCACGGCGCGATGATGCAGGCTGATATCGGCGGATATGGTCATGGCAACTCCTTGAACACGGTTTGGAATGCGATCGTCTTGAAACGCGTCAGCGCCGCTTCGCTGCGTTCGACCTTCATGCGCAGCATCGCGCCCTGCCAGGATGCGAGCAGGAAATCGGCCAGCTGATCGGGATCGAAATCGGAGGCGATCTCGCCCGTGGCCTGAGCCTCGGCGATGCAGGCGGCAAACGGCGCGCGCCATTCCCGGAAGATGTCGTCGAGCTGCTCGCGCAGCATCTCGCTCGAGCCCGACGCCTCGAGGCTGAAATCGCCGATCAGGCAGCCGCGGGTGAAGCCGTCATGCGCAAGCTTGCCGGTGATCAGATCGAGATAGCTTCTCAGCCTTTCGCGCGGCGTCAGCGTCATGTCGCCCAGCGCCTCGGCGACGAGGCCGCGCACGTAGAGGAAGTAGCGGTCCAGCACCTCGGACGCGAACAGCTCCTTCGAGCGGAAATGGTTGGTGAAGGAGCCCTGCGGCGCGCCGGCGGCGGCGGTGACGTCGCGCACGCTGGTGCCGTGATAGCCGGTCCGGAACATTTCCTTCAGGCCGGCGTCGAGGATGGCATCGCGGAGAGAGGGTTTTGGCATGGGCAAGATTTAATACGTACGTACGTATTGATGTCAAGCGCTAAAATGAATGCGGCTCGCCCTGCGCTTAGGCGACGCCGCTCAGGCCTGTCGGATCAAGAGGTTGAGGTCAGCTCGCGGGCTTGCTGCGCGAAACCACCCAGTCGCGCAGCCAGGAGCCGATCGCGCAGCCGACGAGATAGAGCGCGAACATGACCAGGAAGAGATCGAGCCAGTAGCCGAACCGGCCGGGCACGATCCGCGCGAACGACGCCGCCACCAGCGCGGCGGCGAGCAGTGCCAGCCAGCGCATCCAGACCTTCGAGACGCCCTGCGCCCGATGCACCACCGCGATCCAGCCCATGCAGAAGCCGAGCAGCGCCGCGCCGAGCAGCCAACCCCAGAAGAATGTCGCGAGCACGGTCATCGCTACTTCACCACGAATTCGATGCGGCGGTTCTGCGCCTTGCCGTCTTCACTCTCGTTGCCGGCCAGCGGCTGCGTGCTGCCGTAGCCGATCGGCGTGAAGCGGCTGGCGGGCAGACCGGCGCGCACGAGGTAATCCACCACGGCCTGCGCGCGCCGCTCCGACAGCGCCTGGTTGGCGGCCTCCTCGCCGTCGCTGTCGGTATGGCCGGCGATCTCGATCGTCGCATTGGGGCAGCGCAACGCGGTCTCGATCAGGCGGTCGAGCAGGCCGGCGGAATCCGGCACGATGTCGGCCTTCCCCGACTCGAAGCGAATCTTGCCCTTCGAGAGGATTTCGGAAAACAGCTGCTGGCACACCGTGGGATCGACCGGGGCCGCCGCCGGCTTGACCGTGACCTCGGCCTTGTACTGCCAGCCCTGCGGAAAATCCTTGCCGAGCCCGTCGCGGATCTGGCCGGCGGCGGCATCGTAGAGCGCATCGCCCGACAGCTTCACCTCGCGATCCGATACCACCAGCGTTCCGGTCGACAGCCGCGACAGCGCGCCGAGCGCGGGCACCACCGCGGCCGCGAAACCCGACGGCGCGCCGATGCTGGCCTTGAGATTATCGACCACCTTCTCGCTGAAGAACTTGCGGCCGGCGGCGGCGACCAGCGCGGCATGCACGTTGTTGTCGGGCACGTAGCCGGTCAGCGTCAGCGTCACCGCGACCGGGTCCTTGTAGGCCTGGAACACGTAAGGCGGCGCCTTGATGTCGTTGGCGGCGATCGAATAGCCTTCCGGCAGGTTCTTCAGCGCCGCGGCGACCGCTTCGCGTCCGCCGAGCTCGCGCGCCATGCCGGCGAGGGCAACCTTGTTGTCGGTCAGCGTGATCTTGCCTTCCTTCAGCTTGCCGATCTGGTCGAGCAACAGCAGCGCCGCCGCGTCGAACCGCAACGGCGCGCCGCGGGCGAGCACCATCTGATCCACCACCTCGACACCGCCGAGACTGGCCTTCGCGGCCTCGGTCAACTTGCCCTTGCTCGACGGCAGCGGCGCATTGCCGCCGAGCGTGACCCGCACCACGTCGCGTTCGGCGGACCAGACAAAGGGCTTGGCTTCGGGAACAAGGCGGGTCTCGTCGTTCACCAGCCGCACGCCGGGCACAGCTTCGACCGACGCCACCGCGCTGAGGCGGCCGTCTTCGGAGAAGGCGTTGGCCGCGAACGTCACGTCGCGCCCGTCGACGCTGATGCGGCGCTTGTCGAGAACGGTGTCCTTCAGTGCGGTATTAGAGCGCGCGGCAAGGTCCGCTTCGACCGTTGTGGTGCTGGTCCAGGCCGCAATACCCCAAAGCACGACCAGTGGAATCACCCCCGGCCACCACTTGCTACTCCACTTGAAAAGTCCGTGCATTCAGCGTCCTGCGGGGTCGGGAACCAGAGAGAAAACAAACCCTTGGCTGACTGTCAAACCCCAAATGACGCCCATGGCGGGGGCGCCATGTCGGACCGGGATAACAGTTTCTTCAGTGGTCTTTCGCTAAGTTTGCCGCGGAATGCAAATCGGCCGGCCCGCGCCCTCATGAAACAACTCCGCAACACCGTGATCCGTGCCGGCATGGAGGCGTTGTATTTCTCGGGTGCGCATATCCTGCTGCGGCCGATCTTCGCCGGCGTCGGCGCCATCTTCATGCTGCATCACGTCCGCCCGCGGCGCGGCGATGCGTTCCAGCCGAACCATCATCTCGAGGTCACGCCGGACTTCCTGCGCGCGATGCTGACGCATCTGCGCGCGCTCGACGTCGACGTGATCAGCATCGACGAGGCGCATCGCCGTCTCAGCGAACGGAATTTCGCACGGCGCTTCGCCTGCTTTACCTTCGACGACGGCTATCGCGACAACCGCGATTTCGCGCTGCCGGTGATGCGCGAGTTCGGCGCCCCGTTCACGGTCTATATCGCGAGCGATTTCGCCGAGGGCTGCGGCAGATTGTGGTGGATCGCGCTGGAGCGGGTGATCGCGGCGGCGTCCGCGATCGAGCTGCCGATCGACGGCACCATGACACGGATCGACACCGCGACGGCACCGGCCAAGCGCACTGCTTTCGGCCGCATGCACGACTGGCTGCGTTCACTGCCCGGCGAGCAGGAGATGCAGGCCGAGATATCAGCGCTGTGCGCCCGTCACGGCGTCGACGAGACCGGCATCGCGCGCGAGCTCTGCATGTCCTGGGACGAGTTGCGCGGCTTTGCCGACGATCCGCTGGTGACGATCGGCGCGCACACCATCACCCATTGCAATCTCGCCAGGCAGAGCGAGACCATCGCATCGTTCGAGCTCGCGACCAGCCGGGCGCGGATCGAGGATGCGCTGCAGCGGCCGGCATTGCATCTGGCCTATCCCTATGGCGACCGGATCGCCGCCGGGCGGCGTGAATTCGCCCTCGCCCGGTCGATCGGCTTTCGGACCGCGGTGACGACGCGGCCGGGCATGCTGTTTGCCGAAAGCGCCGACCATCTGACCGCCCTGCAGCGGGTCTCGCTGAACGGCAATTACCAGGACGCGCGCCTGCTGCCGGTGCTGACATCCGGTGCCGCCACCGCGGTGTGGAACGGCTTTCGCCGCATCGACGCGGCGTGATTCCCCTTCCGTAGCCCGGATGCAGCGAAGCGTAATCCGGGACAGTCGCATCCGCGGATAGTGAACTGCACCCCTGATGTGAGACACGATAATCAGGGACAGGTGCCGAGCGCCTGAGGCGGCTG
>NZ_JADFUD010000113.1:0-13196 GCF_054820065.1 Bradyrhizobium sp. UFLA06-06
ATGTGTATAAGAGACAGATATATTTGGAATTCGAGCGATTTCGCCTGCCCAGATCACGTGGCCGCGACTCGTAGAGAACTTCGAACCGCTCAGCCGAATGAAGTGATTGAAAAAAATTCGATCAAATGGGCGGAACGAGTTCTGACCCAAAGCGCATCCCGTAACTCCGACAAGCATCGGGATTGTGTTATCGATACCGGTACCGCCAATGAGGAACGCATTGGACTCGCGCGCAAAAGGATTGGGCTTGTGGGTGCCCTCCGTGTCCTTGTAACCGCAATAGAGAGAATGAGCGTAGAGTAAGGAGGAGTAGCTAAACAATATCTGCTGGCTGTTGAAATGTCGTGAATTCCAAGCCAGCCCGTGTAGTCCCGGTACGGTCAGCCTCATTTGCTGCCCTTTACGTGCGACGTACCGTTTCCCTATCTCCAGAAAGCTGGATTCGATGGCCGTATCGTCCCACTCCCGTAGAAGTCGGTCCTTTCCCGAAATTGAAAGGAATGCTGAAACGTTTTCCAACCATTCGACAATCCGCCCGCGCCTGGATACTGGATTCAGCGCTTCCTCGGGCTCAAAATGATGTCCACACTGTTCGCAGAAGAAGCTCCCCGCAGATGCCAGGCAAACCGGACAGGTTGCACCAAACCAGCCTCCAATGCAGAAACGCTCTTCTGGCGTGGCAGTAGAACCTGCATCGTCCACTGGTAAGCGACCTGCGAGGAAACGAAGCGAGCCCGCTGCAGATAAGGCGCCCATCAGCGCGTTGCCGACCTTCGAAAAGCGCTGCAGATTGCCGCCATACGCTGGGTCATCGAAATGATCGAAAACGACACCGACGGAGGCGAGATCTTCAACAATTCTGATATGGAAGCCATGTGCCAAGGCTGACGGGTCAATGTTCTCAAGAGCCGCTCGGACCAGGACATGGTTCTCGAAACCGTCAGTCGTCAGTCCAGAACGGACATGATGCCCCGCCCTCTTCAGGTGCTTCTGTACAACATCCATTCTGAGATATGGCCCAGCGGCATGCCCCAGATGTGCTCTGCCATTGGCGGTCAAGTTGACGGGAGATATATACACATCAACGGGATGCGTATTCGCTACATTTATCCGCGAGATCGTTGGACTTTTTTTCATAGCTGCACAGTGACTTCTATGAACACATTTCTGGAAACATCCAAACAGGTGCCAGACATCGCCGCTAGGGCGCGAAAACGCATGCGGCTTAGGGGTTATGGACGCAGTCCGGCTGCGTATTTCAAACTGGGCTCCATACGTCGAAGACCTGCAGCGTACTGTTTGAGATTTTAGAGCAGACGACGCTGTTTCGCGGGATACTCGACGTATCGCTCTACCTCAGCTCGCAACATAGGTAACCTCCTGACCAACCGCTGCTTGGATGCGATCAGTTCTGACGCCGTGAACGAAGCAAACGGCGCGCCAACTGAAAATGCGTGCTTCTTGGGCTTGTCAGAGCCTCCCGTTCGTCAACTTTCCGACATTGGTCACGAATCTCACAAGTGGGCCGGTAAAGCCGGATGAGAGCGGTCGTAGGCAGATAAGTTTCATTTTTTGCGACCATTGCAGCCAGCTGGTGATGCCGACGACTTGGGGTGGCGACCAGTCCGGACATAGCTTGTTTCCGCGGATCAACGCGTCACAGCTAATCGCTCACCATTAAATTAACCTGGGGTACGCCTGCACAACGGGCCGAGGTGCCATCCTAAACATTCCGCGCAATCCCTGGTTTAGGCGGGGGCCTTGATCCGGGATCGATAGCGCTGAGGCGCATACATTCTGTTGCATATGCCGTGGTTGGTAGCGACCGAGAGGTCAGCGAGATCATTGGAACGGATGTGGATGTCACCGAACAATACGCGGCCAGGCAGCGGTTGGAAAACACTCTTGCAGCACTGCAGGAAAGCGAGCAGCGAGTTCGCTACTACGCCGAAACGGCCTCGGACTGGCTCGGGATACCGGGCCGGATCACCTGTGCACCCGTCTTTCGGAACACGCGAGCGCTGCAGGCCTCTGGGCGGCCGAGCTCATTGGCCTGGCTCGTTGGGACGTTGCGTGCGATGTCGAGGCAGAACCCCAGAAATGGCAGCAGCATCGAGCAACGTTAGCTGCACATCTTCCGTTTCGCGATCTGATCTATCCCGTCATTCGCTCATTCAGCCACAGTACAGAATACGTGCAGCTTAGTGTGGCTGATTGTGGCGTCGGAATCGCTGAGGATGATACGGACCGTGTCTTGGATCCCTTCTTCACCACTAAATCAAGCGGTCTGGAATGGGACTTTGGATCTGCCGTTCAATCATGGAGGCTCACGGAGGGCGTCTGTCATTTGCCCGCAAGTCGGAGCCGGCTGCGACGCTTCAATTCACTCTGCCGCTGCACAGGAAAGCCATGTCGTGATTGGACGTTCTGAGTCGCCGCACGACGACAGGAAGGCTGGGGCCCGTCAAACGGTCGTCTCGTCGTCGTGAACGATGGCTCAAGGCCGATCGCTCAAGAACCTCTTCAATCCGTGCGCCCGGGCGTCGCCAATTTCGGACGGCTCGCGAGATACGGCGGAGCAAGCTTCTGTTGTCAACAGTCTGGTTCCACCCGGCTGGCGGATTGAGCGGTTCTCGATTTCCAGACCGAGCTGCCGTCATTGACCAATCGGCCCGAGATTGAAGCGTTGGCGAAGAGGTTCCGATCCTTCCGGTCCACAGGCGTTCCCACGAATTGGTGGAACGAACAGCTTTGTCTCATAGCCGCCGAACCACCGATGCCGGGACAAGCAATCTATTCGCACGCGGCGAGTTCAACGATCGTCGCCGTGTCGAGGACCCTGCCGGCAAGGTCCTTGATCAAGATCTCGTTTCCAGATTCGGCGAGTTCATTTGCCTTGGCGAGAGCTTGCTTTGCGGAGGAAACGACGACCCGGATAGCACCGTTGCCGCTTTTCGAATAAACCTGATATCCAACGCCACCCATCGCGCCTCGCTGACGAAGATCTCTAACGTTCCTACAGATCCGCGCCTAGTGCAAACGAGCCACAGCCCACACCTTCCGAACGGAACGAGTGCCAGGCGCTGGTCTGTAAAGGATCACTGGATACACCGCTTAGCCGGCGTTGTACGATTGAGAAGGCCCGTCGAAAGATGTTGATGCGTGCCTGGGTTGCCATCATCGCGAAACGCCCAGGGCGCAGCAAGCCGGTTCTGAGCGGCATCTCGCGAGGCCTCCCTTTCCGAACAAGCGCAGCGCCGCTAGCCGCTACTGACCCTGAGATGTTGTCCACCCCGTCGCCGAGAATGCTCGGAACGGAGCTTTGGCGACGATATATCTGGACCAATCAGCCGAGCTTGAAGCAGATCGATTTTCCCTCGACGGTACACTTGGCTTCTGACGAGGCTGGGACGCCGATCTGACGCTCAGTCTGTCTATTGGACTGCGGGGCAAAGCGACCGCCGCTCGATTTGCCGCTATCCTCCGCGACATCGTTCTGGCAAATCGACTCTTCTGAATGTTCCGCGCGTCAGCCTTTTCGGCCGGCCGCTGCAGGTCGCGCGCCTTCTCCCGGCAGCACTTAGCCGTTTAGGGAAGCCTCCTGCCGGTCGACCGCCGAGCGCTAAACCGAGTGATGGACGATAGAGTCCGACCTCGATGCGCCCCGCCAAGGGGCTGGGACAGCCACTGGTTGCTGCGCCTGCGAACAGAGGCAGATTGGTCACGCTTGGCAAATGGCCGCTATGGATAAGCAAGCAAGACAGTGCCAGCTGCATCCGGCACGGGTTAGAGAAGTCTCTGACTTTCGTCGATCGGCACCTGACACACGAGGCGGAGTGCCAGGCCATCTATGGTTTCTCAAAACGGAATGCGCCTTCACACCAGAGGCCACGGCGACCTGACGGTTGCTGCCGAAGACGTCCGCGGCTCCAGGTCGTAAAACTATCCGAATGCTTCACGGCGTGCCGGAGCACGAATTCTCGATGATGACGCTCGCCAGCCCCTTCACATGGACGTAATGAAACTGCAGATGATCTAGGGCGGGGTTCGTTCGCAATCTGGTGCTCAACACGCTCAGACAAATGCTGGCATGCAGCGCTGATGGACAATCCAGATCGCGGGTCAACCGCACCCGCGCCAGCATATGACGCTGTCGCAAAGCTCCTCACATTCCGCCCGCATTGCCGCTATCAACGCCCGCACGCAAAGAATGCACAAGTTCTCGCTCGACGAGATCGGCCCCTCATCAAGCGAACCTCTAACATCTCCACACCGTCAGCGTGGCTTCATCTCAGCACGTTGCCGTATGCTGAAGCGGCAGACTCGGAGCCCACATCCGGTTACCCCTAATCGCGACGTCCTGATTCTCAGGTCTCCATCGTTTCCGCGCCGGGAAAGACGGAGATCTCGGCAGAGTTGGTGAAAGCCCCGAACGCTCAGGCGACCCTTTGCGTGACAACGGTCGATATATCACGTTGGTTCGGGTTCCTGTAGCGCTCGGCAAGACTTTTGAACACCTCACCCATCTGATCTGAGCGAACAGTAAACTCCCCATAATTAGGATCAAAGAGGGTCGTCATTCCATTCGATGTCGACGTCGCGATTGAGTGTCTGCCACCTGCTGCGAAACGCAAGCTGAGCACGTACACCGATGGATCGGCCGTGATTTCGTTCACTATCTTGTTAATGCGCGAAGATGAGCCAAACCTATATCGTGTCTGTTCGTTGGATGGATGCAAACCCGCATCACTCAACATTTTGCCTCTTGCCTGAAAGTCATGAGAACCTCCTGCCCCAGCGTTTCGTAACTCAGTCTTGGCATCTTCATACTGCTTCTGCCGCACGGCCGCCGAGGCATGGTTTTGAGCACCCGGCTGCAGCGCACTCATTCGGGATGAGGGGCTACTATTGAGATCGAGCAGCCACTCCGCGGCCAACCCAAGGCAGATACCGTTAACATTGGCCTCAGGCAATTCAGCAGTCCTGTAATCGAACAGGGCACGGATCGGCCTTGCTGGAGAGGATGGATTGGAATCGGAGGACAGAGAGGATGTGCTGGAGTCGGAGGGCTCTGGACTGTAACCGTTTGCGTCTGGCCTGCTGCAGCAGCCCCCCATTTGGTCGAACGACTCACCATCTGACAGGCTCTCCTGTTGCGCGCATTCCGTAAGTGCTTGCGCAAAGCTGCCACTGTCCATCGACTGCCCCGATTGATCAGCCCGATTGGAAGCTATGGATTGTCCGCTCACTCGATTATACATGATGGCTCACCTGCCTCTTAAGCGCACGTTTCCTCAGAGCGAGTGCGGGATGCTCATGCTCTGCCTCTGAAGGATATTGCCGCAAGCTGACGGCGAGCTGTCGAGCCGACAAGCTTGGAATCGTTATCGTTCATGTCCCCTATTGGAGGCACACCGTTTTGATCGCCAGCTCTGTTCCGGGCGGGTGGCTGGGACTGCAGAGCACGTGGTTCCGCTTGAAGTGGTGCCCGCCCTCGATACGACTTCCGCTGTTGCTCGTACCCCTAGGTTCAACGCGCCTTTCCACAAGCACTGGCTTGAACACCCCCAAAAACTAATTCGAATCCCAACACGCCCACGATGAAAGTAGCTGCGGTGATGCATATGAGGCAAATCTTGCCGATTCAGTACACTTTAATGACCACCTGTGCGGCAGCAGGATTTCCGGCTGCCCCCCGGCACGTTGCAACTGGCAGAAAAGCCCGACATGTTCGGCAATCGCGCTGCCTTCCGGCGGCGCAGAACGACGTTTCTGCGCTAACCAAGCGCCCGCTTCTGCGCGGACATTGTTGATGCAACTCGTCATGCTGTCGCACTCATCCGTGCAAACAACATTGCCGCGTCGGACGGTCTTAGCCCAACAATGCCCACGAAGCTCGGCGGTGGCGTCGGGATGTCTCGATCAGTGGGTCTCCATAGATGCAGGCAATACCGGCTGTTATTCACATATTGCGAAAGAGGCGGATGCAATTGCATCACGCATTCCTCTTCATCCCAAAACAGGTCTTTTACGAAGCACATCTCTTCCCAGTTTGGACAACGCCGCGCCGTCGAGACAGCGACGTGCTCCCAGCTAGGACGAACTAATCCACTGATCTTGAGTTCACACCCGCAGGGACCCTGCACAAGAAACAGGCCGCAAGGGCCTGATCCAGGAACGCTGGCGAACTGGCCGTATTTTACCCGGCCAGCCTCAAGCTTCTCTATGATCTGCGCTCGCACGTCCCCTCCTTTGCCTCGCGGATCGCTTTGAAGTCGACGTAGATGACGTTGTCGGGCAACTGATCAATCGGCGCCAGCTCGGTCCTCACCCCGGCATTCCAAAACCACTCTTCAGCGAACCATCTGCTGAGAAATACGCTGATGTCCATCATCACTTGCTCTCCTAATTCTTGGTTTTCGAACGCTCACATCGTGTTTGAGGACACGACGGACACGCTCATCGCCCCCTTGATCGCAAGGCGCGCACGATCCGCTCGATACGAATCGGCCAGTTACACACCCATGGTTGACCCGACGGGCGGACCCGGTGGACGACTTCGTCACCACGTCGATCCTCGCGTGGGCCATCTTGCTCATCTATGCTGGCAGGCTTGGACTCTCATCGCCGAACAGCGCCGACCTGCAGGCAGATCAGCTCTTGAGCCTTAGCACGTCCAAACAAGTATTCATTGCCCTGCCCGTGCAGATCAGCTGGTGATGTGCTTGACCATATGAAATGGGTCGAGCCCGATCATGGCCCATCAACTCATCGACGATGGACCGATCGTCATCCCGGCGGCTCCATTTGATCGCATGTGATACCTGCTTGTAGATTCCATTATGGCGCGAAAACCGCGAGCGCTGCCGCCACTATGATTCGAAAGGGACGGCGCCTCGGTCCGCGCCGTCATGTGGGTCTTCGATAGCTCGCAGCACTCGCTTCTCGTGGTTTGAAACAGTGCCAATGCGTCATCTATGTGACCATGATCAGGCTGTAAGAGCGTAAACTCGAACTAGCTCGCATCGGAGCCGCAGCTGAGCCAACATGTCATTGAGTGAGCTGCCAACATCTCATCATTCTTCTTCCATCTCAGCAGCTCTTCGTCAGCTAGCGGTCAGGGAAGGAGGCTAGCTTGGCTTACTGCCTCAGACTCAATCGCGATCAACGGCGATCTTTCGGACCGCTTGTCGCCTGTGTCGCTGACGACGCACCTACTGGCGTTGGCTTTCAGACATCGGTGTCGCGAATTCGACTAAGGGCAGCTAGACCACGGCGCTGAACTCGACAAATCGCATTTTTCCTTTGTCAAAGCGGCGCCGGTACATCTCCGTTCGTGGCATGCTGATTGCAGCGGTCAAGAAAACGAAGCGAACAGGACGCGCCATAATCCACGATGGCCGTTTCGGCTGCCCGGAACGCTGCAGCGCTAAGCAGGCCGGCAATTCGCAGGGCTTTCGGCTGAGCGACGATACGAACGGAATTCTGACACTCAAGCCTTGAAGGAAGACCGCGAAACTCATGAGTGATACGAGACACCCAAACGCGCGCCCGCTTCCGTGGGCCAGCGCATCGTGGGATGAATGATGCACTGGCGCACACCAAAGCACCCCATGATCAAGCATTACGGCGCTGATTGCGGATCTTGGCCGACGCAAACGAAATGGAACCTGTGGCCACTGCTTGGGTTGTTCCTAAACGCGCTGCTCTGGGCCGGCATTTGCTGGATCGTCGCATCGCTCCTATGAGCGATACAGAATCGACGGCGATGTCTTGACAAATAGTGCGGCACACGAGCGCTTCTCGACCACTCGTATGCCGCGACTGTTCCGATCGAATCGTGCTGAGGATGAAGCAGGCGCACCACCGCCAGTCTGGCAGTGGCGATCTCTTTCTTTGACTTGGTTCAAGTCAACAACTGGCGGACTACCTAGACACGACATGCGGCTCTCTCGCGACGCAAACGAAACAGGCGGGGATAACAGGACAACGCCGCGAATCGGCGGACTGACATGACCCGCCAACATGCCGACTGACATCGACTACTACCCGCGCCCAGATGCGCAACTAAGGCCGGAAACGTGCTTTGTGACGCTTGCGCAAGGATGGCGACAGGGATCGCGTCGCCAGCCTCGCCAGCGCCCCGACCCCATCGCAACAGGAGCAGGCCGTCATACCACCATATTGCGCGCGGCCACCTCGTCCCTCTCCCCCGAGATCCATCGCCCCGCCGAACGGCGCGGCTCACCCCGTATACAGACTTGCAATAGACTTGGCCGCGCCGAGCGCACTGAGCGACCTTTGCTCCACAAAAGAAACTGCGAGCCGGAATGTGCGCGCGCGCTTTGCCGAAGCGCGGCCAGCCCTCACAACTCATAGTCGGACAACGCATCGTTCTCGTTTTGGCTCGCCTGCCAATCTTGGGCACGCAGAGCCAGCTTGTCGTATTCGATGGCAATCTTAAGAAGCCTATCTCTTAATTTGCCGTAAGCGAGTGCTTCCGCCTTCTTTCGCGTTGCTTCCGCACGGCCTCGCCAGTGATTGGGCTCGTAGAGTTTACTTTTTGGATTCATGGCGGTGAGCATGCAATTCTCAGATCAAAGAAATGCGACAACCGCGCTACGTACAATTACGTAACAGCGAGGCTCATCTCGTTAGCTACGCCACGGTACCATTCGCAGCCGCCGCACAGCAATACTGTGTGCACTGGTCCATCCGAACTCCCTCGCGCAGGCGTCGCTAAGACGGAATATGCACATTCCAAACATCTACAGGCGATTGGGCCCACAAAGGGGCTTGAATCGCTCGTTGCGTCAGATTGTACGATCCTAGACAAGTGAGGGCCACCTTCGACAATCTCGACGCTTCCTGACAGATAATGCGAACTGCGCGCCCGGGCCCATTTTCCGGTCGTCAGGTCATCTTGCGTTTGGCGCCAAATAACAACCACTGCACCACCGGCTTGAAAGGATATCATGAGTCAAAACCAACGACTCCGTTTGGCTTCGCTTCTCAATGCCAACTACCGCGCTATCGCTCTTGCTGTCGCAATGACAGCCGCAATCCCCGGACAGGTGAATGCGCGCGACCAAGCGCCGACCGCGGAGGAGAAGGAGGCTTGCATGGAGGACGTGTTCCGCCTGTGCAGCAGCCACATACCTGATCGTGCCGCCATTATGTCTTGTCTCCGATCAAAGCAAGCGAGCCTCAGCCAGCAGTGTCGCTACGTGATCTCCGTTCGAGATACTGGCAAGAAGAACAGTGACTCAAAGTGAGGGATCGCCGGCCGTGAGCGTGCCAGTTCACATTCAAAAATGGATCAAGCCTGTTCTTCCACCAAGGCAAGCGATCAAGCGCGGGCCGTCGAGAGTGGTACCAATCGGTCACAACTGACAGAAGCTCTGGCCCACAGTGCTTGTCCGGATAGGCGAATGCACAAATTACACTTCGATACGGTTCTAATCGCCAATAGGGGCGAGATAGCTGCACGAATCATCAAAACGCTGCGGAAGCTTGGACTCCGTTCTGCAATTGCCTACCACGAGGTAGACGCCCTGACCCCGGCCGTCTCCATGGCCGACTTGGCAATTCCGATCAGTGGCCGCACGCCGGTGGCGAGCTATTTGGACATTGCGCAGATCATAGCTGCCGCTCGCAAGGCGAACGCCGGGGCGCTGCATCCAGGATATGGATTGCTTTCCGAGAGTGCGGAGTTCGCCAGGGAGGTGATCAAGGCAGGCATTACCTTCATCGGGCCTGCTCCGGAAGCCATCGAACTCATGGGGGACAAGATCCGGGCCCGCAACTTCGTTCAGCGCAACGGCTTTCCAGTCCTTCCCTGCGCCATCGAAGAAGATGATCCGACGACATTCGTTTCGAGAGCGCAAGCTGTTGGATTTCCTTTGCTGGTTAAGCCGACGGGGGGCGGTGGGGGCAAGGGCATGCGAATTGTCCGCGACCCAAATGCATTGGAAGCAGCCATCGAGCAGGCGCGCAGTGAAGCGCGTTGCTACTTTGGAAATGGCCGACTTTATGTCGAACGATATCTCGAAATCCCGCGGCACATCGAAGTACAGGTGTTGGGTGACGCCTTCGGTAACCTAGTCCATCTCTTCGAGCGCGAGTGTTCAGTGCAGCGCCGCTTCCAGAAGATCATAGAAGAGACGCCCTCGCCCGCGTTATCACCACAATTGCGGACACGGATTTGCGAAGCCGCGGTCGGCATCGCCCGTGCGGCGCAATATCAAAATGCTGGAACGGTCGAGTTCATCCTCAGCGAAGGCGACTTCTACTTTCTCGAAATGAATACCCGCCTTCAAGTCGAGCATCCAGTGACCGAGATGGTCACTGGTGTCGACCTGATCGCCGAACAGGTTTATGCCGCAGCCGGCCGCGAACTTGCGCTTGCGCAATCCGATATTGCTTCGAACGGGCATGCGATCGAGCTCAGGCTGTACGCGGAGGCCCCCGAACGCGGATACGTTCCAACCACTGGCAAAGTACTTCTTCTCGAGTATCCGGACGGCGTACGGATCGACAGCGGCATCATGCGAGGTCAGCACATCACGGCGGCGTTCGATCCGATGCTTGCAAAGATTATCGTGCATGCCCCAAGCCGCATAGAGGCTGCTATGAAAGCCCATCGTGCGGTTCGAGAACTTGTTCTACTTGGGTGTGAGACCAATGCCAGCTTGCTCGCCCGGATCCTAGCTGACGAGGCATTTCTCGGCGGTCAGTTCCATACGGGATACCTTGAAGAAAACCCGCATCTTGCAACCGACAATTTTGCTACCGGATTGTCTGCGTTCCTGGCATCCGCCGCTCTCCTGACGAGACCGGTGCGTGCTTCCGCTGACGCCGTGCCCGAGCTTCACGCAGCATTTGGCAGCTGGAGAAATTGACGTGTATCACTCATTCGAGGTCGACCGCGTAGACCATAGGCTATGGCTTTCAACCAGCCAGCAGGGTTACCGGCTTCATTTGCGCGACCAAGTGATTGCCCCCGTCGCGTTCACGCATCACGGTGAGAGTAGTGGCATCCTGACCATTGCCGGGGAAAGCGAACCGGTCAGGTTTGCTATCGATGGCGACCTGATTCATCTGCATATACGCGGCAGAAGCCGCATTGTGCGCTACAATGACCCATTGCGAGCGCTCACTTCCGCGAATGACGAAACACGCCTGCTAATCGCCCGTGCGCCGATGCCTGGCGTAGTTGTTGCGACTACCGTTTCGCCTGGCCAATCAGTCTCGGCGGGAATGGCACTGATGATGATTGAGAGCATGAAGCTGCAGACGATCATACGCTCACCGCAGGACGGCATCGTCGATCGAATTCACGTCAAGGAAGGCGAAAGCTTCGAGCATGACGCTGAGCTGGTCACGCTCTCCGAAGAAGGGCGCTGAAATGCAGCGGATCGGTTCCGTAGCGGACGTTAACTCGCAAGCGTTTCGCCGCAACGATTGCCACAACAGACAGCTTGCGGCCGAATTGAAGGAACGGCAACGCGCTGCCCGCTTCCATCGGCCAGAACGGGATTTCGAGCGACTGCGTCGACAGAACAAACTGTTTGTTCGCGAACGGCTCGCAGCCTTGCTCGACCCGGAAACTCCGTTCCTAGAGCTTTCCACGCTGGCCGCCAACAAGGCGTATGATGGCGAGGTGCCCAGCGCCGCGCAGGTCGTCGGCATCGGCATTGTAGCGGGTCGGGAGGTGATTGTTCATGCCGACGATGCCAGCGTGAAAAGCGGTGCATGGTATCCGCTCTCAGTCAAGAAGATTGTGCGGGCCCTGGATATCGCCATCGAAAACCGTCTGCCGGTGGTTCATCTGTGCGACTGCGCGGGCGGGTTCCTGCCTTTGCAGGCAGAATTCTTTGCGGATCGCTACCACGCTGGTCGAATACTCCGGAATCAATCCATTCTCTCGAAGATGGGAGTGCCGCAGGTCGCCATCGTCATGGGCCACTGCACCGCGGCAGGGGCCTACGTCCCCGCGCTTAGTGAATACAACATTATGGTCGAAGGTACGGGGGCGATTTTTCTCGGCGGCCCCCCGGTCGTAAAGGCTGCCACCGGGGAACACGTGTCGGCCGAAGATTTGGGCGGCGCCCTCATGCATACCAACGTGTCGGGCACCAGTGATTACGTCGCAAGCTCTGAGATGCATGCAATTGCGATTGCCCGCGACGTCGTCGCTCGGTTCCGCCAACCGGCGAAAACTTGGATCGATCGAGTGGCTCCTGAGCCGCCCGCTTACAGTGCTTGCGAACTCTACGGTATCATTCCAAAGGATGCCCGAGCGCAGTTCGACATGCGAGAGATCATCGCTCGTCTGGTCGATGGCAGCCGATTTCATGAGTATCAGCCGCGTTATGGCACGTCACTTGTGTGTGGCTTTGCGCGGCTTCATGGATATCAAGTCGGGATCCTTGCCAACAATGGCGTGCTGTTCAGCGATAGCTCGCTGAAGGGTGCTCATTTCATCCAATTATGCGACAAGAATCGGACGCCCCTGCTCTTCCTGCAGAATGTCACGGGCTTCATGGTTGGCCGCGAATATGAGCGGCGTGGGATCACCAAGGACGGCGCTAAGCTGATCATGGCTGTGTCCGGAGCGTCCGTTCCAAAGTTTACGATTGTTTGCAATAGCTCGCACGGCGCGGGCACTTACGCTATGTCGGGACGCGCGTTTGATCCTCGATTTGTGTTCAGCTGGCCTAATTCTCAGATATCCGCGATGGGCGCTGAGCAGGCCGCAGGCGTTCTCACCCACGTCAAGGCACGACAGTTGGCTCGCGCGGGCGGACGCCTCTCCGAGCAGGAACTGGCAGCCATTCGAGAGCCAATTCTTGAAGAATATCACGAACGATCGAGCGCCTATTATGCGACCTCCGAAATCTGGGACGACGGCATCCTGGATCCTGTCGACACCAGAACCGCCCTCGCAATTGCATTGAGCGCTTCGCTCAATGCGCCGATCGATGCGCCGCAGTATGGCGTGTTCCGGCTGTAACGCAGGACCGAACACGAGATGCAGCTTGAGATAAACCACCTTGCGCAACCGTCAGCAGGTAGAGTTCGATGACAGCCAATCCGTGAAAGCAGTAGAGCATGGTGTACGTGACGTTCTGTGCACCTTCACCTGCAATCTGGCCGGCTACCTTCTGGTAGCCATAAGATCTGTCTCTTATACA
>NZ_JADFUD010000114.1:0-12745 GCF_054820065.1 Bradyrhizobium sp. UFLA06-06
GTTCGTCGGCAGCGTCAGATGTGTATAAGAGACAGGCTATGGATTGCTTCGTCGCTTCGCTCCTCGCAATGACGGCGTGGCTCAGGTGCGTAGCCCGGATGAAGCGCAGCGAAATCCGGGGTCGTGTGGGCAAGGTCCCGGATTTCGCTTCGCTCCATCCGGGCTACGATTGCAGCGGATCCGCGTATATCCTCGTCCACCGTCGTCATCGCCCGGCCTGTGCGCAATTGCGCACATGGACCGGGCGATCCAGTACGCCGCGGCCCCTCGGCTCAAGCACTGCGGTCTCTGGAATACTGGATCACCCGCATGCGCGGGTGATGACACGGAGCAAGCTGACGGCGTCTGCGCAATTTTCTGAATAATAGAAGAGTACCGCTGATTTGCCCGACGAGTCAAGTCGCCGTGTCGAAGCCGGCAGCCCCCGGCTACTTTGCATGGGGTTGTTTTCGATATTTTGGCCGAGCGGCCCTTCGACGGCAGCCTCATAGGGCGGGCAAGGGCGCTCTTGCGCCGTGCCCACCCTACGCATTTGGTCACCCCGCCCGCATTTCCGCCCTGATCATATCCGCCGCCTTCTCGCCGATCATGATGGTCGGTGCGTTGGTGTTGCCGCCGATCAGGGTCGGCATGATCGAGGCGTCGACCACGCGCAGGCCTTCGAGACCGTGCACGCGCAGCTTCGGATCGACCACCGCAAGCGGATCGCCGGTGCCCATCTTGCAGGTGCCGACCGGATGATAGACCGTGTCGACGCGCTCGCGCAGGATGCTGCGGATGTCGTCGTCGGTGTGCACGTTGGATGTGAATACATCCTTCTGCTGCAGGGCGCGCAGCGCCGGCGCCTCCATCAGCCGCCGTGTGGTCTTGTAGCCCGCCACCATCGATTCGAGATCGTCTTCCTCGCCGAGGAAGTTCGGGTCGATCAGCGGCGCCTGCATAGGGTCGCCGCCCGCCAGCGCGACGCTGCCACGGCTCTTCGGCCGGAGCAGGCAGACATGGCAGGAGAAGCCGGTGCCGCCGTGGCGCTTGCGACCGTGGTCGTCGACCATCGCCATGCCGAAATGCAGCTGGATGTCGGGGATGTCGAGATCGGGCCGCGTCTTCAGGAAGCCGCCGCATTCGGCGAAGTTCGAGGTGAGGGGACCGCGGCGTTCCCGTCGATACTGCATGATGGCGCGGACGAGCCGCGGCATGCCCTTCAGCGAGAGGCCGGCGAAGTTCGGATTGTCGGACATGTAGCCGAAGATGAAATCCGGATGGTCCTGCAGATTTTGGCCGACGCCGGGCAGATGATGCACGCTGGCGAGGCCGTGCCTGCCGAGCGCCGCGGCATCGCCGACGCCCGACAGCATCAACAGCTGCGGCGACTGGAACGCGCCAGCGGCAAGCAGGACTTCGCGCCGTGCGCGGAGTTGCTTCAGCTCCTTGCCCTGCCGGTATTCGACGCCGACCGCGCGCTTGCCCTCGAACAGGATGCGCGTCGCGTGCGCATTGGTCTCGACGCGCAGATTGGCGCGCCTGCCGATATGCGGATGCACATAGGCGCGGGCCGCGCTCCAGCGCTCGCCGTTGCGTTGGGTCACCTGGTAGATGCCGAGGCCCTCATGGTCTTCGGCATTGAAATCCTCGCGGATGCGGAATTGCGCCTCCTGCGCCGCCTGCAGGAAGGTCTGCTGGATCGGATTGCCGGAGCGCAGCTTGTTGACGGCGAGCGGGCCGCCCTTGCCGTGATACTCGCCGTCGAAATCGGAATTGTCTTCCGAGCGCTTGAAATAGGGCAGTACGTCGGCGAACGCCCAGCCGGTATTGCCGAGCGCGGCCCAGTGGTCGTAGTCGGCGCGATGGCCGCGGATGTAGACCATGGCATTGATCGCCGAGGAGCCGCCGAGCCCCTTGCCGCGCGGCTGATAGCCGATGCGGCCGTTGAGCCCCTTTTGCGGCACGGTGTTGAAGGCCCAGTTGTTGACGGTGCCCGCAACCATCAGCACCAGTGCGCCGGGCGTGGTGACGACCCAATTGTCATTGGTGCCGCCGGCATCGAGCAGCGCCACCGAGGTCGCCGGATCCTCCGACAGTCGTCCCGCCACCGCGCAGCCGCCGGAGCCTGCGCCCACCACCACAAAATCGAATGTGTCAGTCACGAATGTTCCCCCTGGTCTTCGTTTTGCGTCATTGCGAGCGAAGCGAAGCAATCCATCTATCCGTTATGCGGCGCCATGGATTGCTTCGCCACGCTCGCAATGACGGCGTGATTCTTACGACAACAACCGCATCAGCCTCTCCAGCCGCGCGACTTTCGCGCCATAGGGCGGATAGAGATCGGCAAGCCGGTTGAAGCGCGAGCGGTAGAACACCGGCTTGAACTTGGTCAGCGTCTTGAATCCCCACTCGCCGTGATAGGCGCCGGTGCCGGAGGCGCCGACGCCGCCCATCGGCTGATAGGCCTGCGCGAAGTGGAACAGGCAGTCATTGACGGTGACGCCGCCGGACACCGTACGCGCCAGCACCGCATCGCGGGCGGCGCTGTCGGTGCCGAACCAATACAGCGCCAGCGGGCGATCGCGCCTGTTGACGAAGGCGATCGCCTCCGCCGCATCGCGCACGCCGATGACCGGCAACAGGGGCCCGAAGATCTCCTCCTGCATCACCGTCATGTCCGGCGTCGCGTCGACGATTACGGTCGGCGGAAATTTGCGCCTCGCCTTCCACTCGCGGTCGTTCGGCGCTGCCGGCTGCATGATGGTCGCGCCTTTCGCGGCGGCGTCGGACACCAGCCCCTCGAGCCGCGCATAGTGCCGATCCGAGACGATCGACGTGTAATCGGCGTTATTCGGATCGGTACCGAACATGTGCTGCATGTGACCGTGCAGCCGCATCGCGAAGGGCTGCACCGCGGCCTGCGGCACCAGCGCGTAATCGGGCGCGATGCAGGTCTGGCCGGCATTGAGCAGTTTGCCATAGGCGATGCGCTGCGCGGCTTCATCGATGTCGGCGGAGCCGTCGACGATCACGGGCGATTTGCCGCCGAGCTCGAGCGTCACCGGCGTCAAATTGCGGCCACAGGCTTCGGCCACCAGCCGGCCGACGCGGGTCGAGCCGGTGAAGATCAGATGATCGAACGGCAGCGCGGCAAACGCCCTTGCGATTTCGTCGTCGATATCGGTGACCGCGAGCTCGGTGACGTCGAATTTCTTGGCGATCGCCTCGGTCAGCAGCTCGGCGAAGCGCGGCACCAGCTCGCTCGGCTTGATGATGGCGCGGTTGCCGGCCGCGATCGCGGCGACTGCGGGCGCCAGGGTCAGCTGCAGCGGATAATTCCACGGCGCGATGATGCCGACCACGCCGAGCGGCTGCGGCATCAGCCGGTTCTTGGCCGGCGCGAACTGCACCGTGGTCGGGACCTTCCGCGGCGCCATCCAGCCCTTGAGGTGCCTGGCCGCGTGCTTGATCTCGCCGAGCACCAGCATGGTCTCGGCGATCGCCGTCTCGACGGTGGAGCGGTGGCCGAAATCGGCCGAGATCGCCGCCTCGAATCGCGCCTCATTCTCGGTCAGCGCGGCGCGCAGGCGGCGCAGCCGGTCGAGCCGTGCCTGCAATGTCGGCGCCGGCTCGCCGCGTGACAGCTCGAACTGGCGAAGAAAGGCCTCCTCAAGCGCATGCAGCCCCGGGCTCTTCAATGGCCGGTCCATGGCATTTCCCCCTCGGATGACGTTTTCTTGACGGATTTGTTGCGCGCCAAGCTCCGCTTTTGCGCGCGGTCTGGCAAGGCCCGGTTCCCGGCGGTAAATCCTGCCGGGGCAGCCGGCGATTTCGACGTCACAAAATCCTCAAAAACCCGCATCCGGGGCTTTCCAAACCGGGCTCACGTTGATACATACGCCCCGCACCCGACGGCTTCGGCCCGGGTCGCCTTCTCAGGAAGCCCCCGGACGGATCGATCGGCGCCGTTGAAAAGCGTTGGCCGGCCGGCTCAGGCACCCTTTCTGCAAGGCACGCAACGGTTTAACGCGGGGTGGAGCAGCCCGGTAGCTCGTCAGGCTCATAACCTGAAGGTCATAGGTTCAAATCCTATCCCCGCAACCAAAGTTCAAAATGGAAACCCAGCAATCTCAACGGATTGCTGGGTTTTTGCTTTTCGGTCTTAAGCAGCCGCATCAACAAATCCAATTGCTTAGCTCGATAGGTTCAAATCAACCCGCAACCAATTGGAGAGTGCGAAGCGCCACGGACGATCAGTGCCAATGGCGTAGGTCCTCGCTACCAAAAAAGAGAGTGATCGCTGACGCGCAATCATCATCCCTTCAATTCCGAAGGCTGGCCCGTCTGTTAGTGCCGTGCGGCCCGAACGAAGCCCCGTGCGGCGTGCCGCGCGAGTATCCTGACGAAGGCGACGGGGCGCGCATCCGTTCCTATCGACAATACGAAATCGCGCTGCTCGTGCGCTCTGCCGATATTCAATCGAGCAGGAAGCGTCTGACTTCCTCGGCAACCGTGCGACCTTCCGTCTCAAGCGCAAAGTGCCCGGTGTCCAGAAGGACAATTCGTGCTGCGGGAATGTCTCGCCGAAACGCTTCGGCGCCCTCCGGGGCGAAGAATGGGTCGTTCCTGCCCCAGGCGGCCAGCAGCCGTGGCTGATGCTGACGGAAGAATGCCTGATAGAGCGGATAGCGTTCGATGTTGCGCTTATAGTCCAGCTTGAGGTCGATCTGCAGATCGGCATTTCCGGGGCGGGCCAGAACCGCCGCATCAAGCGTGTAGGACTCCGGCTCAATAATGGATGGATCGGCCACGCCGTGGAAGTAAGCTTGCTTGACCCCCTCGAGCGTCATGCGGGAGCGAATGGGCTCCCGTTTGTCGGGGCTTGGGCTGACCCAGTAGGCTCGCAGCGGATCCCAGGCTTCCTTCCTCAATCCCTCGACGTACGCGTTGCCGTTCTGGCTGATGATCCCTGCAACACGCTCCGGATATGTCAGCGCGAGGTCCCAACCCACCGGTGCACCGTAGTCGAAGACATAGAGCACGTAGCGCGTAAGCTCCAAGACGTCGACGAACGCTGCGATCGTGCGCGAGAGGGATTCGAAGTCATGCCGATAGTTTCGCTCGGCGGGGATTTGCGTGAAGCCGAACGAGGGTAGATCCGGCGCGATCAGCCGAAATCGATCGGCGAGCTGTGGCATCAGATGACGAAAGTAGAAGGAGGAATTCGCAAAGCCGTGCTTGAGTTTACCGCAAAGCCACCGACAGGATCCGCGATCTTGCGCCAATTTCATCGCGCAAGCTGTGGTTTTTCGCTGTTGGTTTGGAGGATGGTTCTTCCACCGCCGTTCTGTTCTCAGCATCTGTGGTCGAAGCGGCAGTATTAGAACTGCGAGTAACGCGATAAAGGGAGTTGCGGACAGTTCTGCGATCTCGGCATAGCCCTTCTGCCTGGGTTGAGAATGCCGCAGGAGATGCTGGAGGCGACGATTGAGATGGCGAAGCAGGCCGACAAGTGCACATGCTTCTCACCAGCGAGCGCATTCCGGCGTCGTGTGCCTTAGGCGCCAGCGATCAGTGAGGCGATATCTGAGAGCGGACGTCGGCCGAAGTCTTTCGCGAGCTCGCCTATGATCTTGCTTCTCAGGTCGTGGTGAAAGTGCTTGCGCATCTCCCCCAAGGTTCTGGGGTCAGAGACAACGACCAAGTGCTCTATTGTCCCGTCCATGCTGAGCTTGTTCAGGAAAGCCGCGGTTGCCGCTGCAAAGTCCTCTTCGATGAACCGCCTGCCATCGGGGTTGGCGGAGCCGGTATGGTGCCGTGCACCTGAGCCTGCGTGGAGGTGCGCGGGCGGAGCTGCCGTGATCTCGACCAAGTGCACCCCAGGTTTCACGCCTGTATTGTGGAACATGCGAAACGTCTCGCCGTCAGCGACGGCAACTGTCGTACCGGCAGGTAGAATCATCGAAAGATCTCCTGTTCATCCGGCGAGCTATGACACTTGCACGCCGAGCGCCCCACTGCGTGTTTTCGATGAGCCCCTGTCGGTCGAACGAATGGTCGAGGCGGAGGGGATCATGAGCTCCCTCGCTGAACCGGTCTCCAGGTGTTCGCGCTGGCCAAGATGGCGCCAAAGCTGTCGCGGGATTCACCAACGTGAAACATCCCGCCGTTAGGGGAGGGCGTGTACGCGATCTCCGTGCCGACGATCGTGCTGGGGAGCCCGGCTCTGTGCGCGCGCGGGAGCAGCAGACGCATGCGTGTGCCGGCACCGCGCTTGCTCTCTGTACAGACCACGCCGCCTCGTTCTTCAGCGAAGCGCCGGACCTGGGAAAGGCCGGTGCCATGGCCCGTGGCCCTTGTTGTGAAGTCCGAGGTCAAGGCCTGCGATAGGATCCTCTCAGGCATGCCGTCCCCATCGTCGGCGGCAACGATCTCGACGAATTCCCCGGACGCATCGGCGGAAGGCTCGACGTTGTGCGCCTTGACGGTGATCGTGCCGCCTCTCGGCATGGCATCCGCCGAGACTTGGCAAAGGTCCAGCAAGGCGAAGTATAGCTCCTCCGGGTCGGCATTGAAGGCCCATAGGTCAGGGGCGATCTCGGCGCGCACCGTGATGTGCAGAGGCAACGTCCAGTCAAGCGCACTTGCGATCGTTGCGAGGCGAGTGCCTGTGACAAACCCGTCGATCGACTCGGCGCCTGCTTGCTCGGCATCGAGGAACTGCCGGCTGGACATCGCGCCTCGCGCGATCGCCTGCTGCATTTTCGCAAGGATGGCCTTTCGGCGCGCGGCATCGGTCTGGCACTCGAGCAGCCGCAGGCCGCTGTCGATCACGGCGAGGAGGTTGTCGATGTTGTGGACGAGGAACTGCGCCACGTCGGGCATGATGCTCGCGATATCCCGCCTGCGAGGGGTGGCCACGCCGCGCGCATCAGACGGCACGCTGGCGCGGCACAAAATCCCCGAGACCTCGCCGTTGGGGCCGACGAGCGGGATCTCCGCGTACCTGGACGCGATGAGACCGCTACCGCCGTCGCGAACGTCTCGCACTCGTGCGCTAAACGCATGCTGCACTCCGAGCGCGACGCCGGCGCGGTCCGCGAGCACGACAACATCCTCCAGCAGCCGGCCTTCGACAGGGCCGGATAATGAAACGCCAATCGTCTCTCTGATTTGCATATCGGACCTCCTGGCTTGCAATCGTGCAGCGGAACTGCGACTTCGGCCCGCATAAGGGACGACGTAGGTCGAAGTCTGAGTCCATGATGGTCGAAAGGAAAATCACCTCTCGCCATGGAGTCGATAGCCGACCGTTATCGGATTGTCTGAAAGACGCTTGGCTAGCCGGAGTGGGCTCGTTCGCGCGGACTCTTCGACGCCCGACCGACCTGGGCTGATCTCAGGCTCCCGAACCACTGCCGGAGTAGCTGGCCTCGGTTGCGCGAGTCCGATGCGGCAGACCTCCGGCCATCATAACGCGCGGCTATCGACTTCATGGCGAGACGTCACTTCCCATTCACAATGTGGAATTCCATGCTTCGACGGCGCCGCGCTGATCCGGCTCGCAACACCACGATCGACTATGTCGCAGCACTCTGGGAGTGAGATACGATCATGTTTTCAGTGATTTTCGAGCTCCTCCCCAACAAGGGGAGTTGGGATGACTACCTCGACAGCGCCAAGATGTTGCGCCCCGAACTGGAGCAAGTCGAGGGCTTCGTCGACAACATCCGCTACAAGAGCCTGACCCGCGAGGGCTGGATCCTCTCGCTTTCGAGCTGGCGGGACGAGAAGTCGCTCGTCCGTTGGCGGACTCGCATGCGCCATCACGAGCTCCAGCAGAAGGGCCGGGACGAAATCTTCGCAGATTATCACCTCCGCGTCGGCCAGATCACCGGTGACAATCAGGTGCCTGCCGGGTACGCCCTCACGGAGCAGCGGCTCGACGAGACCGAAGTCGGGGAGGGAACGACGGTCACGCTGATCAACGCGACGCGCCCCGCGGAGTGGAAGCAGACCGACAACCCGTATGACTGCGCCGAGTGGCTCGGCCTAAACCCGTGGGCGGCCGACAGCACGTCCTGGGACATCTGCGACGCCATGCTCACGCCTGGCGATCTGATTCTGCTCATATCCTGGAAGAACCACGCTGCGGCGCAGGCCTACGAGGACACTTTCGCACCGAATGACAATGCGAGGGTCCGGAAAGTGCGGATCGTGCGCGACTACGGGAAACACGACCGCCGCGAAGCGCCTCAATACTACGCAGATGCCAAAGGCGGTGAGACGCTCCGCGCCTGACGCCATGCGCCGGAAAGGGCCGGCCGGCCGCGTAGTTAGATGATCCGGGCGAACGCACGACGCCTACAACGGCGTCGACTGCACGCCGCACGGCAACGCGTCCGAATTGAGCCTTTTCCTCGTTCACCCAACCCTTCACCATGTCGGCTCTCAGAGATTCCTGAAGGCGTGTCCGTGCGTCCAAATCAACAGCCAGGTCATTCAAACGGGGGCACGCAAGTAGCATCTAGGCCCCATGATTGCGGCGTGCCTCGTCACGTCGCGGAGCGCAAAGGCTCATCAGCACAGACAACCGCACCTTGACGGAAACGATCCATGGAGCTTCATCAAGTTCGCTACTTTCTCGCTGTGGCGTCCACACTCAACTTCACCCGCGCGGCCGAGCTGTGCAATGTCACGCAGCCGGCCCTGACCAAGGGAGTGCAGAAGCTCGAGCAGGAACTCGGCGGCCAGCTGATCTACCGCGAACGCCAGCTGACGCAGCTCACCGACCTTGGAAAGGAAGTCCTTCCGATGCTGGAGCGCACACTGGCTTCGGCGGAGGCGGTGCGCCGCAGGGCCGAGGAATTCCAACGCAAGGACGTAGCGCCATTGAAGATCGGCCTCGCCCCCTCTATCTCGGCATCGCTGGTCCTCGATCCGATCGCGGAGATCGCAAAGTTCGTCCCTGGACTTCACGTCGAACTGCGCGAGGGCGTGGCGGAGAAGCTCGTCGACCTCTTGCTTGCGGGGGAGATCAACGCGGCTATGGTCGGGGATGTGCAGGACGTGCCCGACCGTATCGACGACTGGTCGCTGTTCGAGGAACGCTACGTCGCGGTGCTCGCGCCGACACACCGGCTCGCAAACCGTCAGTCGATCGGCATCGATGACCTCCGCGAAACCGTCTTGCTGGAACGGGCTGAATGCGATGTTGCCCCGAAAATCCAGCGGTCGTATTTTCCGGAGGTGCCCCCTCACTTCGGCCACTGCAGCGGTCACGACTTGCACCTGCAGCACATGGCGGCTGCGGGCTTCGGCGTGATGCTCGCGCCCGAGCACATGCCGCGCCTTCCGACGCTCAAAACCATCCCGCTCGAAGGCGACCCGGTCTTGCGGGAGGTGCGGCTGCTGGCAGTACAGGGGCGCCGCTACTCGCCGGCGCTGGACGCTTTCGTCAAGGTCGCGCGGCTTCGCGACTGGTCGTTCGAGGTCTCCGACCGGGGTGTGCCCTACGAAACGGTCGTAGAGATGGCGAGGGCGTCCGCATGACGACGACACCCGCGCCGGCGGCCAGCCGCCTCCAGCCAACCGATCTTCAGCTTGACGGCTCCTTGCCGATGACCAACCAGGCCGACAAGACACTCGCCCAGATTCGCACCGAGCTGTTGTCGACGTTTAGCGCGGCAGATTGGGAGTCTTACAACCACCTCGTGGGCTGGCTCCGCGATACCGACGTGGCATCGCGCGCGTTGAAGGTCGGGGACGAGGCGCCAGATTTCCTTTTGCCGGACGCCGACGGCCGTCTCCACTCCTCCGAGCAATTGCGCCGCGACGGACCCCTCGTGCTGAGTTTCTTCCGCGGCGGCTGGTGTCCGTTCTGCACCGCTGAGCTCTCCGCCCTCCAGGCTGCGAAGGATGAGTTCGAGAGCGTCGGCGCGACCCTCGCAGTCGTGACGCCCGACACGAAAGACTTCCCGCGGCAGCTCAAGCGGAGCCTGGGTTTGGATCTGAAGGTCCTGTCCGATGTCGACTACGGCGTCGCCATGTCGTATGGCGTACTGTTCCGGGTGCCCGATGATACCATCGCACATTATTCCAGGTTGGGCTTTGACTTCGGCGCCCGCCACGGGTCACCGATCTGGATGCTGCCCATCCCCGCGACCTACGTGATCGACTCGGAAGGCCGGATTTGCAGTGCGTTCGTCGAGCCTGACTTCACGATACGGGACGAGCCGGCGCAGATATTGGCGTCGCTGCGCCACGCCGCCTCCATGTCTCGGTGAGGGAGGCTGAAGGTGGACAGCAGTATCCGGGATAATCCGGCGATGAGTCGGTTGAAATGCCGCTTGGCGACGGAGCGCTCGCGGTCGCCTACTACAAGATCGAAGACGGTCGCGTCGTTCTCCTCCACACGGAAGTGCCACAGGATCTGTCCGGTCGGGGGTACGGATCGCGGCTGGCGGATGGCGTTTTCGAAGCGTTGCGGCGCGACAGGAAAAAGGTAATCGCGAAATGCCCGTTCATTTCCTCCTATGCCGCGCGGCGCCTTTGAACGATACCTCACGCCTATCGAAAGCATGTCCAAAGGGAATTTCTAATTTCATAGGCTGCGTCCGATCTTTGGGTCCGCCAGGTCGGCCGAGCTGCACGCGGTCGGCTCCGCAGCGAATGAAACAGTGATTGAAGACGCTGCGCCGAGTCTCCGTACCGCGCGCGAGCAGAAAAGGAGAGCTCCCATGAAATTATCAAGGACAGTCGGTCTGGCCGTCGCCGTCTCGCTGGTGGCCGGCGCCGTGGCGGCGCTCGCGCAGATCAACGGAGCGGCCTCGGCCGGCCCGACCGCGAACGTCGTGGACGCCACCGGGCATCTGCGCGTGCCGGCGGACTACCGAACGCTCTACCAGGCGCTCGGCAGCTGGGCAATTGCCGCCGACAGCGGCCAGGGCTCGAAGGAAATGCATGTCGTCTGGGCATCCCCGGGAACGATCGATGCGTATCGGAAGACGGGGCAGTTCCCGGACGGCGCCGTTCTGGTGAAAGAGGTCTTCGCGACGGCGACGGACGAGATGACAACCGGCAGGGTGAGCCATGCCGACAAGCTCCAGGGCTGGTTCGTCATGGTGAAAGACAGCAAGGGAACGCACCCCGGCAACCCGTTGTGGGGCGACGGGTGGGGATGGTCGTGGTTCGACGCCGACAAGCCGCTCAAGACCACCTCCACAGACTACCATTCGGATTGCCAGGGCTGCCACGTGCCGGCTCAGACAACCGATTGGATCTACGTGAACGGATATCCGGTCCTGCGTCGCTAGGCGACCGAATGCGTGGGCGCTTCTCGAATCCCGCAAGTTGATGCCGCAAGCTGAAAAAATTGAAGTGCTCATGGTGAGGATTCGTTTCGGCTGTCAGCCTTTCGGACCCGATCGACGTCCAGAGTACAAGCGAGCGCATGGAGTTCGACGTGTCGTTCTCGGTCTATGACATCACCGTCCCCGTCATGGTGCACGGACTGAACGTGATGGCCGACTATCTCGACCATGCCCAAGCGCTCGAGCGGGCCCGCGGGATCGAGCCCGGCGGTATCCTTGGCGAGCGGCTCGCGTCCGACATGCTGACTTTCGGAGAACAGTTTTCGGTAAGCTGCAACAAGGTCGACGCCCACTTGGCGAAACTGATGCAGCGCGACGCGCCGGCACCGCGCGACATCCCCATGATGTACCCGGCATTGAGGGAGCGTCTCCTCGAGACGCGCCGCTTCCTGCAGAACGTGCAGCCGGACGAGGTTGCCGGCGCGCAGGCCCACACATACGGGCTAACGCCGCCCATCGCGCGCGGCTGGTTCGGCGGCGACGACTATATCCGGCATCTGGTGCTGCCTGACTTCTTCTTCCACATCTCGATTGCGCACGCGATCCTTCGGCGCCTCGGAGCGAAGATCGGAAAGCGCGACTACCTTGGCAACCTCAGTCAGCAGAGTGGAGGTGACTACTCGTGAGAGGCGGGCGCAGTGCGCGGCGCGGCCCCCCCTAAAGTTTGTGCCGGAGATTTCATCCTGATAGACGGCGTCGAGCGATTACAATACGGCGATGATGACAGCTGGACCCAAGGAGCGTAGTGGCGCTTCAAGTGGGATGAATGCTGCGGCTCGCTACGTGGGATGGACACACTTGGTTCGGCCCTGGTCTCACTGATCTTCGGCCTGGGCGGAGATCATGGCGCGGTCTCTTGTCTGGTCGCCGGAGCGGCTTTCGCTTCCATGGGAGCCGCTACCAGCAGCGCTCGCCGGTTCAGATAGCGCGACGCCCGCTTTCGCAGCGCGCGGCGCCAGAGTCATCAAAGCTGTAAAGGCACCGGCGATCGAGGTCGCGGCGGCTACGGCGAGGCCGACTTCGTAACCGGACGCAAAGGGCGCGACGCCGGCGGCGAAGGCTACCCCGGCAAGCTGAGCAATCCGGCTAGCCGCATTGTTGATCCCGGAAGCGAGCCCTTCGTCGGCCTGATTCACGCTCGACAAGACCGACGCAGTGAGCGGTGCCACGAGCACAGCGAAGGACAGGCCCAGCAGGGTCACGGGTCCGATCACGCCGAGCATCAGGGATTCTGCCCGGCCGAGCGCCATCCAGACATAGGCGAGTGCCGCACCTGCCGGTCCCGCGATGAGCATGGCCCGCGCGCCAATCTTGTCCGCCAACCTGCCGAAGACGTTCGACATGAGCCCCACGCCGAGCGTGAAGGGCAGGAACTGTCTCTTATACACATC
>NZ_JADFUD010000115.1:0-12547 GCF_054820065.1 Bradyrhizobium sp. UFLA06-06
GTTCGGATTGTCGAAAGAGCAGATCGTCTCCGCGTTCGGCGTCTCCGGCAGCCAGGCTGCGGGCTCGCTGCAATTCCTGGTCAACGGCGCCTGGAACAAGCGCTACCAGGTCGGCGCCGCCGCGATGAACGGCGTGATCGCCGCGACCCTGGCACGCAACGACTTCGTCGGCTCGAGCGAGGCGGTCGAGGGCAAGCACGGCCTGCTGGTCGGCTATAGCGACGATGCGCATCCGGACAAGGCGGTGGCGGGCTTGGGCCACACCTATGAGACGCTGAAGATCGGCGTGAAGCCGTATCCGAGCTGCCGCTACACCCACGCCGCGATCGACGCGCTGATCGCGATGCGGCGCGAGCACAATCTGACGCCCGACCAGATCAGGAAGGTCGAGATCGGCCTGCATCGCAACGGCATCACGCTGACCGGCGACGCCGCCACCAAGCGCCACCCGACCTCGGTGGTCGGCGGCCAGTTCTCGATGTTCTTCACCGGCGCGATCGCGCTCGACCAGGGCCATTTCGGCTGGGACGATTACGACCGGCTGGGCGATGCGGCCATCGACGCGCTCGCCGACAAGTTCGACGTGGTGCAGGACGACCGGCTCGAGATTGGCCGCACCCATCCGTTCGGCGCCCGCGTCTCGATCACGACAGATGACGGCACCCATGAGCGCCTCTATGCCGATCCCTCCGGCGAGCCGACCTCGTTCCCCGACGCAAAGGCGATGCAGCAGAAATTTCTGACGCTGGCCCGCCCGGTGCTCGACAAGCGCGCCGACCAGCTCGCCGACGCCATCCTGACGCTCGAGCGCTTCGACCGCGTCGAGAAGGCGACGCAGCTGGGACGGCAGTAACGGCGGCGCTCGTCGACTACAGCGCAGGCTGCGCGCCACACCCACCACTGTCGTCCCTGCGAAAGCAGGGACCCATACTCCGCAGCAGATGTTGTGAATGGGATTCGTCGTTCCAGCGTCACGCAATAAGCGGCATTTGTGGTTATGGGTCCCTGCGTTCGCAGGGACGACACTGAGTTTGGGAGAACACGAGCTCCTCGCCTACTCCGCCCCATCAACGATCACGAAATCGCCGTCGGAATATTTCTGCCGGATCGCCTTCGCGGCCTGATATTCCGGGCAGGTGTAGCATTCCATCGCGGTGGCGCGATCCTTGAATTCGATGACGAAGTTGCGCTGGCGCGCTGCGCCTTCCATCACCTCATAGGGGCCATTGCGCACGATGAAATTGCGCCGTACTTCTCGAACACCGGGATCGCGGCGGCGAGATATTCGGGATAGCGGGCTTCATCGTGAACCGTGACGTGCACGATCCAGTAGGCTTTCGGCATGATGGTCTCCGGTTGACGCGTGCTTCAAGAAAACTATGGCGCGCCTCCTCGCGAGATGCGCCACAGCATCAGAAAATTCCGGAGGCCGAGATTCAATTCACGTTCGCGCGGGTGTTGTGTGACATGCCGGTCAATTGCCGCCCGCGAGCCGCGCGCTTGCAGACGTCGCTGTGACGACGTCACGAACCAGATCGAACACGCCGTCCGCCTCGGTCGGCATGTTCGGCGAGCGGCCGAGCCGGACGATGACGAGGTGCTGCGACGGCACGATAATCACATACTGCCCGATCGTGCCCTTGGCGAAGAAGGCATCGCGCGGCCAGCCGTGCGCGACCCGGTAGTTGGCGCCAAAGCTGTCGCCGAGATCGGTCCAGAACCCCGCGCCGATGCCGACCCAGGCGTGCGGCGTCGGCGATGCGGAATACTTGACCCAGCCCTCAGGCAGGAGGCGCTTGCCGCCCGCCACGCCGTCATCGAGGTAGAGCTGGCCGAACCGCGCCCAGTCGCGCGCGCTCGCCATCATCGCGCCCGATCCTTCCGGCGTGCCCGCCGCATCGAACTGCATCACGACATTGCGCATGCCGAGCGGTCCGAACAGCTCCTCACGCGCGAAGCGCATCACATCAGCCGCATGCCCGCCGACGGCGTTCCGGACCAGATGCGAGAGGATCAGGTAGTTGCCGTCGTGATAGTTCCAGACCCGGCCGGGCGCGCTCTCCAGCGGAGCGCTCTCGGCGAAGGCGGCCATATCCGATTCCATGAACTTCATACGGTTGACCGGCTCGAGCACGGATGCCAGCGACGCCTGCAGCGAACTGCCGAGTGCGAGGCCCGCGGTGTGGCGCAACAGCTGATCGACCGTGATCGCGTGCCGCGGATCTTTCGGATCCTGCCAGGCCGCGATCGGTACCGGCCGATCGACCGCCAGCTTGCCGTCGCGCACCAGGATTCCGATCAGCGCCGAGATCACCGATTTGGTCGCGGAGAAACCGAGCAGCGGCGTGTCGGTGCCGACGCCGTCGGCGTAGCGCTCGGCGACGATGCGGCCGTCCTTCATCACGACAACAGCGCGGGTGCGGCGGAACGGCGGCTCCGCCGGTTCGGCAAAGGCGCGGTCGACCGCGGCCGCAAGCTGCGGGGTTTGCGGCGCGACGAGCGCGGGGCCGGCGATCTCGGGCAGCAGCGCGGCCTGCGGCCTCAAAGACGGCAACGCAATCTCGCCCAGCGTCTCGCCATGGTCGAGCGTGCAGCCCATGCCCTCGCGATAGACCGCATGGCTGCGGCCGAGCCCGAACAGCGTCACGGTGACGTCCTTGCGATCGAGGTCGACCTCGGTGTCCATCGCCCAGGTGATCAGGCCGGCGCCCGGCATCGCGTCCGTGGTCTCGGTCAGGTTTCGCCTCGGGTCGAGCCCGCTGACGAAGGTCTCCGAGCAGATCACATTGGCGACAAAGCCGGTCGCGACCTCGGGCACATCGCGAGCGCGAGCGGCGGACAGCGCCAACGCACCGAACGCGGTGGTGGCGGCGAGAATGAGAAAGAGCTTTCGACGGGTCACGGGATCCTCCTGCATGGCGCGATGGGCATGGCCAGGATCAGGCCGCAGGGGGTGCGATAGCGCTCGCCGGATTCGAAAATCGGGCTGGCCGAGAATTGGCGGCGGCTGGCCGATTCTGGAATTTTATAATGATTACAACGGCTAGAATCGCGAGCTGCGTGCTTCGTGAGGAGAGCACGCCAGTCGGGCTCCCTCCCCCCTTGCGGGGGAGGGTTGGGGAGAGGGGTAGGCCCCGGGCGAGATGGTCGATAGATTCGTCGCTATCGCAGATCGCTTTCCCCCCTCGCCGAGGGAAATCTGAAAGAGCGCGTCGTGTGGTACCCCTCTCCCTAACCCTCCCCCGCAAGGGGGGAGGGAACCCTACCACGGTGCGTCCCTCACATACGCGGGGTCACGCCACACCCGCCTTCAGCCGCCGATACTCCGTCGGGGTCACGCCAGTCGTCGCCTTGAAGGCGCGGTTGAAGGGGCCGAGCGACTGGAAGCCGGCGTCCATCGCGATGGTGATGACCGGGACCTCGGCCTGCGCGGGGTCGGCGAGCGCGGCCTTGGCTTCCTCGATCCGGTGGTTGTTGAGGAAGACGTTGAAATTGCGGTAGCCGAGCCGCTGGTTGATCAGCCGCCGCAAACGGTACTCGGGGATCTTCAGCCGGGTCGCCAGCGTTCCGATCGTGACATTGTCGTGGCGATAGATGCGCTCGTCCGCCATCAGCCGCATCAGGGCATCGACCAGCTTGCGGTCAGCCGCCTCCTCGGCTGCAGCCGGCTTCGTCAGCACGACGGCCTCCGCCGGCACCGTGAACAGGTCGGCGCCGTCGACGCGCATCATCGCCCAGGTGATTGCGGCCACGATGGCGGTGAGCACGGCCGCGTTCATCAGGTTGGCCCATTCCACTGTCACACGGCTGCCGGCATAGGCTATCTGAAGCAGCGCATTGAATCCGCCGTACAGCGCAGACGCGGCGACGATGAAGACACGGACACGGCGGCGGCGCTCGACCAGATCCGCCGACCATGATCCGATGGTTTGCCCCACCGCAAGCGCAACGAACACGAGCGTGAGCGAATTGACCATGGTGATCGCGAGCCGCGCGTGACCGGCGGGTGCAATCCACATGCAACTGACGAAGCTGTAGGCCACGACCGCGGCCCAGATCAGGCCGTGCCACCAGCGCAGCACAAACGCGTCATCGAACAGCGCGCGCGTGAACAGCCAGAACACCACGATATCGCCGGTCGAGAGCGCGATCAGTGGCGCATGCCAGTCGGAGACCGGCGGCCCGGCACCGATCGACGCGGTCACCGCATGCGCGACCGCGCCGAGCGCGAAAGCGGCCGCAAGGCGCCCGGAAAGCGCCTTGCGAAAATCAGTCAGCAGCAAGGCGGCAAGCACCAGCAGCAGCGCCACGCTGGCGCTGCGCAGGCAGAGTTCAAGTGCGGCCCAATCCGAAGCAGCCGATGTCATCGCCGAACAATCGTCGGTCGGACATGGTTTTTCAAGATGGCTCGCGCTGCCAGCGCTGGCGCGACGTCACCCAGATATCGACCTCATCGCCCTCGAGCCTGCCCGGCCCCTCGTTCACGGCACCGAGCCGCCGCGCCACGGCCTGGGATGCTGCGTTGGCCGGATCAATGCAATGGATGATGCGGTCGACCGTGAAGTTGTCGAATACCCAATCGATCGCGGCGCGCGCCGCCTCCACCGCATAGCCTTTGCCGCGGTGCTCTTTGGCAATGCCCCAGCCGACCTCGAAGCCCGGCCATTCCGGCGGAAAATACGGACCGACGCGACCGATGTAGCGGCTGGAAGACTTCTCCTCGACCGCGAACATGCCGAAACCGTGCAGCGCCCAATGGCCCGAGATGACGGCGGCATTGCGCCAGCCCTTCAGCTCCGACGTGACCGGCTGATGATCCGGCGTGATGAAGCGCGCCGTCTCGGGATCGGATAGCATTTTCGTGTTCTCAGCGACATCGGATGCACGCCACGGCCGCAGGATGAGCCGCGCGGTCTCGATCACGGGACCGTCGACCCGCAGCAGTCTTGCGCCTGGCTTGATCAGAGAAACCATCGGCACCTCCGGTTTCCAAGATTATGCTGTTATCACGCGCGCGCACGCGCCAGAAGTATGTCGTCGTCCCTGCGAAAGCAGGGACCCATAACCACAAGGCTTTGTTGTTAGGCGAAGCCATGGCCACAGCCTGCTCAATCACCGCGCCCTGTGGTTATGGGTCCCGGCTCGCGCTTCGCTTGGCCGGGACGACGATTGGAGTATGATCGCCACACCACTGTTAAGGAGTCCGACATGAGCTGGCAGCCCTCGACCGATCCCGAACTCGGCGATCCCAAGACCTGCGACGCGCTGGATCTGATCATCGTGCCGCGCACCCGCGATCTCGGCGACGGCTTTGCGGTGCGCCGCGCGCTGCCGCACGGCAAGCGCCAGATGGTGGGACCCTTCATCTTCTTCGACCATTTCGGACCGGTGCAGTATCTCGCCGGCAAGGGCATGGACGTGCGGCCGCATCCGCATATCGGGCTCGCCACCGTCACCTACCTGTTCGACGGCAGCATCATGCACCGCGACAGCGAGGGCAACATCCAGGAGATCCAGCCCGGCGCGATGAACCTGATGACCGCGGGCCGCGGCATCGCGCATTCCGAGCGCACGCCTGACGTGCAGCGCCGCGACGGCCAGAAGATGCTGGGCCTGCAAAGCTGGATCGCGCTGCCTGCGGGCAAGGAGGAGATCGCGCCGTCGTTCCAGCATTATGGCGCGGGCGACCTGCCGATGATCTCCGAGCGCGACTTCACCGCGCGCATCATCGCCGGCTCCGCGTTCGGCATCACCTCGCCGGTCAGCATGGTCTCGCCGTGGTTTTACACTGAAGTGACCGCGAAGGCCGGCACATCGGTGCCGCTCGACCCCGACCATGAGGAGCGCGCGATCTACCTCGTCGACGGCGAGGTCGAGATCGCCGGCGACCGCCACGAGGGACCGCGGCTCCTGATCTTCCGGCCCGGCGACCGCATCACCGTGAAGACGCTGCGGCCGACCCGGATGATGTTCCTCGGCGGCGACGCGCTGGAGGGGCCGCGCCACATCTGGTGGAATTTCGTCTCGTCATCCAAGGAGCGGATCGAGCAGGCCAAACAGGACTGGAAAACCGGCCGTTTCGCGCAGGTTCCGCACGAACACGAGTTCATTCCGCTGCCGGAGTGAGTTATTTCCTGTGATAACCTCGAACGCCCGCACGGCCGTGTGCGGGCGTTCGTCTTTGCAAGCCACCTATTCTGAAAAGCCACCTAGAGAGATCACGCCATGACCGCGATGCTATCCAGCGATTTGCCCCTGCCCCGGATCGGCCGCGGCAAGGTGCGCGATATCTACGCCGTCGGCGACGACCGCGTGCTGCTGCTGACCACCGACCGGATCTCGGCGTTCGACGTGGTGATGGCGGAAACCATTCCGATGAAGGGCGCGGTGCTGACCCAGATCAGCGCCTGGTGGTTCCGGCAGCTCGAGGGCACCGTGCCGCATCACATGATCAGCGCCGATGCCGACGAGATCATCCGCGCGGTGCCTGAACTGAAGGATCATCGCGCCGACATCCTCGGCCGCGCGATGTTGTGCAAGCGCACCACCGTGTTCCCGATCGAATGCGTGATCCGCGGCTACATCTCCGGCTCGGCGTGGAAGGAATACGCGGCCGAGGGCACGCTGGCCGGCGAAAAGCTGCCGGCCAGCCTGGTCGAGAGCCAGAAGCTCGAACCCGCGATCTTCAGCCCGGCGACCAAGGCCGAGGCCGGCCATGACGAGAACATCACGGTTAAGCGGGTGCGCGAGATCGTCGGTGCCGACGTTGCCGCGACGCTGGAGAAGATGGCGCGCGACGTCTACAGCCATGGCGAGCAGACCAGCCGCGCCCGCGGCATCATCATCGCCGACACCAAGTTCGAGTTCGGCCGCGACAGGGACGGCCGCATCATCCTGATCGACGAGGTGATGACGCCGGATTCGTCGCGCTTCTGGGCGGTCGATGCCTACAAGCCCGGACAGCCGCAGCCGAGCTTCGACAAGCAGCCGCTGCGCGACTACCTCGACGTCGAGCGCCGCGCCGGCCGCTGGAACGGCGACGCCCCCGCCCCGCCGCTGCCAGGGAGCGTGGTGGATGCGACGAGCAAGCGGTACCTTGAGGCCTATCGCCGCGTGACGGGAAGCGAGCTGAAGGTCTAGCAGCACCGTCAGCGCGTTCGCTCTTTCACCGTCACCCCCGCGCAAAGGCTTCGCCTTTGTCGCTGGAGGAGGCCGCAACGCGGCCGTCTCGAAGGGTCGACGGCCCCGGTGGTGGCCGTGCATCCTTCGAGACGCGCGGAGCCTGTCATCGGGCCGCGCTTCGCGCGGACCCGGTGGCGCTCCTCCAGCGACAACGGCAGAGCCGTTGCGCGGGGATGACTGGGGGAGAGGCCGGGTGAATCCCATTCACCCCTGTTGAAGACAAACCTTTTGTCGCGGCGTCCACCGCGCTGCACTCTCCGACCAAACGGAGAGCTTCACGATGCGGCAATTGACTTATGTCGGCGGCAACAAGGTCGAATGGTGGGACGTTCCGGCGCCGAGACTCCAGGACGACCGCGACGCACTGGTGCAGCCGCTCGCGGTGACGCGCTGCGATCTCGATCTTGCGATCGTGCACGGCCGATCGGGCCTTGCAGGTCCGTTCGCACTCGGACATGAGACCGCGGGCCGCATCGTCGACACCGGCGGCGCGGTGAGGAATTTCGCGCCCGGCGATCTCGTCATCGTTCCATTCCAGATCAGTTGCGGTGCCTGCGACCGCTGCCGGCGTGGCCACACCAATGCCTGCACGACGGTGCCGTTCCGCTCCTCCTACGGGTTGAAGCCGGTCTGCGGCGTGGAATATGGCGGCGGCCTGTCCGACCTGATCCGGGTGCCGTTTGCCGATCACATGCTGGTCCGCCAACCGGAAGGCCATGACCTGTCGCAAACGGCGGGGCTGGCGGACGGCGCAACCGACGGGTTCAGCGCGGTGGCGCGCTGGCTCGCGCAACGGCCCGGTGCCGACGTGATCGTGATCGGCGGTTTCGCCCAGTCGCTCGCGCTGTTCGCGGTGCAGGCGGCGGTGGCGCGCGGTGCGGGCCGCGTCGTCTATCTCGACGACCACGCGCCGCGTCTCGCCAAGGCGAAGTCGCTCGGCGCCGACGTGATCGAAGCGCCCGCTGGCCTCTCGATGGAGCCGCCCGGCCTGTTCCCGATCGTGATCGATGCGGCCGCGACCGACGCCAGCATGCTGCTCGCGATTCGCGCAACCGAACCCAACGGCATCTGCCAGCGCATGTATGGCGACTTTGCAGAGACGACGCCGGTGCCGCTCCGGCACATGTACGGCATCGGTGTCACGCTGAAGGTCTCGCGCGTCAATGTCCGCGCCGAGCTGCCCGAATGCGTCGCCCATGTTGCGGCAGGCCATTACCACCCGGAACACGTGATCACCCGCCGCGTCCGCTTCGAGGATGCGCATGAGGCGATCGGCGATCCGACCATCCGCGTGGCCTTCGTTCGCGATGGCATTGCCTGACGGAGACCGTTAGGTTGGCTCCAACCAACAAACGAAGGGAGCGCCCCATGCCTGATGCCGATACCGTGCTCATCGAGCGCGACGGTCCTGTCACCATCATCTCCATCAACCGTCCGCACAACCGCAACGCCGTCGATGGCGCCACCGCGCGCAAGCTGTATGACGCGTTTCTCACCTTCGATGCGGACGCGAGCGCATCCGTCGCGGTGTTCACCGGCACCGGCGGCTATTTCTGCGCCGGCGCCGATTTGAAGGCGGTGGCGGCGGGCGATCCCGAGAAGAAGCGCGAGGTCGGCGGCCACAACACGATCGCGCCGATGGGACCGAGCCGGCTGCGGCTCTCGAAGCCGACGATCGCCGCGATCGAAGGCTTTGCCGTCGCCGGCGGCATGGAGCTCGCGCTGTGGGCGGACATGCGCGTCGTTGCCGAGGACGCGACCTTCGGCGTGTTCTGCCGCCGCTTCGGCGTGCCGCTGATCGATCTCGGCACCATCCGCCTGCCGCGACTGATCGGCCATTCGCAGGCGATCGACCTGATCCTCACCGGACGCCCGGTCGGCGGCGCTGAAGCGCATCGGATGGGGCTCGCGAACCGATTGGCGCCGAAGGGCGAGACCCGCGCGCACGCCATCGCGCTCGCCAAGGACATCGCGAAATTCCCGCAGAATTGCCTGCGCGCCGACCGGCTGTCGGCGCTGCGGCAGTGGGACCTCGACGAGGAAGAGGCGATCAGGAACGAGATGCGCGGCGGGCTCGAGGTGATCGCCTCAGGCGAAACGCTGTCGGGCGCGGCGCGCTTTGCCTCCGGCGTCGGCCGTCACGGCGCCTTCGGCAATGAGGGCGGTCACGGCTAACACGCACATCTCGCGCGCGATCGCCTTGCCAAACCGCACCATCGCCGTGCTGCGTCGCTGAAGATGCGTAGCCCGGATGGAGCGAAGCGCAATCCGGGGTTATCGCCGCGCGGCGGCATGGGTCCCGGATTGCTCGTCGCTCCATCCGGGCTACGAAGATGAGAACTACAGCAATCCGCGGCTTTCGCTCGCTGCGAGCTCGGCCATCAGCGCCTTGTCGTCATAGCGCGCCAGCGAGAGGCTGCGGGCGAACGCGGGTGCCGGCGCGCCGACCACGGCGCGGGCACAGAGATCGCCGGTGGCGCAGGCGCCCATCGTGCCGTAACCCGACAACGCGGTGGCGAGGAACACGTCCGGCGTCTTCGCGGCACCGATCAGCGGCCAGTTTTCCTTCGTCATCGGATAGTAGCCGCCGTAATGCACGCGGTCGCGCGGCAGGGCGCCGAGATATTGCGCGAGCCGTGGCTGCAACCGGCTCGCGGCGCGCAACACGACTTCGGGAAAAAAAGGGTTCAGCTCCGGCTCGCGCACCGGTTCTGTGGTCTGCTCGGCGTTGAAGGCCCAACCGAGCTTGATCCATTCGCCGTGATCGCCGCCGTCGGGCCGGCAATGGATGCTGCCCGGCATCGGCGCCAAGAGGCGCGCGAATTCCGGCGCCGCCGCCAGTGCCTCGCGCTCGTCATCGGACCAGGCCAGCGTCTGGCCGTCGAGATCGATCGCGAACGGCATTTTGCGATCGACCGCGCGGTTGCGGTCGGCGAACGCGATCTTCTGCTGCAGCACGTTGACGATCGGCAGCTCTTCGCCATGCATCGCCGCGACATGCGCCGCGAACGGGCCCGCGGCATTGACGATGATGTCGGCCTTGATGGCCTGCCGCGCGCCATCGGCCAGCACATCGACGACGAAGCGATCGGTCTTCGCGATGCCGAGCACTTTGGCCTGCTGAAACTGCGCGCCCAGTGGCCGCATCGTTTCCAGCATGCACTGGCCGAGTTGCTGGCCGCTGATGTCGCCCGCGCGGCGGATATGCAGCGCCGTCGCGACGTCCTTATCGAAGCTCGGGTAATGGGCCTGGATCAGATCGCGACCGAGCAGAACGTCGACGCCGTCGGGCGCGCTCTGCCAGTCCGCCGAATGCGCCGGCAGGTAGCCGCGGCTTGCCCCCTCGTGCAGGCGGATCAGCTTTTCGGCCTGCGCGCCATAGCCGGCATGGAGTTGCTGCAGCAATTCCTCGGGCTTTTCCTCGCGCGTGACCAGAAGATAGCCGCGCCGGGTCATGTGGATGCGGTTGTCGCTGCGGCGCGCGATCTCCTCCATCAGATCCGTGGAATGGTTGGTGAAGTCGGCCATCGTCGGATGCGGCCACCAGTTGCGGTAGTTCTCGCCGGACTGCGCCGAGGTCAACGCCATCGGCTGGCCTTCGTCGACAATCAGCACGCGCAAACGCTTGTGCTGAACGGCGAGGTAATAGGCCGCGGCGATGCCGACGATTCCCGCACCGATCACCAGGATTTCGACGTCATTGGTCTTCACGCGCACTCTCCTGCGGCCGCGTAGCGCGGCCCGCGGTCACTCACATTGTCTGAACGACGATCAGGCAGGGCGACCCTCGCCCGCATCCCGCAACGCCTGGCGCTGCGCCGAGCGCAGCGTCTTCTGCGTCTCCTCGATATGGTCGCGCAGCAGCCGGACCGCCTTCTTGACCTCGCCGTCGCGGCAGAATTCGAGCAGCCGGTAATGCTCGCGCTGCGGTCGCTCCTTGCCGGTCGCCTGCGACACCAGCGCCCGGGTGAAGCGGCCGACATGGCCGTAATTCGCCTCGATCATGCCGAGCAGGCGCGGGCGATTGCACGGCGCGTAGAGCGTGGCGTGGAATTTCCAGTTGAAGGCGCCCCATTGCGCCGGATCGGGCTCGGCATCGTAGGCGCGGAGGATTTTCGTCGCCGCCTCGAGATCGATCTCGCCCATGGCCGGGATCGCCAGGCGCAGCGCGTGGCATTCGAGCGCGATCCGGATCTCGAGCAACTCGATCACCTCGTCGATCGAGAGATCCGAGACCACCGCGCCGCGGTTGGGGAGGAAGGTCACAAAACCCTCGGCCTCGAGCTGGCGCAGCGCCTCGCGCACCGGGATGCGGCTGGTCCCGAACCGCGCGGCGAGCTCGTCCTGACGCAGCTGCAATCCGGGCGCGAGCTCGCCCGAGCTGATCGCGGCCCGCAATGCCTCGCGCACGGCGTCCGGCGCGGAACCGTGCGGTCCGGTCCCTCGATGACTGGTGACGGTTGCGGGTTCCATCCGGCTCTCTCTCGCTGTGCCGCGGCGGCCAAGATATCCGATCTGCCTACGATTGTATAAAATTGGTTTTCCGATTATGCAATGCCTGTGTATAAAATCTTGCCTCATAGTATCCACATCGCCAGCGTTCGCGAGCACCCGATGCATCAAGCCACCAAGCGATTGATCTTCCTAGCTTTTCTTGCAGCGGCAACATCCGCCCCGGCACAGGCCCAATCGTCCGGCGGCACCCTGGCCAAGATCCGCGATGCCGGCGAAATCCGGCTCGGCCACCGCGACGTCTCGGTCCCGTTCTCCTATCTCGACGACAACCAGAAGCCGGTCGGCTTTGCGATGGACCTTTGCAGCCGAATCGTCGATGCGGTGAAGGCCGAGCTGAAGCTGCCGGCGCTGCAGACCAGGCTGCAGCCGATCCAGCTCTCCACCCAGATCCCGCTGATCGAGAACGGCACCATCGACATCGTCTGCGGTCCCGCCACCAACACGCTGGAGCGGCAGAAGGTCGTCGCCTTCAGCAACACGATCTTCGTGTCGAGCATCCGCGCGGTAGTGCAGAAGGACGCGCCGATCAAGACCTTTGAGGATCTCGGCGGCCGGCCGGTCTCGCTGACCTCGGGCTCGACTTCGATCGGACTGTTGAGCGCACGGGCCCAGGAGAAGAACTTTCAGACCAAGAACATCCTGACCGCCGACCACGCCGCATCGTTCCTCGCGCTGACCACCGGGCGCAGCGAAGCCTTCGTGATGGACGACATTCTGCTGGCGAGCCTGATCGCCGGCAGCCGCACCCCTACGGACTGGCGCATCATCGACGACAGCCTGCGCACCGAGCCCTACGGGCTGATCATTCGCAAGGGCGATCCGGAGTTCAAGGCGCTGGTCGACAAGACGC
>NZ_JADFUD010000116.1:0-12360 GCF_054820065.1 Bradyrhizobium sp. UFLA06-06
GCCATATGCCACGCACATGGTTCTCGTCTTGCCAAAAGTTTTCCAAACCCCGCCGTCCCAACGAAACGTAGGCAATCCGATCCTTGGCCTGCAGGATGGAAAGCGCCTGTTCGTAGAAGCACCGATAGCGAGGATCTGACTGGAGCACCCCAAGTGTCTTCTCGTTCTCGGCGCGAGCCCAAGCCAGCGCGCCTTCTCCTTCGATGTCCTCGAGCCAGAGCGATGGATCATTTGCCGCCGCCATAGTCGTTCGCTCCTGTGAAAGCGCCGTGGACGTGGCGCGGGCAATCGAAGGCAGCGCGGCGGAGAGGAGTGACGTGTTCATAAACTTTCTCCCGATGAGGCCGATGGGCCACGCTCGCACGCCTGGCGCGTCAGGCAGACGCGCGGCGGAACGCACGCAACGCATGACACAGTGCAGTCTGCGATACCTTGCGGATCCATTCACTGCAAACTGCGTGCCGGCTAAAGAGGCGCAAGTTTCAACAGCTCGCTGCACGACCATGTCCGGTTGCCGACATTGGTTGCCAAGCAGACACCGGCAGCGTGTCGGCGGGATCGCCTGGGGCTGGCCTGAAGCGAGCGCAAGCCTCGCGGCGAGCCGTTCCGCAACGGTGCTATTGCACCCCTAGGCAAGCGCCCACGTCCGGCGCGGAACGATCCACGGGCAGCACCGCGCCGACTGATGCGGCGGCCACGCACATCAGCGTCGTTTATGGGTAGCGACAATAAGTTGGCCGTATCGCTCCCGTTCTGGTCATGGACCGTTGCCGCTGTACCAGAACTATGCCGAGGCTCTCACCGCAGTTCGCAGATCAGCGCCGAGATATCTCCACGTCGCTAGGTTGGCAGGTCTGGCTTTCGGGAAGCTGACCAACGCAGAGCCAAATGGCCGCGTCGGTCCTCGTGCCTTCGACCACGGTACGATCTTGGCGGATGAGGAGCGGGCAGTCGAACTTGATGGACAGACACCATTCATCGCCTTGATGCGTGCCCTTCATAAGCGGGCTCGGCGAAGATATGATGTGCTTCGACGCAATCGAGGATAACCGGCGGGCCAAGCCATTCGGGCGAGCCGGGAGTGGGAAAGGGCGAGGCTGTCTACAGCGCTGACGGCGCTTCGGGCATCCGGTGATTGCACTGAGATCCAATCTCAAGAATTGCCGGCGGACAACCCGTCAATCGTTGTAGGTCGGTGTACCGGCCGTCAGCGCTGGTGAACTGCGCGCGTATCCGCATTGCAACGATGCCTTCGTGTTCCGCAGCTAGCGCACGGAAAAAGTGACGCTCATGGCGTGGGACGGCAGCGGCATGGTGCTGGTAATGAACATTTTGCGCGGCTGACTGAAACCGGTGCAGGTCTTGATGCCGGCGACCGTCGCGGAGCAGGCGCCGCGCACCGAGCGAGCAGGATCAATTCACTTTCGCCACCAATCTAGCTCGCAATTACAGACACTTCGATACATCTATTCAAGACTTCATCTGCGCCGCCGGAGCCCGACGGCCAGGAAGCGATCCAGCATGGCATTGACCTGGTCTGCAACTTCAATCGTGTTGAAATGTCCGGCGAGCATTGTCTTAGCTATTACCAGTTGGGGACAGATCTCCTGCAGCCGCTCCAGGCCGCGCGTTGCGTTCACAAGCGGAACATCTGCGGAAATATAGGCCATGGGAATCCGGCAGGCTTCTGCTGCGGGTAAGGGATCGTAATCCAAGGTTGCGTTCCGTATCATCGAATAAGCTACATGCTGTGGCGTTTTCTCGCAGGACGGAAGTACATAAGTCTCGTAGATCATCTTTCGCCGGGCGGAATCGTCAAAGTCGCAACCCATCTCCCATGCATTCGCCTTTGAGACCGCCAGATAGTCGGGTCCGCCAATGCCTTCCAGTAGCCTTGCAAGCTCGCGGGATTCGCGCATGATCAGAGGCGGCATGACGATCGTGTCGATCATGACCACGCCTGAGGCCAGGTCAGGATAGCGTCCGCACAGTTCGAGTGCGATCCGGCCTCCCATGCTGTGGCCGATCACAACCGGCTTGAACAGTTCCAGCTGAGCGCATTGCCAGGCGAGATCGTCAGCAAATCCTGCGATCGTGTACTCCTGCTCGGGCGCATCGCTGGCGCCGTGGCCGCGAATGTTGACGGCCACGACGCGACGGCTTTGAGCAAAATGGGCGATCTGCGGCGTGAAGATGCTGTGGTCGCCGGTCCAGCCATTGACAAGAAGCAACGGAGGGGTTTGCGGGGCTGCAGGTCCGGCCTCAACATGTGCCAAACATACGCCGTCGCGACACAACAGGACGGGCTGCAATGCGCCACAAGAAATCACGGTCTCTCCTCCTTAATCTGGTGGGCATTCAAGCAACCTGGACGAGGTGTCCGGCCGACAGAGCGACGCCAGAACGCCAGGCAACAGGGTGAAGGCGAACGAATCGGGATGAATGCGCACGAGCGTCTTTCTCCTGACCGGCGTCAAGGCTGGCGCCACGTCGCAGCTTCAAGATGTTTCGTCAGTGAGGCAGTACATCGACCAGGCGCCCGCCCCGGAGATCGCCGGATCTGCACCAAACGTAGCTCGTCACGAGCGGCTTCGTCGCTGTCGTCCGACCGCGGCAAGAATCTCCATCTCGTGGACAAGAGGCGATGTATCGATATCAGCTTTGATAACTTCGCCGAGCTTTTGGGCCGCGACCCTGAATTGCGGTTCCGTGATCAGCTGCTTTATCGCTGCCGCTATCGCCGGTTCGGACGCTGTCGGTCCCAATCGGAGCCCTACTCCCTTTGCTTCGACCCGAGCCGCGTTTGCCGCCTGGTCCCGTCCCATTGGCAGAACGAGCTGCGGCAGAGCATTGATGATCGAACGGGTGACCGTCCCGTGGCCGCCCTGGGATATCACAAGAGAAGCATCCTTCACGGCGTCGTGGGGCGCGCCGCACACCAGATGGATGTTCTTCGGAGCACGAACATCAGCCATGTCCAGATTTGGACCTGTTGTGAAAACAGCTTCGATTTCGATGGCGCCGACGGCATTGATGACGCGTTGAAACAGGTCTCGCTGGCCCTGCGCACCAGTGCTGCAGGCGATCAGCGCGCGGGGACAATCGGGTCGCGTGGACCAGGGAGCCTGCCACGACCTGGACCAGCTCGGCATATCGAGCAGGGGACCGATATAACGGAAACTGCCCGGAAGAGCGTCTGCCTCGAAGTCGAAGGCCTGGCTGATTGCCAGCAGAACTCGATCAGCCTGGTCGAACACGTCCATGGCGTCTGAAAGAACAGGAAGGCCGAAATCGACGCGAGCTCTATTGAGGATAGGAAGGGACGCATTCATCGCCGCAGCGAGCGCTGCAGAGGCTGCCCGGACTTCGGCGCGCTGCTCCAGCGTTTTCGGTTGCCCCAATCCGGAAGTCGCAGGCGGCATTCCCGGAAGAATCCGGATGCTGACGTGAGGCGAAAGAAACGCGAAAGGCATGCCACATGCCTGCGCCCCGACCGCCGCGCCAAACAGCAGGTCGAGACTGAGGACCGCATCTGTTGGCACGCGGCCAATCTCGTCGCGAATATCGGCCGCGTATGCAGAGCAACGCTCGAAGATGACCCTGCGCATGCGATCTCTCAAGTCCGAGACATCCGTTGGATCCGCGGCCTGCCCCTTCGGGGCGCGGCGCCATGTCACGAATTCGAAATCAGCGGCCTCGACTTCTGTCCGCATCGCCGGATCGGCGATCACCCGGACATGATGACCATGATGGCGCAATCGGCGAGCCGCCGTAAGCAGCGGACTGAGATTTCCCAACGTGCCCCACGAGGCGAAGAGAAAATTGTAAGAGGTCACCGATCCCCCTTCGCAGTCGCGCATTCGAGAACTCTCCGCCCCTCGTCATGCAGGCACAACTCGAACCCGCGCGCGTGCCGGCCCGGGACACGGCATGCGAGCAGTCCAGCAAGCGGAATACAGAAACGTGTTGCCCGCAAACACAAACGCCTCGCACTTCCGACGCGCTTGAGCGACGGGCGCAACCTCTCGAAGAGAACTCGAGCGACGCACCGCGACGATGTCCTCACGCGTGGTGCGTCGAAATACGGATACCTTGAAGAGAAGCGTGAAGCTCGTGACTTTCAGATGATTCATTACGCCGCGTGTCGTTTTCGTCATAGCCTCAAAACCTACAGGCTCACGCCACGTGAGATTCAAGCTGTTTTTTCTGGTCTCGCAGACCTCATTCCAATCTGTCGCCGGCGAAGTGCGCCTCCGCGCACTCCTGATTTTCGGGGGGAGAGAAACAAGCTGCCCAATGCGCTGGTACCGTCATCCGATCCGCCTGACGCAGCCCGCCGGGATCTACCACCTCGCCGCCCAGGGCCACACCAGTCCGCAATCCTGGGCCCACGTCGCATCCCGACAGAAGACGCGCATTGCCCTCAGTATACCTCTCGAACGATGCTGCCGGTTGCCGGATTTCCGACATTGCCCGTTTCAACCGGGCCCTGATCTCATCGCCCTTTAGTCCGCGGCTGACTTCGTTCGATAACGTGCTTCAGCGTGACGCGATGACCACAATGCTATTCAGGCGTTCGCCCGGGAAGGACGCGGAGTGCCGCGAGTAGCGAACCGTCGTCGGCGAACAGGTCCCAGATCATGATCCCGGCGAGTCCACGGGCCCGCGCGTACATCGTCTTTCGTGCGATGGAGAGCGGATCGTCGTAGCTGATCCATATGCGCCGTTCGGCGTCATAGAGCCAGGGCACCTGGGCCTCATCGCTCCAGTATCGGCGAAAGCCCGACTCTTCCGGTCGCCTGGCAACGATATCCCGATAATCGATGCCGTCGCTTCCTCCCCACTCTTCGCTCGCGGTCGCCCCTTTTCTAAAGAGCCCCCCATTCTGCTGCGGAACGTCCGCAACAGCCCGGCCATAGAAGGCTATCCCGAGCGCGACCTTGGCCGACGGTACCCCGGCCCGGATCAAGCCATTCACACTTGCATCGACATTGAGATCAGGATTTGGATCGCCGGCGCAGGCGAACAGCGGAGCATTGAAAGCGGCAAAGGCCGAGCCCGCGTGATAGTCGTAGGCCATCAGATGAATCCGGTCGACCAGCCGGGCCAGAGCGGCCGCCTCCAGATTGGCAAGCTTGTCTGGGACAGCCGACACTGCAATGGTGAGCTCCAGCTCCCTACGCTCCGATGCAGCAAAGTCAGTGAGTCTTCGGCGGAGCTCCGCGATCAAAAGCGTGAAATTCGCACGATCCTCAGGGCGCGCGAGATTATCTGAACGTCCCCCTGAGACGGGAAACTCCCAATCGATATCCACGCCATCGAACAGGCCGGGATACGGCCGAAAGAACGCATCGATCACGGATTGCGCGAACCGCGCGCGTGAGCGCGGCGTGGCAGAAGCGGCGGAGAAATACTTCGATCCATTCCAACCGCCCAGTGAAATCAGAATTCGAAGCTGCGGATTGTCCCGCTTCAATTCGGCGAGTTGGGCGAAGTTACCGCCGAGCGGACCCGAGGGCGAGGTTCCGTCGCAGGCTCCTGCGTCGAGGCAACGATCCGCAAGCTCTGCCAATCCTTCCGCCGAAACGGTGCCGAAGGTATACATCAAGTGGGTTAGTTCGCGGGCCGGGATCGTCTTGATGCTTGGACCGCCCGGCCGGGCTTTCCACGGCGCGACATACCCGGCGACCACCGGCCTCCTGGCCGGCGCGGTCCGCCCCTGCTGCAGCGCGTATCCCCATGCGAGCGCAGAAAACCCGGCTACAGCGAAGGTTCGACGATCAAGTGCCACGGCTTCGACCCTCTCTCTACCATATCGCCCCCTGCGCCAACCGACAAAAGATTGCCATCGATGACATGAGCCTTCGCACCTGCGCGATGTTGCGGTAGCTGTTGCCCTCAAACCAGCCCGCCCTGCGCGCAAACCGAGGATGTACCGATGCCCGGTCATAGTCGATTGAGCAAGAGGCGGTGATCCAACGGGGCGATGCTCGAACGCCAACCGGAACCGATGCGCACCCGCAACCGGAGCTCGATCGGTCAACCGGCAGGTTGATGGTAACCATGAGCCGACCGGAGGAAATTCTGCCAGCCAAAGCCGATGACTTACTCCTCCGAATCGGAGCGATCCTCCACCTCGTTCGATACAACGGCTTGGGAAAGGCCCCGCACCGGCTTGTTCGTCCAGCTCCCGCGGTACCTCGTCCAAGTGCACGTCGAAGGCCGCTTGACCCATCGTTTCATTGTGCTCAGTGGGACCTGATGTACTACCGGAATCTAACGTTGCAGTGTCGAGCGTGCCACGGATTTGAACCATCTCGTAACTTCGTTTAGCGAAGATTGCGTTTGATGCAGTTGCAGATCAGCCCCGAGATATTGCCTGCCATCGTGGCCGGTCTAGCTTTCGGGAATCTGGCCAGATGCCGAGCCAAATATCCGCATCGATGCTTCCATCCAGGACCTCCGGGCGATCGTTGCGCACGAGGCGCCGGCATGCCGCACTTCAACAGACGTCGGCACTTGGCTTTGTTGCCTCTACAAATTCGGGCGGAACAGCTGACGTCATGGGCGGTTTCGGCGAGGACATGATGGGCCCTGCGCACCGTTTAGGAGCCGAGCGCCCAGGCGGTGCACATCTCTCCGCTCTGGTTGGCTGAGATTCATCGAAGATCGGCTTGCAAACGCCTGATTTGAGCGCCGATGCGACGCTCGTTAAATCATTCGGGATGCGGACATTGCTACAGTCACGTTCTCGTTATGGTCAGCGCTCACGCTAGCAAAAGGCTGTCAGGAGAGGAACCGTGACCGACCGCGTGCCCGCCGTCAGCCAGGAGTTTGACTGCTCCGCAGATGCAGCATCCAAGCAGCTGCCCGGCACACGGGCGGCGCTTCACCGTTCTGATACCGTGAGCCCTACGAAGAGACGCTTTGCAAACAACGCGATCTTGGCGCGTCTTTCCATCCAACACCTTGCGGCAATAGGGAAGTGCCTTGAGTCGATCGTTCTGAAAGAACGCATGGTTCTGCAAGAACCAAAAAGGCCGATCGAGCACGCCTACTTTATAGAAGCGGGCCTCGTCTCGCTGAGAGTTGTTGCCGCGGGAAGCATGCTTGAAACGGCAGTCATAGGATACCGGGGCGTTGTTGGCGCTTCGTTTCTATGGGGAGGACATCTTTCTACGCATCAATTCGTGGTCGTGTTTCCTGGAAGCGCGCACAGAATTCGGGTCGACGATTTGCGTCGTATAGTGAAGGCGCATCCAGAGGTTCGCGACAGTCTGTTTGAGTATATTCAAGCGCTGACATTCCAGTGTGTCCAGACAGCATTGTGCGGAGTTCGGCACCATCGTGAACAACGGCTTGCGAGCTGGCTGTGTCTTGCGAGTGAAGCTGTTGACGCCCGCGTGCTGCCAGTTACCCACGATTACCTTTCTTCAGTGCTGGGACTGCGTCGCGCTGGTGTGACGGAAACCCTGATCCGCTTCGAAGAGCAAGGATTGATTCGCAAGATGCGCGGGGTCTTGCAGATCGACGAACCCAAATTGCTCGAAGAAAAGGCATGCTGTTGCTACAAGCTCGTCTCAGCTGCCTATGGCTTGTCATCAGTGCGCCCCCTCGGCGAAGAACAGGCGAGTTAACAACTCGCAAGGTCCGTTCGCATCACCTGCTCTGGCCACTAGAGTTATCGTGGGGCACAGATGAAGCAGTTCAGGGCTCGCTGAGCAGTTCATATAATCGACGTATCGACGCTCAGACGACAGGGCCGATGGTATCGGCTGCATGATCCAAAACGCGGACGTGTTATCTTGAACGGACGCTCCAGGAAGGGCCTTTGTCCGGAGTCTCACCGGCTCATGCACCTGCCTAGCTGGCGCCGGTGACACAGGAAAATCGCGATCCTGTCCGCGCTTAACCTGTTCAAGAGGCGAGCGGTGCAACGGACGCAACAACGCTCGTGGCAGACGATCTCCATGGTGGAATCACGGGATTCTGCCGCATTCGAGGAAGAGGTCTTCTTCAGTCAATCAGTAGAGACCGGCGAGCGCCTAGCAGGCTGTTGAAAAAGGTGCTCGCCGCCGACCAGCGACCGTGATTCATTGGCTCCGACGAGATTCGGAGATGGGGCGTGCGCGGCGGCGACAATCGAATGGGCGAGCTGTTCAGCTACGTCGATCTGGAGGCGCGGGTGCGGCGTGACCATCCGCTGCGAGCGATCCGGACGATCGTGAACGAGGCGCTGTCGACGCTGGAGCGCGAGTTTGCCGCGCTCTATTCGCCGATTGGGCGGCCGTCGATCCCGCCGGAGAAGCTGCTGCGGGCGATGCTGTTGCAAGCGTTTTATTCGATCCGCTCGGAGCGGCTTTTGATGGAGCGGCTGGAATACGACCTGCTGTTCCGCTGGTTCGTCGGAATTGGCGTCGACGACGCAGCCTGGGACCATTCGGTGTTCTCGAAGAATCGCGACCGGTTGCTGGAAGGCGACATCGCGGCCAAGTTCCTGGCGGCGGTGCTGGCGCAGCCCAAGGTGAAGAAGCTGCTGTCGAGCGATCACTTCTCGGTCGATGGCACGCTGATCGAGGCCTGGGCCTCGATGAAGAGCGTGAAGCCGAAGGATGGCTCTGGCGAGCCGCCGGCGCCAGGCGGCGGGCGCAATGCCGAAGCGGACTTCCATGGCCAGAAACGCTCAAACGACACCCATGCTTCGACCACCGATCCGGATGCCAGGCTCTACCGCAAGGGCAAAGGCAAGGAGACGAAGCTGTGCTTCATCGGGCATGGGCTGATGGAGAACCGCCACGGCCTGCTGGTCGACGCCTGCCTGACGCGGGCCGACGGGCATGCCGAACGGGTGGCCGCGCTGCACATGATCGAACCGCGTGCCGACCGGCCGACAGCGATCACGCTTGGCGCCGACAAAGCCTACGACGCCGAAGACTTCGTCAACGAGCTGCGCTCGATGAACGTGACGCCGCATGTTGCGCAGAACACCAGCGGCCGCAGCTCTGCGATCGACGGGCGAACGACCCGGCACGGCGGCTATGCCGTCAGCCAGCGCATCCGCAAGCGCATCGAGGAGGCATTCGGCTGGATCAAGACGGTCGCCGGGCAAGAGAAGACCCGCTTCCGTGGCCGTGAACGCGTCGGATGGGCCTTTACCTTCGCTGCCGCCGCCTACAATCTGGTGCGGCTGCCCAAGCTGATCGCGGAGGCCGGCTGATGGCCAAGGTGCCCGGCTTCGCCAAGGCCTTTGCTGGCCGCTGGCGCATCGTCGAAATGGACAACTGGGACGGCGACTTCCTCGACCTCGTCGACGAGGCGCATCTCACCTTCAAGGGCAAGTCCGACGGTGAAATTGCCTTCGGTGCGCTAAACGGCTTCCTCGATGTCCGCTACGGCGCGCGAGACGGTTCGGCCTGCGCGGAGTTCTCATGGGAAGGGCACGATGAGAATGACCCCGCCTGCGGTCGCGGATGGGCTATGATCGGCACGGCGGGCAGGCTCGTCGGTCACTTCTACATACACAATGGCGACGATTCAGCCTTCGTTTGCGAACGCGGCTGAGTTCTTCAACAGCCTGCTAGAGGAGACCGGGGAAAACCGAAGTTCTTCCGCATCGATGGCGACGTCTGCAGTTGTGACGCCAACATCCTACGGACCAACAACTAGGCCATGTGCTACTTTTGAGCGTCAGCGCGCTCTGGCCGCGCATTACCGCGAATCTCCCATTCTGCTAGAACTGATAGGAGAGCGCCGTTCGCAATTGATGTAATCTACCGGCTCGGTGCTCGGCTCGCACCTAAACGCAACAGGCTATGCGGACCGCGACGAAGATGATCTTTGATGTCATTCCATCCTCCCTCTCGCCTGGGATATAAGTCGCCTGTCGAGTCCCATTCGCGTGATTCCGCCCCACGGATCGTTCTCGTTGGCCGAGATCGGGCCGGTAACTGGGTCGCCCGCGAACAACGGGGCGCATTTGGCGGCTTGTTTATCAGCCGCACCCAAGCTCTGAGATATGCCCTCTTCGAGAACGGCGGCCATCCTGAGAGTATCATCGAGGTAACGCGTGCAATTGAACTCGATTTTCGCACCAATCCATGAGCGCCACAGCGCCGAACCCAGGCCTAGTAGTACGCTTAACTCAACTCAGCGGGTCATGCGCTCCGCTACGGCGAACTCACATACTAGTATCAGAAGAGAAGTTTCAGGACGGCCTGATGCTTTGCTCTCGCTTCTGCACACGGCACGGCGTTGAGTCAAAGCGCAGATCGGCTTAGCCCGCTCAGCTCCAGACCCGGAGATGTCCCGCTTTTCTATTAGCGTCACCTACCATTTCGAGCAATTGATTGAGATGACAGAAACACATCATCAATTGTCAAGCGATGAACGTTGATCTATCGCTGCGCGGGCGCTTGGCTGGCGTGGTCTGCCCTGCTGCATCAGCACGCATCCGCATCGAACGAAGAAAACCTAGTCGCCGCGATATTTCGACGATCAACCGCCGCGGCTTATAACCTTCTTCTGTAGACTGTACTTGCGCTAGCCGCTAACGGGACAGCTCACGACTTGAGCCTTCACGGTACGCCAAACTGACGGGCAAAATTGACCGGCTCAGCCGCCAGCCGTGCTTTACGATCCGATCTACTATTGATGTCGAGCGTACGCTTCAACTTTGATTCGATTGAACTTACGCGCACGCGTGATTTGGACTAGCGCTCAGGAGTCGTGTGCTTGTCTTTGCTCTTGTAACGGAGCAACTCACGATAGCCGCCCCGCATGAGGCGCAGCCCCATCTTAACCAGGCGAATGGTCCGGCTGCGCAGATCATGCGTTTTCCAACCTCGGTCGGGAATGCGAGCCTTGCCAAAAAGGCCCTGCGCGATGTTGCGGTAGCTGTTACCTTCCAGCCACCCATCCACTGCACGCAAAGCGAGAATGTGCCGGTTCCGAGTTCCGATTGATCGAGCAAGAGGGGACGATCCAACGGGACGCTGTTCGAGTGCCAACCAAAAACGATGTGCAGCTTGCAAGCGGAGGCCTAAGTTGCGGTCGAGTGGCAAGTCGAAGGCGACCATTGATCCACTCGGCGGCAGTTCTGTTAGCCAAAGCCGATGCTTCGCATCACCGAGCGGTACGATCGCATGCCATCCGTCCGGCGCTTCACGCAACTCGCTGCCTGCCAGATTGGTGAAATCAAGCTCACACGGCTTAGACACGATCGAGCTGACCGCCGTGCGGACGATCAGCACGGTCGACAGCGCCTCAGGCGACCAGAAAACAGCCTGTTTGTCGAAAGTCTTTTGCGGATCAGCCGGAAAACGTCAGTCCCCACTTCCGCCGGAAGTGATCCGTCGCGCTGGACTGTTTGCTGCTGAGCAGGGCCCTGAAGTCTTTTTGATACTCGTGGTCGCGGCGTAGCCATTCCCAGGCTATGTCGGCCGCTTCTGCCTGCTTGACTTCGTGGTATGCGCTCTCTGATCTCCAGTCGGCAGCTGACATCGCACTATTTCCCCGCATGTTCCGAATGCTGGTGCAAGGAAACCGCAGGGTTGTGACGATTTATGGTTGCACCCACATGACTGTTCAGCATTTGATGCGTTATCGTGATGGAACGATCAAGTTTTACGATTGGTAAGAACTCACTTCGGCTTTGGATACCGTCACTCTTGCCTTCTCGGCAATTCGCTGCCGGTGATTGCGAATACTTCGACGCGCGACTTGTTCTCAACGGACCTGAATAACGCCTACCAATAGGCTGGTCGGGGCGCGAACACGAAGAAATGAGCCCGTGGAATAATGACGATGATAGGATCGGCGATATCTTCGATCCACAGCCTCAATCAACCCTCGAGACCCAGATTGGCCGAGAGCCTCGCGCCTGACGCGATCCCAACTGTCGGTGAACCGACACTGGGCATTCAACCGGCCAGCGGTCTTCGGTGAATGCGCCAGACACCACAATGCTAGCGGCGTCTTGCGAGCCTCGTTTGGATTTTCGGCTCGGACACAGAAATCGATGGCTTCCGTTGGCCCAACCGAGCTTTGGAGTCTCGTATGGCTCCCCTAAGCCTCAGCCCGAGGTTAATCAGCTAGGGGGCGGTCATCATTCGATTTGATGCTGCGCATCCGATAACATTTAACCAGCACGACATCGTGGCAGGCGCCGCGGCAAAGCATTGGCCAAAAGGCGGGCCGGCTCATTGGCCAGCGAGTCAGCCTCAGCCATACCTCCTGACGCGCTCTGGCTCACACCTCAATATTAACGTTGCGGTCGACGAGCGCGCTCTAACCTTGTGGGACTGAGTAAAAATGCGACTGCCCGGCCATGATGCCTGCTGATCGGCTCTGAAGGACCGCCCC
>NZ_JADFUD010000117.1:0-11599 GCF_054820065.1 Bradyrhizobium sp. UFLA06-06
GGATTGCAGCGCGACGAGATAGGGGTAGACCAGTCGCTCAAAAACCGGAATGAGCGAGATCATCGCACCGATAATCAAGCCTGCGGCGCAGCCGAGCACAAAGCCGCTCAGGACCTCGACCAACGTTGCCCAGAGATGCGGCCAGATCATTCCGCTCGTGACCAGCGCATACAGCCTGAACACTATCGAGCTCGGGGCGGGAAGCACGATGGGCGAGACCGCGAATAGGCGGCAAACGCCTTCCCAGAATGCGATCACCGCTACGGCGACGGCGATTGACTGCAACAGGTGGGCTCGCGATGGGGTCATTGGACTGCTCATAGCGATGTCGTCGTCAAGGATTGTGCTCCGAAGATATTCCGGATGTGATCGCAGATCTCTCCGAAGCGTGGAGTTGCCATTGTCTGCAGCGTACGCGGCCGGCCAACGTCGACGTCGATGATCTCGGATATCCGGCCCGGTCGCGGCGACATGACCACGACACGGTCGCCGAGCAGTACCGCCTCCGGGATGCTGTGAGTGATGAAGATGACGGTCTTCTTTTCTTCGGACCAGACCCGCATCAATTCCATGTTCATCGCTTCGCGCGTCATTGCATCGAGCGCGCCGAACGGCTCATCCATCAGCAGGATCCGCGGCTCGCGCATCAATGCCCGGCAGATCGAGACACGTTGCTGCATGCCGCCGGACAGTTCGAAGGGGTACTTCTGCGCGAAGTCCTTCAGCCCCATGAATGCCAGCAGGCGCTCGGCGCGCCTTACCGTCGCTTCCGATCGATCGCTCTTGAGGTGTGCCGACAACAGGACATTGGCCAATACGGTGTTCCATGGCAGGAGCGTCGCTTGCTGGAACACCACGCCGACGTCCGGGCGCGGCCCAGTGATCTGTGTCTGGTCGCATTGAATGACGCCTGACGATGCGCCTTCGAGACCCGCGAGGATGCGTAGCAGCGTCGTCTTGCCGCACCCACTCGGACCAACCACCGAAATGAACTCGTTCTCCTGGATATCGAGATCGACGTTTGTGAGCGCGTTTACGGTTTCGCCGGAACGCGTCCTGAACCATTTCTCAAGACCAGCGATGTGAATCATCGGCGGTTTCGATCCGCCAGCGTTCGGAACCAGAGCGCCATATGCGCCACCCTCCACCTTAACTTTCAAAGCAATCATTGTTTCCTTCCCACAGGGCTGACAGTCGCTCTCGAGGGGAGCAAGAACTACGCCAAGGCGCCACATGCGCCGCTTTCTATTTCTGTTGACTATTCAGTTAACTGAATTTTTGAATTTGTCCAGCGTGAAATTTGGGCTGCCTTGATCGCGACAGGATCGCCCGATCGCGCGCTTATGTTGAGATGCTCGTGGAGCCGGTCGCCGCCAGTGATCGCACGTACATTCGAGTTTGCCGCAAGAGGCATCCGGAATGCCCTCGCCTTGCGCTCTGGCGGTTGGGCAGCTTCAACTTCCAATGTTGCCAGCATGGTGATCTGCTGCGGGCGAGCTGGCGCGCCACAGTTCGCTGGTTCCGCTCAAGAGCAGATCTTGGCGAGCGGATCGAGGGCCTTAGACCGAGATGGACCTCTACGTAGACCCTGCCAGCTGCACTCTTTTCAAGCGTCTCGCTTGATGCACGATCATGAAATGCCTTGTAAGAAGCAGCTCATCTTCCTTCGAACAGGGTGAAACGAATGCTTAGCCAGGGGTCTCTGCGAGCGCTTTGACGTTTGATTTCCGTTCTAACGCCGCGCCGGGATCCAACACGCAATACTGCAGGACGAGATTCGTAACGTGCTTGAGCCAATGTTCTCGCGACGATGCTGAGCTCAAGTCCTTATTGAGCGCATTTTCCAGCGTGTATTGGTTGGAGAGGTAATGATAGCACAGCGACGAGAGTGTCAGATACACGACTGCGGGGTCCAAACCGGAGCGAAAGATTCCATCTCGACTGCCGCGTTCCAGGACGAAACTGAGAGTTTCAACGAGCGGATTGTAGAGCTCCCGGATCCGCTTCGACTTGCGAATATACTTTCCGCGGTGCTTGTTCTCTTCGTTCAGGAGGCGGATCGCATTCGGATTGCTCTCGAGCGCAACGAAAGTGTGCTCGATCAGCTGCTTCAGCGCGAGCACAGGATCACTCGCGCGCACGGAAAGGTCGCGCTGTTGATTACGAAAATCCTCGTACATTCGCTCAAGAGCGGCAACAAACAAGCCCTCTTTGGATTTGAAGTAGTAATACAGCATGTTCTTGCTGAGGCCGCATCGCTCCGCGATACGGTCAACCCGCGCGCCCTCGAACCCGATGCGAGCGAATTCTTCGATCGCCAGCTTCAAGATCTTCTCGCGTACGCGAGCCGGATCACTGCTACGACGCGCCAAGACGCGGCTCCCTTCGTCTACAAGAGCAATACCTTGGAAGCATTCATTTCGCCAACGGCCTTTGCATTCACCGACGCTCAGGCTGGGGACGCTCCCATTTTGCTGCACGAACAGAGCGCAACCGCACCCGAAAATCAAATGCAAAATGACTAGGTTTTAGCGTGCGATGCCTCCGCCTCCTCGACCAGTTGCCAGATCCGCGGCGGCGACAGCGGCAGCTGCATCGGTTGAACATTGAGATGGGACAGCGCGTCCGCCACCGCGTTGGCCATAAGCCCCCCCACCGGAATAAGCCCACCCTCGCCGGCGCCCTTGGCACCGAGCGGGTTGTTCGGGCACGGCCTGAGCTCAAGCGTCACCGAATCCAGTTTCGGAAAGTCCGAGGCGGTGGGCAGCAGATAGTCGGCAAAAGAGCCCGTCAGGAGCTGTCCTTCGTCGTCATACACCAAGTGCTCGAGGAAGGCGCCGCCGAGGCCTTGAACCATCGAACCGATAGCCTGACCGTGCAGGGTCAGCGGATTTATCATGCGGCCAACATCCTCGACCGACATGACCTCCATCACCTTGACATGACCCGTGCCTGGATCGACGGCGACGTGCGCAGCTTGTGTGCCATAAGCCCAGGTATATTTTTTATTGAGGAATTCGGCCTCGACCTCGAGGGGGGCTTCCGACAGATCCGCAAACGAAAGCTGGTTCCCATCGAAGCTGGCGCGTTCGCTATCGACGATCACTTCCTCCGGCTTGCAGCCGAGCCGCTCCGCTGCCGTTTTCCTGATCAGCTCCTTGAGTTTTTCGGCGCCCAACAGAATGGCCGAGCCGCCCATCACGGTCGAGCGAGAGTGATACGCCCCGTAACCATCTTTTACATAGGCGGTCGATCCATGGAGGATCGTTATCTTGTGGTAAGGCATCTCCATCGCGTCGGCCGCGATCTGGGCCATGATGGTTTCCAGGCCCTGCCCCACCGAGGATGATCCCATATACACCGACAGCGCACCGTCAGTCTCCAGCACCAGACGCACTTCTTCCTTCGGCCCCGCCGCGCCACCCTCGATGAAGCTGCCGATCGCGATACCGTGGTAGTAACCGTCGATCAGCTTGCCGCTCAGCTTTTTCTTTTCTTCCCAGTCGAACTCTTTCAAGCAGCGGTCAAAAACGGTGTGATAATCGCCGCTATCGAGCTCGGTCGAGCTGTCGTACGGCGTGATCGAAGGCAACGGATAAGGCATTTGCGCGTCGGCCACCAGATTGCGACGACGCAGTTCGATCCGATCGATCTTCAAGTCCTGGGCGGCCAGATCGATCATGCGTTCGCGGACGAAATCGGTCTCGTAGCGCCCTGGGCCGCGATAGGTACCGCACGGCGTCTTGTTGGTGGTCAGCATCGAGCTCTTCAGGTCGACATGCTCCATGCAGTATGGACCACACATATATTGCGCGATATTCCGTGGACCGACCGATCCGTTGGTGCGCACGTAGGCGCCGATATCCGACCAGATTTGTCCACGCAGGCCTATGAAGCGACCGTCACGCGTCGTCGCGAATTCGACGTCGCATTCCATATCGCGCGCGTGGTTGGCGCTCATGAGGTGTTCGCGGCGATCCTCAGTCCATTTCACCGGACGGCCTACGATGCGCGCGGCTGCAGGGATGAGGTAGTCTTCCGGGTAGAACTCGCCACGCGAACCAAAGCCGCCACCGACATCGACTTCGATGAGATCCACCGCCTCGATCGGCAGGTCGAGCTGGGCGGCAAGCGTGCGGCGGTTATGCCAGGCAGTCTTTGCCGCGCCCCACACCGTCAGTTTCCCGGCCACCGCATCCCATTCGGCCACGAAGCCTCGCGGCTCCATGAACATTGCGGCGTGGCGTTGGACCTTGAACGTCTCCCGGCGGATGTAGTCCGCGTTCTTGAACGCATCGTCGGCATCGCCGCGAAACGCCTTCCAGGTGATCGCGACGTTGGAACCATGATCTTCGAACAATACGGATCGCTTGGCTTCGGCATGCTCGCGATTGGCCACGGCTGGCAGCGGCTCGATATCCAAAACGATATGCTCCAGCGCATCCTCAGCCATCGCCGCGCTGTCGGCAATCACGACCGCGACAGGCTCACCGACATAGCGAACTTTGCCATCGGCGATCACCGGCTGATGAAACGTTTCGAGCTGCGGCAACGGCTGCAAGCGCAGCGGAATCCGCGGAACGTTGTCACCCAGATCCTTGCCGGTCAGTACGCGATGTACCCCCGGCAGCGCGAGCGCCGCGCTGCTATCGATCGATTTGATCAGGCCGTGTGCCGTCGAACTCCGCAAGATCACCGCATAAAGCTGGTTCGGCCGGTTGACGTCTGCGACGTACGTGCCCCTGCCGCGAAGCAGGCGCAAGTCTTCGACCCGCTCCATCGGGCGGCCAATATACGAGTTGGAGGCCTTCATCACTTGCTCCCGGGAACCTGGTAAGAACTGCGCGCTTCGAGCACGGCCTCGATGATCGGGACATATCCCGAGCATCGGCAGAGGTTGCCTGAAAGCACTTCTCGTATCCGCTCCTCGTCCGCATACGGCTCATGGCTCAACAGCGCATGCGCCGTGGTGATGAAGCCCGGCGTACAGAAGCCACACTGCAATCCGTGATGCTTGCGGAACGCGGTCTGCAATGGCGTCAGTTCATCTCCGGAAAGCCCCTCGACCGTTACAACTCGCTCGCCCTGTGCCTGGACTGCGAGCATAAGGCAGGAGCGGACGGCCTCATCGTTCACCAGCACCGTGCAAGCGCCGCAGACGCCGTGCTCGCATGCCAAGTGGGTACCGGTTTGGCCAAGATCGTCCCGGATGCAATCGGCAAGCGTGGTACGCGGTTCAACGTCGGCACTGACGGGTTTTCCGTTGAGGCTGAATTCGATCTTCATCTAAAACTCCTAAACGGCCGACTTCTTTAAACCGCGACTGAGCAGCGTCGCGACAAGGGCTGCACGGTATGCGCCAGGCGCATGAATGTCGCTCGGCGGATCGACGGTTTGCCGTGCCTTTGCCGAAGCCATCGCAATCAACTTATCGGTCAGCTGATTGCCATTTAGTACCGCTTCGACTTCGGCGAGCCGGATTGGCCGGTCGGCGATCCCAATCGCGCCGATATGCGCATCGGTGATGCGGCCGCCGCCATCGAGATCGTAATGAAGAGCAACGCCAGCCATCGCGAAATCGCCCTTGCGGCGCGCAAATTCGAGAAATGCCCACCGTCGTGCCGCCGGCCACGCCGGCAAATGCACCTCGGTGAGAATTTCGTCCGGCTCAAGGCTGGTCTCCAGCGGACCGGTGAAGAAATCCGCCGCCGCCTCGACGCGCGTGCCGGCGGGGCTGACGATCGTCATGCGCGCATCGCAAGTCAGGGCGACGCCGGGCATCTCGGCCGATGGATCGGCATGCGCCACCGAACCGCCCACGGTGCCGCGATTGCGGATCTGGTAGTGGGCAACGTGCTTGATGGCTTCGGCGAGCAGCGGATGGCTGACCGCGAGCCGCCGGTCATTTTCGATATCGCACCACCTCACTTTTGCACCCAGCCGGACGCCGTCCGCCTCGATCCGGATCGCAGCGAGGTCTTTCAGGTGCCTCAAATCCACGAGCAGCTCAGGAGCAGCCAGACGATATGCGAGCATCGGCATCAGGCTCTGACCGCCGGAAATCACCTTGGCATTTCCGTTGCGCGAAGCGAGAAGGCTGACGGCCTCAGCCAGTGTCGAGGGCGCGGCATATTCGAAAGCGGGCGGCTTCATTCTGTCTCCACCAATGCGCGATGGGCCGACTTACGGTCTGCATCGCGACCCAATAAGAACGAAAAGGAGCGCTCGCAATTCGCTCGGCCCAGCCATCGCCGGATCAGCGCTTCACGGCGTGACCGGACTATGTCTTATGTTGACTATATAGTCAACAAGCGAATAGGCTTTGGACGCAGCCGCACACGGCCCGTGGATCGACCTCACCGGAGCCAGCGCCGGCCAGAGGTACGAAAAGAGGCATTCGCCATGTTCAACGATACACCAGTGATCGCCATCGAGGAACACTATTGGGACCCCGAGATGGCGCGGCATTTCCCAGCCGGCGAGAACAACTCTCATGTGGCCGATCAGCTTACCGAGATCGGCGACACCAGGCTGCGCGCGATGGACGAGGCGGGAATCGACGTCCAGGTGCTCTCCCATGGAGCGCCGGCAGCCCAAAAGCTGCGGCCTGAGATCGCGGTCGACTTGACGAAACGAGTCAATGATCGCCTTGCGGAGGCGTGCGCCAGACATTCCGGTCGATTTTCCGCGTTTGCTGCTCTGCCGACACCGGTGCCCGAGCAGGCGGCGCGGGAACTCGAACGCTGCGTTAATGACCTCAAGTTCAAGGGCGCAATGATCCACGGGCTAACCAACGGCCTGTTCATCGACGACAAACGCTTCTGGCCAATCTTTGAGGTCGCCGAGAAGCTCGATGTGCCGATCTATCTGCATCCGTCGGTGCCACATTCCGAGGTCACCAAGTATTATTACGAGGACTATGCGCGCGATTTTCCCACGGTGATCCGGCCGGCTTGGGGATTTACCGTTGAAACGGCGACCGCGGCGATTCGGCTCGTGTTGAGCCGTGCGTTGGAAAAGTATCCAAAGCTGCAGATCATCCTCGGCCACTTTGGCGAGACCTTGCCGTTCTTGCTCTGGCGCATTGACCAGGCCTTGGCCCGCCCCGGTCAGGAAGGCTTGGGCTTCCGTAGGCAGTTCAGCCAGCATTTCCACGTGACCTGCAGCGGCTTCTTCTCGACGCCGGCGTTGACCTGCACCATGCTCGAGCTCGGCATCGACCGCATCATGTTCGCCGTGGATTACCCTTACGTCGACAATAAGGATGGAATGAACTGGATCCGAGAACTTCAGCTTTCGATCGACGACAAGCGTAAATTGGTCGGCAATAACGCCAGACGACTGCTCAAGCTGTAACTGGCGAACCAGCGAAGACACACGATGGTACGTCGACTGATGACCAAGCGGCCCGAGATCCCTTCCGATCTCCGCGTCCTGATGGCCGAGATTGGCCCAAAGTGGGCGAGCGACACCAAGGGCCATGTGAGGCTGATGGTGGAGGAGTTCAGCCGGGTGTTGAAGTCTTCACCGAAAGACGGAATCCGGGCCGAGACGGTGAGATATGGAACGCACGAACGCCAGGCGTTCGAGGTATTCCAACCGGCTGACGGCAGTTCCGCAACGCGGCCCGGTCTGATTTTTGTCCATGGCGGCGCGTTCACCGAGGGTAGCCGCCATCGCAGCACGGAGATATACGCGAACGTACTCTATTACTTCGCGCGCCACGGGATCGTCGGCATCAACGCCGGATATCGCCTGGCGCCCGACGCGCGGTATCCCGAAGCCACCCGGGACATCGCGGCCATCGTGCATTGGATGCGGAACAACGCGGCAAACCTGGGTGTCGACCCCAATCGGATATTCCTGATGGGACACTCCGCCGGCGGCGCTCATGTCGGAAGTTATGCCTATGATAGACGGCATCAGCCCGCGACTGGACACGGCCTCGCGGGCGTTCTGATCATCAGCGGCCGCGTACGGGCGGATGCGAGAGCGGACAACCCCAATGCCAGGCGTGTCGCCGAATATTACGGGCCCGACGTTTCGACCTATGACGATGTCTCGCCCGTTTCGCATGTCGATAGTTCTAGTCCGCCAACCTTCGTCGCGTGCTCCGAGTTCGAAAATCCGCTGATCGACGTATACTGCTTCGAGCTTGCCCACCGACTGGGGGCAGCGAAGGGGCATGCACCGCCGTTCGCCTGGATGAAGGGCCACAATCACACGTCGATCATCGCGCACTTCGACACCGCCGAGGACGTTCTGGGCCAGGCCTGCCTCGACTTTATCGCTGAAACGTGCGACGCGACCTCGGTTCAACTCGCCTGATGCAAGATCGCGTCACGGCCCCCTTTCGGAGGGCGTTCACCTGGTCCCCGGGCTTCTGCCTCTGCCGGAGCCCGATCGCGATCTGCTCAAGGCAGCCGAATGCCGGTGAATTTCGGCTGCGTGTATTCCTCGAACGCGTAGGGCAGCCCCTCGCGTCCAACTCCGGATCGACCGACGCCGCCAAAGGGATAATTGTCGAGCCGGAAGCGGCTCGCTTCGTTGATCCAGAGTGAGCCGACGTGGACTTCGTCGGACATCCGCAACGCGTTCGCGAGGCTTGACGTAAAGCACGATCCCTGCAGACCGAACTCACAATCGTTCGCTATGCGGATCGCATCATCGATATCGCTGGCGCGCATCACCACAACGACGGGTCCGAATACCTCTTCCCTGATCAACCGGGTGCCTACGGGCGGATCAACCACGATCGTCGGCGGAATTATGCAATCAACCACTTCACCGCAGGTCTCGACCCGACAACCGCGACCACGCGCGTCATCGATCATCGCGATGATCCTGGCCGCTGCGCGCGACGAGACGACTGGACCGAGATCGGTGTCAGGTAGCGTCGGGTCGCCCACTTTGAGGCGCTTTGCCGCATCAATGAAGCGTCGAAGGAATGCGTCGAATACTGACGCTTCCACAATGATGCGCTGCGTCGAGATACATTGCTGACCGCTCGCCTCGAACGACGACGGAACGATGCGCTTCACCGCATCTTCGAGATCGGCATCGGCAAGAACGATGTTTGGTGAGTTTCCACCCAGCTCGCCGATAAATCGCTTCGCGCCGGCTGCCCGGGCCAGCGCATCCCCTGCGGCAGTGCCTCCGGTCAAGGTGACGACATCGACATCGGAGTGAGCGGCCAAGCCAAGCGCCTCCTCGCGATCACCGGGAAGGACTTGCACCAGCCCCTCCGGAACGCCACCGGCGATGAAAGCCTTGGCGATTGCTCCAGCGATCTCCGTGCCTTCCAGGCATGGCTTGATGATGACCGCGTTGCCGGTAATCAGCGCGGGAGCAAGCTTTTGGACCAGGAGGTTCGAGGGCGCGTTAAACGGCGTGACCGCAGCCACCACGCCATACGGCACGCGACGAGTAAAGCCGAACAACCCCGCGCCGTTGGGCACCATGTCGACCGGCACCAGCTCGCCTTTCAAGCTGTGCAAATGCGTCGCACAGGCGCGGACAAACGCGACACTGCGTTTGACCTCCATTTCGGCTGCCTTACGGGGTTTGCCGATATGAGCGATGGTCATCTCGACGAGGTCGACGGCCACGCTCTCCATTGCAGCTGCGGCCCCGCTGAGCCATGCGGCGCGTTGATGGGCGGGAGTCCTGAGATACGTCCGGAACGCCGTTTTCGCTACCCGCACACTGCTCGCGAGCCGAGCCGGACCGCCAGGTCGTACGTTGAAAGCCACGCCGCCGCTGTAAGGGTTTCTCACAGGGAATAGCTGATCCATTGCGGACGCTGCCGTCGAAGCCGAGGTACCGACATCAGTCGTGGTCATCTTTTTCTTCCCGTTTGAGTGAAGCCGCCCAGAGCGCGACCTCGATCGCGCGGAGTTTTCCGAACGGCTTGCGTGCAGAAGCCGAAAGCTTGACACTATGTTGACTATATAGTCAACATGATTTGGAAATGCGTAATCGTCCGGGATTGGAGGCCATCATGAGGGTTGCGGTCATTGGTTTCGGGGCGATCGGAAGCTTTATCATCGAGCATCTGCAAGCCGATCCGTCCATCGAGGTGAGCGCGGCGTTTTCGCTCCCACGCCCCGAAGCGTGTTCAGTTCCCGTCGTCGACAGCCTTGAAGCTCTCCTGGCAACCAGCCCCGAACTGGTGGTCGAGTGCGCGGGTCACGGGAGCTTGCGCGAGGTTGGCGAAGCCATCCTCCGGCATGGAACGGATCTTCTGGTCGCTTCAGTCGGCGCGTTGGCAGATTCGGTACTTGAGCATGCGCTGCGAAAGGCAGCAGCGGATGGAGGCGGCCGCCTGCTGATACCAGGCGGCGCACTCGGCGGCATCGATGCGGTCAGCGCCGCTCGTGAAGCCGGCCTCGATTCGGTGGAATATTCCGGCCGCAAGGCGCCGCAGGCTTGGAAGGGTACCCGGGCGGAGCAATTGATCGATTTGATCTCCGTCAGGCAGGCGACCGCGTTTTTCGAATCCGATGCACGAACGGCTGCGCTTCAGTTTCCGCAGAATGCCAACGTCGTCGCGGCACTGGCGCTGGCCGGGCTCGGCTTCGAGAAAACGAAAGTGCGCTTGATTGTCGATCCTGCCGCCGACGGCAACAATCACTCGTTTGTGGCGCGCGGCGCGTTCGGCGAGATTTCGGCTTCGATTCGATCAGCGACCTTGCCGTCCAATCCGAAAACATCCGTGCTGGCGCCGTACAGCTTGATCCAAACTATCAAAAAGCGGGCCGGCCTGATCCTTGCGTGATCCGCCGGCCCGAGTTTAGCGCCATCCCCTCCGTCACAGAAAGGCTCAGGCGCTCGGGAGAAACTGGCTTCCTACGACGCCTTCAAGTGCTCATCGCGGCGCTTGTAGAGTTCATCATCCGCGTACCCCATCGTTTCGGGCTTGGCGCGACCGAGCATGACCTGGAAGTAGACGGGCTCGAGACTGTTGTTGTCGTAGCCGTGGATCACACCGGCCGGACAGGAAATGCATTCCCATGGACCCAGGCGTTTGCTGATCTTGCGGCCATCTTCGTCCTGCACGAAGACGTCGAGGTGCCCCTGCAGGACAAAGAATACTTCTTCGACCTCATGGGTATGAGCGGCATTGCCCTGCCCGGGAGGGACGAACATGATCGAAAGAGTGAAATTCCCGGGCGGGATCGCCGAGACGTCGTTGTGCTTGCCCGAGCCGCCAGCGCCGATGAAGCGGTGTTGCGCGCGCTTGAAGCCTTCGATCTTGGCGTCTTCGAATGCCGCCCAATCCGCGCGGCGGTCGGCATAACGCGCGACGTAGCGATCCATGATCTGCTCCAATGAAGCCGATTCAAGCTCCTTCGAGCGAGCGTGCCTTGCCGTAGCCATCTAGTTCTCCTGTCTTCAAAACAACCTGGTTTCGCCTAGCGTCGGCGGGCACCGGCCCAACCTTTCGCATATCGCCTTAGATGGAAAAGCCGACCGCAACTGGTGCCGCCGCGTCATCCAGGTTGTACTCTATGTTGACTAAATAGTCAACATAGAGGCAGACTGGCGGTCCTGCCGGAGCTGCTGCTCACCGCGTCGAGCCGCGCTGCCCTCTTGGATC
>NZ_JADFUD010000118.1:0-11349 GCF_054820065.1 Bradyrhizobium sp. UFLA06-06
TGCAGTTCGGATTCGGTGTCCGCGACGATCAGGCCCTGATCGAGGATGAGTGCGGCGAGCGTGCGCACGGTGAATGCGCCGCGGCTGAATCCGAACAGGTAGATCTTCGAATCGTTCTCGTGGTCGTAGTTCCGGCAGATGAACTTGAAGGCGTCGAGGATATTGCGCTTGAGACCGTAACCGAAGGCGCCGCCGAGCAGAGCAAGCGGAATGAATTTCGACGTGCCGACGCCGTCATCATACTTGGCGGCCTGCGTATTGCCCTGCAAATCGAGCGACTGGAATATCCGCCAGACATTGGTGCGCCAGACGCTGGAAGCGGCGTTGCCGGTGCCATCGGACAGAATAATGATCTTCGGACTCGGCATTAAAAGACGCTCGCTGAAACGAATGAAGCGGATGACGCAGCGTAGCAGGGACCGGATCGATTGCTACCTTTGATCGCTCTTTAATCATTCCATGCCGCGATAGGTGTGTACCGGCGCACAAAGCGTCACGTGGTCGCGGCCATGTGAGAGGTGACGGCTTTCGCGTTGCTGCGAAAAGGCCTAGCCTGATAGCGGCGCAATTCATTGATGAGGCATAGCGATGCGCAGCCACGTCAGAAAATTTGCCCATGTCCTTGAGCGCTTCGGTCTTGCTTTGGCGGGAGCTGCAAGCGGTCTGTTTGTCGCCATCCATGTCGGCTCGAGCGTCTCGGCGCTGACCTCGCAGGCGTTCCTGCTCATCATGATGCTGGGCGGCGCGATCGGCTTCTATCTCGGCATCGATACGCCCCCCAAGCTGTTCCATCCGAAGGATTCGGCCTCGATGCGCAAAATCGACGCGGCGGAGCTGCTCGGCGCGATCGGGACCTTCCTTGCGACGATGGTCGCGTTCTTCTCGGTTGGCGTCGTCGTGCTGCGCAGCGAGCCGGACATCGGCTGGACCGCGGCCATCATGGCGGGCTGGGTGCTCGGCGTTGCGATGCAGATCGTCGGCGGCACGATCGCGCGGGCGCGCGCGTGAGGCATCGAACTGGTGTTGGACGAGGCTGGTTTTCCTGGCTCGAAATCGGTCGTATGGCGGGAGGGACGGTCTGAACGCAAGTCCGGTGTCGGCCGTCACCCGCTATGCCGGGACACCGCAAAGGCCTACGCCGAGCCGGATCAGCTGCTACTCCGCCTCCCTCATCTGTTCGCGACCTTGGTGGGATCCTTGACCGCCCTGAACGTCTCCTGCTCGACGCTGTAGAGCTCGCCGCCGACCTTCTCGACCTTGCGAATGTAGATGTCGTGGACGACCTCGCGCGTCTTCGGGTCGATCGACATCGGGCCGCGCGGGCTTTCCCAGGCCATGCCCTTCATGGCGTCGACCAACGCATCGCCATTGGTCTTGCCGCCGGTCACCTTCAGCGCCTCGTAAATCAGATGCATGCCGTCATAGGCGCTGACGCTGATGAAGTTCGGTCGAACATTCGCGTTGGCCTTGCGGAAGGCGGCGACATAGTCGCGGTTCAGGTCCGATGGATGCGCGGCGGAGTAGAACCCCGCCGTGATCATGCCGATCATCGCATCGCTCATACCCGGCAGGTCCTCGTCGTCGGCGATGTCGCCGGGGCCGATCAGCTTGATCCCGCTCTTGTCGAGCCCGCGCTCGACAAACTGCTTGGCCAGGATACCGGCCTGGCTTGTCGGGACAAAAATGAACAGGGTGTCGGGATTGCCATCCCGCGCGCGCTGCAGGAACGGCGCGAAATCGGGGTTGGCCAGCGGCACTTTCAGCGCTTCGACGATCGTTCCGCCGGCCACGGTGAAGCTCGCCGAAAATACGCCGGCGGCTTCGCGCCCGGGTGCCCAGTCGGACGCGATGATGGTGACCCGTTTCGATCCGTTCCGCGCCGCCCAATCCGCCAGCACGCTGGCCTGCTGCGCGTGCGTCCAGCTGGTGCGCACGAAGTAAGGCGACCGTTCGGTCACGATCGAGGTGCCCGATACCATGACGACGGTTGCCGTCTTGCTCTCATTGGCTAGCGGCGCGAGTGCCAGCACGCTCGGCGTCAGCCCGCCGCCGAGGATCGCGACCGCGTCGTTGACGATCAGCTCCTGCGCGATGCGCTTGGCGTTGTCGGGCACGCTGGCATCGTCCCGGACGATCAATTCGATCTTGCGGCCGGCGACCATGTCGCCGTGTTGCGCCATGTAGAGCCGCGCCCCGGCAACCGCCTGTTTGCCGACCGGCCCCAGAACGCCGGTCAATGGCATCACCAGCCCGACCCTTACGACGTCCTGCGTCTGGGTGTGTCCCGGTCGCACCGCCGCAAGCGCCAGAACAGCCCCGACCAATATGGCAAACCGGGTGCTCGACATGGCCAACCTCCCGTGAGCCCGGAAATGATGCCGGGCTATCCGCGACTATCGGCTTCGCGGCACGGAAGTCCTGATGAAGAAGTGACAGAACGGCGAATTTCCTGCTAAATTTTCCCGATTGGTGCCGTCTGTGGGCATGGAGTGACCTCTATGGACCCGGCGACTGATTCCGTTTTGATATTTGATTCCTTTGAGCTTGATCTCGCCCGCGGCGTAGCCCGCGTGGATGGCGTCGATCTCGATCTCAGGCCGAAATCATTCGCGGTGCTCGGCTATCTCGCCGGCAATGCCGGGCGGCTGGCATCCAAGCAGGATCTGCACGAGGCGGTCTGGGGTAACGTCGCGGTTTCGGACGACTCGCTCGTCCAATGTATCCGCGAGCTGCGCCTGAAGCTGCGCGATGATGACCACCGCATCATCAAGACGGTGTCTCGCCGCGGCTATCGCCTCGACGCCAGGCCGCTGACGCCGCCGCACGATCATGGATCGCAGAACGTCTCGCGCCGGACGTCCGCTCCCCGCGGCATTGCAGCGCGCTTGGCCGCGCTTCCCCGATGGTTGCTGATCGCCGGCCTGTCGGTGATCGCCTTCGCATCACTCGCATCCGCGCCGCCGATCGCCAACGGGATGTGGCATCCCCTGGCGGAATTGGCGCACTGGCTTGTCCCGCAGGATCACGGCATCGTGCCGGATCAGGACGTCGAGCGGATCACCGCGCTGGCCGCCGAGAAGCAGCTGCCGCTTCCCGCCTATCGCGTTCACGCGCCGGCAAGTGACGTACCGGACAATGTCCGCCGTTTTCTCGGCGTGTGGGTGAGCGACCAGGGATGGATCAATTCGCACCGCCAATTCATGATGATCGTCACCAATGTCGATCGGGACGGTGTCGCGACCGGCTATCTCGTGAACGGGCCGGCGATGCCGCACAGCCGTGTACCCGGACCCGGCTTTTCCGGCGGCTTCACCGGATATGTCCTCGACGACGTGTTGCGCTATGACGGCAATACGGGACTGCATTCTGCCTCCATCACCGCGGATGGACGGATCGAGTTCAAGCTCGTCTTCCGCGAGGGAGGTACCAGTATCGTGTTCCTCGAACCGCTCTGGACCCTTGCCCACCCAGGGCACGTCGCCCGCAATCAAACTTGATCGCATCGTTCGTGATGACGGCATGTCGCCAATGCAGATCGTCGGCCGCGATCGCGTGTGCGCGCGCAGCTACGCACCGCGCGTGACGCCCAATCCCGCCAGATGCGTGTCGACGAACTGGGCGAGCCGCTCGCGCAGCATTTCCGGCGGCACCGCGACCATGCGCTCCTCGAGGCCGAGCGAGATGATGCCGTGGACCGCGGAGAACATCATCCGCGACAGCAGCGCGATGTCGTCGGGATCGCGATCGGGCAGCAGCCGGACGAGCGGCGCATGCATCAGCGCGAACGCGTCCATCACCATCGTGAGGATGTCTTCCGGAAACGGCCGGTCGTCCTCCATCCGGTGCTCGAACAGCGAGCGCAGCAGATTGGCGTGCTCGGTGGCGAAGCCGAGATAGGCGTCGGCAAGCCCGTGCAGCTGGCGCAGCGGATCGTCGGCCGGGACCGCCTTGAGCTGCGTGGTCAGGGTGTGAACGGTCTCCCGGTTCACAGTCAGGATCAGCCCGTCGAAGTCGCCGAACTCATTATAGACACTCCCGATGGAGCAGCCGGCGGCCTCGGCGGCATCACGAACCTTGAGTGATCTCAATCCCTTAGTGGCGATTGACCGGCGCGCGATCTCGATCAGCAGGGCCCGCCGCTGAAGTTTTTTTCGATCCCGCCGCGATTCTTCTTGAACAATGTTCATTTTCATACTACTAATTTGAGCGTTGCTCAAGTTGGCATAGGAGGCCACTCAGATGCAGACCCTAGCACTTCAATTGACTACCACCCTTGTCGATGACGCGATCGAGCTCGTGAAGGGCTTTGGCCGCGCCGTCCTCAATCTGGCGACCGCGCCGATCGAGCGGATCGCCCGTGCCTGCGACGTCGCAGGCGTCCTGGAGCAGCGGCGCGCGGATCGGCGCGCGCCGCGCCAAGCGGCTGCGAGCGGTGGCCGCTGCAAGTCGCGCAACTGCCGATGGTCGCCGTTCCGCGGCTTGAGTGAACTGACCTGAAGCGGGCCCCCGGCAATTGTCGGCGAAACCTCAACAAAGCGCTCACCATGTCCTCTGCGAGCCCGTCCGGCGTCGGTCAACCCCAGGTCTGGATAAGGTCTCGTACATCTCTGGCGGGCAATGTCGCGACGTCCCGGTGCGACCGATTTTGCGCCGGTTCGAACCGATACGTTGCGGAAAAGACTAAAGGCTGCGGCATCTCCGTCATTTTCTCCACGCTCACCATTCTCGGCCACCCGAATTCGCAGACCTGCCAGCGCCGTGCGCGCTAACCCAAGGAACCGGTCATGATCAAGGAATTGATGACGTCCCGCCGCTTCGCGCCGCTGTTCTGGTCGCAGTTCTGCTCGGCGTTGAACGACAACGTGCTGAAGAACGCGCTCGTCATCATGCTGCTGTATGGCGTCGCCAACGAGCAGGGGCCGGCGCTGGTCCAGCTTGCGGGGGCGGTGTTCATCGCTCCGTTCTTCGTGCTGTCGGCGCTCTGTCTCTTATACACATCGTTCGTCGGCAGCGTCAGATGTGTATAAGAGACAGGCGCTGTTCGGCCCGGTGAAATATGCCGTTCTGCCCGACCAGCTGTCGGTGTCCGAACTCGCGACCGGCAACGCGCTGGTCGAGGGCGCAACCTTCATGGCGATCCTGATCGGCACCATCGCGGGTGGCATGTTCGTCGCCGGCGCCAGCCACATGGGCTGGATCTGTGCCGCCGTGGTCGGCCTGTCGGTGCTGTCCTGGGCGTTTGCATCGCGTATCCCGGTGACGCAGCCGTCCGCGCCCGATCTGCCGATCACCAAAAATCCCTGGACCTCGACCGCGCGCCTGTTGAAGTCGCTCTATGCCGAGCCGCGGCTGTGGGACGGCATGGTGATCGTGTCCTGGTTCTGGATGGTCGGTGCGATCGTGCTGTCGCTGCTGCCCGCGCTGATCAAGGAGGGCGTCGGCGGCACCGAGGGCGTGGTCACGCTGTGCCTCGCCGTGTTCGCGATCGGCATCGCCGCCGGCTCGCTGTTCGCCGCGCAGCTGAGCCATGTCCGGCCGAACCTCGCGCTGGTGCCGATCGGCGCAATCGTGATGGGCGTGATCGGCCTCGACCTCGCCTGGGCGATCGCCACCACCTCGCTCGGCAAGGATGTCACCGCGGTCGCGTTCGCGACCTCGTTCAGTGGCTTCCGCATGCTGGCCGACTTCTTCCTGTTCGCGTTCGGCGGCGGCCTGTTCGTGGTGCCGTCATTTGCCGCCGTGCAGGCCTGGACCGCGCCGTCCGAGCGCGCCCGCATCATCGCCGCCGGCAATATCCTGCAGGCCGGCTTCATGGTTGCCGGCGCGGTGTTCGTCGGCGCCCTGCAATATATCGGTCTGCCGATCGCCTGGATCTTCTTCGGCCTCGCCGTCGCGAGCTTCGGCACCGTCTGGTTCGTGCTGAGCAAGTGGGGCAAGGAGGGCGTGCGCGACTTCGGCGCGCTGCTGTTCCGGGCGCTGTTCCGCGTCGAGGTGCGTGGCATGGAGAACCTGCCGCCATCGGGCACGCGGATGCTGATCGCGCCCAACCATGTCAGCCTGGTCGACGGCCCGCTGCTGCACGCCACCTTGCCGATCGATGCGAGCTTCGCGGTCGACACCGGCATCTCCAAGGCGTGGTGGGCCAAGCCGTTCCTGAAGATGATCAAGCACTACACGATGGATCCGTCGAAGCCGCTGGCCGCGCGCGACCTGATCAAGCTGGTCGCCGCCGGCGAGCCGGTGGTGATCTTCCCGGAAGGGCGCATCACGGTCTCGGGTTCGTTGATGAAAGTCTATGACGGCACCGCGATGATCGCCGACAAGGCCGATGCAGTCGTCGTCCCGGTCCGCATCGAGGGCGCGCAGCGTTCGCATCTCAGCTATCTCAAGAATGGCGAGATCAAGCGCTCCTGGTTCCCCAAGGTGACGATCTCGATCCTGCCGCCGGTGAAGCTGCCGGTCGACCAGTCGCTGAGGGGCAAGGCGCGCCGCAATGCCGCCGGCGCCGCGCTGCAGGACGTGATGATCAACGCCATGGTCCAGAACGCGATGCTCGACCACACGCTGTTCGAGGGTCTCGGCCACGCCTATCGCGACCGCGACACCGGCAAGCCGATCATCGAGGATGCGCTCGGCACCAAGCTGACCTATCGCAAGCTGATCCTCGGCGCCCAGGTGCTGAGCCGCAAGCTCGAGCAGGGCACCGCGGTCGGCGAGAATGTCGGCGTGCTGCTGCCGAACTCGGCCGGCGTCGCCGTCGTGTTCATGGCGCTGCAGACCATCGGCCGCGTGCCGGCGATGCTCAACTTCTCGGCCGGTCCGGTCAACGTGCTGGCGGCGATGAAGGCGGCGCAGGTGAAGACCGTGCTGACCTCGCAGGCCTTCATCGAGAAGGGCAAGCTCGACAAGCTGATCGCGGCGCTCGCCGGCCAGGCGCGCGTCGTCTATCTCGAGGACGTCAGGGCCGGCATCGGCCTCGCCGACAAGGTCGCGGGCTTCCGCGCCGGCATCGCGCCGCGGGTCGCCCGCAAGGCCAACGATCCCGCGGTCGTCCTGTTCACCTCGGGGTCGGAAGGCACGCCGAAGGGCGTCGTGCTGTCCCATCGCAACATCCTCGCCAACGCGGCGCAGGCGCTGGCGCGGGTCGATGCCAATGCCAACGACAAGGTGTTCAACGTGCTGCCGGTGTTCCACTCGTTCGGTTTGACCGGCGGCATGATGATGCCGATCCTCGGCGGCATCCCGATCTTCATGTATCCGTCGCCGCTGCATTACCGGATCGTGCCCGAGCTGATCTACCAGACCGGCGCGACGATCCTGTTCGGCACCGACACCTTCCTGACCGGCTACGCCCGCTCGGCGCATGCCTATGACTTCCGCACGCTGCGGCTCGTCATCGCCGGTGCGGAGGCGGTGAAGGAGCGCACGCGGCAGATCTACATGGAGCGCTACGGCATCCGCATCCTCGAGGGCTACGGCGTCACCGAGACCGCGCCGGTGCTGGCGATGAACACGCCAATGGCCAACCGCCAGGGCACCGTCGGCCGGATCTCGCCGCTGATGCAGTACCGTCTCGATCCGGTGCCCGGCATCGAGGAAGGCGGCCGGCTGTCGGTGAAGGGCCCGAACGTGATGCTCGGCTATCTCCGTGCCGAGAATCCCGGCGTGCTGGAGCCGCTGCCTGAAGGCTGGCACGACACCGGCGACATCGTCACGGTCGACGCGCAGGGCTTCATCGCGATCAAGGGCCGTGCCAAGCGCTTTGCCAAGATCGCCGGCGAGATGGTTTCGCTGTCGGCGGTGGAGGCGATCGCGGCTGCGATCTGGCCGCAGGCAATGTCGGTTGCGGTCACGCTGCCCGATCAGCGCAAGGGCGAACGCATCGTGCTGCTCACCACTCAGAAGGACGCCGACCGCGCCGCGATGCAGCGCCAGGCCAAGAGCGTCGGTGCCTCCGAGCTCGCAGTGCCGGCCGATATCCGCGTCGTCGACAAGGTGCCGCTGCTCGGCACCGGCAAGACCGACTATGTCGGCGCCACTGCGCTGGCGAAGGAACTCGCCGCGGCACCTGCGCCGCAGGCCGAGCCTGCCAGTGAAGAGCCCGAGGCCGAGCCGGAATCGCTGCAGCAACACGTTGCATGAGTCTTGGCATGATGGTTGTGCTTTTCGGGAGCATGTTGTCAGATAGACGGCAACTGCTCCCGAGAAAGCACGATCATGCTGGACAAACTGAACCCGGCTACGGAGGACGCGCCCGAACTTGCCGCCGAGCGATGGATCGGCGCGTTGGATGCGGCGCTCGCGAGCCGCTCCGCCGAGGCTCTCGCCGCGCTGTTTGCGCCCGAGAGCCACTGGCGCAATATCTTCGGCATTTCCTGGCAGTTTGCGACCTTCAGCGGGCGGCAGCGCCTCGTTGTCGAACTGCTGACGCGCGCTGAAGCGGTCGGCGCGAGCGGATTTCGTCTCGACGACCGTGCCTTGATACCGCAGCGGGCCGTGGTGGCCGGACGCGAGGTGATCGAGGCCGTCTTCACCTTCGACACGTCGAATGGTCCCGGCAGCGGCGCGGTCCGCCTGCTGCATGAGAGGGGCGGAAATTCCGCGGCGTGGACGTTCTCCACGATGCTCGACTTCAACCGCATCTGCGAGGCGCGCGCCGATCGCGCCGCCGAGCAATCCCACGCGCGCGATTTCGCCGCACCCGACTGGCTGGAGCAGCGGCAGGCCTCGCGCGCCTATGCCGGCCGAGAGCCCGACGTGCTGATCGTCGGCGGCGGCCATGCCGGCATCGCGGCCGCGGTCGAGTGCAAGCGGATCGGGCTCGATGCCCTGATCGTCGATCGCGAGCGGCGCATCGGCGACAATTGGCGGCTGCGCTATCGCGGCCTCAAGCTGCACAACAAGACGCCGGTCAATCTGTTCCGCTACCTGCCGTTTCCGCCGAGCTTTCCGGGCTACATCCCGAAGGACCAGATCGCAAACTGGCTGGAGAGCTATGTCGACATCATGGAGCTCGACTTCTGGACCGAGACCTCGTTCGAAGGCGCGCGCTATGACGATACGGCGCAACGCTGGACGGTGACGCTGCAAGGGACCAGCGGCCCGCGCACGCTGCATCCGAAGCACATCGTGCTCGCGACCAGCGTCAGCGGCACACCGAACATTCCCCGGATCGAGGGCATCGGGAATTTCGAGGGGAAGGTGCTGCACTCCAGCGCGTTCGCGGCCGGGCGCGAATGGGCAGGGCGCTCGGTCGTCGTGTTCGGCACCGGCACCAGCGCGCATGACATCTGCCAGGAGCTGCACGCCGCGGGCGCCGACGTCACCATGGTGCAGCGCAGCCCGACCATGGTGGTCAATGTCGAGCCCGCGCAGCTCTACGACAAGACCTATCTCGGCGACGGCCCGCCGATCGAGGTGCGCGACATCCTCAATTCCGGCGTGCCGCTGCCGGTCATGAAGATCGCGCACCGGATCATCACCGACGAGGTGAAGCGGCTCGATGCTCCGCTGCTGTCGCGGCTGGAGCGCGCCGGCTTCCGGCTCGAATTCGGCGAGGACGGCACCGGTTGGCCGCTGAAATTTCGTTCCCGCGGCGGCGGCTACTACTTCAATGTCGGCTGCTCCGAGCTGATCGCCGACGGCAAGATCCGCCTGATCCAGGCCGCCGACATCGCTGATGTCACCGCCACCGGCCTTGCGTTGAAGGACGGCACGTCGCTCGCCGCCGAGCTGTTCGTGCTCGCTACCGGCTACAAGGGCCCGGACCATCTGGTCGGCAGGTTGTTCGGCGAGGACGTCGCCGGGCGCGTCGGCCGGGTCTGGGGCTTTGACGATGCGACCCAGGAGCTGCGCAACATGTGGACGCGCACGCCGCAGCCCGGCCTCTGGTTCGCGGGCGGCGCGTTCTCGCAGGCCCGCATCTACAGCCGCTTCATCGCGCTGCAGATATCCGCGATCGAGGCCGGCACGCTTTCCAAGCAGGTAGAGTTTTGACGAAGTCATCCCACCTGCTGTTTTCTTCTCCCTCTCCCCGCTCTTGCGGGGAGACGGTTGGGGTGACGGGCTCCGTCCGCGCATTCGACTCGTGGAGATTCCCCCTCACCCGTCGCTCCCCGCAAGCGGGGCGAGGTGAAGCAAGTTGCCCCATCGTTGCTCACTTGAACTAAAGGACTCCCATGCCGCTTCCGCTCGACCCCGTTATTGAGAAGATCATCCCGCTGCTGCCGCTGCGCGATCCCGAAACCATGACGCCGCAGAGCTGCCGCGATTCGCTCCGCGCGCTGGCCGAGGCGCGCAAGGCGGTACCGCCGCCGCCCGTCGACGTGGCGCGCGATATCGCGGTCGCGGGCGCCGCCGGCAAGCTCGGCGCGCGGCTCTATCGCAACGGCCGCGGCACGGCGCCGACCGTGATTTTCTTCCACGGCGGCGGCTGGGTCGCCGGCGATCTCGAGACGCATGACCGCCAGGCCCGCAACCTCGTGATCGACACCGGCGCGGTGGTGATCTCGGTCGATTACCGCCAGCCGCCGGAGACGCGGTTTCCCGGCGCCTTCGAGGATGCGTTCGCCGCGATCCGTGACGTGGTCGCGCGCATCGACGAATTCGGCGGCGATCTCGCCCGCGTCGGCGTTGCCGGCGATTCCGCGGGCGGCAATCTCGCCGCCGCCACCGCGCTGGCCTGCCGCGACGCCCGCATCAGGCTCGCCGGGCAATTGCTGGTCTATCCCGTCACTGACGTGGTCGGCAATTTCGCCGATGCGGGCGAGAACGCCAGGTTTCCGTCACGCGCCGAGAATGCGGACGGCTACTTCCTGACGCGCGCGACGATGCAGTGGTTCTGCGGGCACTATCTCGCTGACAAGGCGGAGGGCGCCGACTGGCGCGTCTCGCCGCTGCGCGCGAAGAGCCTTGCCGGTGTCGCGCCGGCCGTCGTCACCACAGCCTGGTTCGACCCGCTGCGCGACGAGGGGCACGCCTATGCCAAGGCGTTGCAGGCGGCCGGCGTGCAGGTCGCATATCATTCCGGCGAGGGCCTGATTCACGGCTACTTTGGTCTTGGCGATGCCTCGGAGGCGGCACGCGCCGAGGCACAGCGTGCGCGGGCGGATTTCAAGGTGTTGCTGGAGCGGGGAGTTTAACGTCCGGTCGCTCCAGCCATTGTTGGCGAAGGAAGTGTAACCACATCGTCGTCCCGGCGAAGGCCGGGACCCATTACCCCGAATGTCGGTGTTGTACGACGTTGGGGCCACGGCCCGCTCCAACAACAGGCTGCGGTGGTTATGGGTCCCTGTGTCTTGGAAGTCTGTCAGGATGAGGGTGGGCGGGAAGCCGTTGGGTCCTTGGCGC
>NZ_JADFUD010000119.1:0-10889 GCF_054820065.1 Bradyrhizobium sp. UFLA06-06
GCCGCAGATCCGGGACGTCGCCGCCCTGCACGATGCCGAACAGCATGTAGCCGTCCGGCGCCGCCTCGAAGGCGCGCTTGGAGCGCTCGGCCCAGCGCAGCGACAGCTGCATCGCGCGCTCGATGTCGGCGCGCTCGGCCGGCAGCCGGACGCACTCGTCCATCTGCATGGCGATGTCGGAGCCGAGCAGCCGCTGCACCTCGATCGAGCGCTCCGGCGACAGCTCGACCTTGGTGCCGTCGATATGCGAGCGGAAGGTCACGGCCTTCTCGGTCACCTTGCGCAGCTCCGACAGCGACATCACCTGGAAGCCGCCGGAATCCGTCAACATCGGGCCGCCCCAGCCGGTGAAGCGCTGCAGGCCGCCAAGCCCGGCAATGCGCTCGGCGCCGGGCCGCAGCATCAAGTGATAGGTGTTGCCGAGCACGATGTCGGCGCCGGCATCGCGCACCTCGCGCCAATGCATGCCCTTCATCGCGCCCGCGGTGCCGACCGGCATGAAGGCGGGCGTCCGCACGAGGCCGTGCGGCGTGGTCAGGCGCCCGGTGCGGGCGGCGCCGTCGGTTGCCAACAGCTCGAAATGGTTGGGAAGATTCATGCGGCTGCTTATTGCGTGTCGCCGGTGCCCGATCAACCCGTCGGATAACGGCCCTCGCGCGACTTCGTGAACACGGGCAACCGGCCGGACGCTTGCCTTGCATCGTCCGCCCCGCTAAACAAAACGAAACAGTGTCGTTTTATGACGACAATATGGCAACCGGCTTCCGCAGCGACGTCAATCCGCGAACGTGACTGGCAGAGATGGTCTCACCCCCTAGCGCCCGGCCCGCCGGCGCCGGCCCTCGGATGACGGCCGCCCGCACGATCCGGCAAGCGGTCCTGCTGTGCGGCCTCGCCTTGGCGCTGGCGGCCTGCAGCTCGCTGCCGCGGATGCCCTACACGGCCGCCGATGCCGCCAATGCGCGGGTGCTCGACATCGACGGGCTGCGCCGCTATGCCGACGAGCCGGCGTCAAAATTCAAGCTCGAGAAGAGCGACCTCGCCCCGATCAAGACCTACCTCGCGCTCTCCGGCGGCGGCGCCGACGGGGCCTATGGCGTGGGCGTCCTCAACGGATGGACTGCGGCCGGCAACCGCCCGGCCTTTTCGGTTGTTTCCGGCGTCAGCACCGGCGGACTGATTGCGCCCTTTGCCTTCCTTGGCCCGCGCTACGACGACACGCTGAAGGAGGTCTACACCTCGGGCATCGCGGAAAGCCTGCTGCAGGATCCGAGCCTGATGCGGGTGCTGTTCGGCTCCGGCCTGTTCGGCAACAAGCGGCTGCGCGAACTGGTGGCGCGCTACGTCGGGCCGGACATCCTGAGCGAGGTGGCGCGCGAAAACGCCAAGGGCCGAAAGCTCCTGATCGTCACCACCGATCTCGACACCCAGCGCACGGTGATCTGGGACATGGGGCGGATCGCCGCCGTCGGAACGCCCGAGGCGCTGCAGCTGTTTCGCGACGTGATGGCCGCCTCCGCCAGCATCCCGCTGGTGTTTCCGCCGATCATGATCGACGCCGAGGGCCAGGGCCGGCGCTTCCAGGAGATGCATGTCGACGGCGGCGTGACCGCGCCGGTGCTGACGCTGCCGGACGCGCTGCTGTTCCGCGAGCGCGGCTGGGCCGCCAATGGCCGCATGAACATCTACATACTCGTCAACAAGAAGCTCGAAGGCAACTTCGAGCTGGTGTCGAACTCGACGATCGACGTCGCCTCGCGCAGCATTTCCGCGATCACGCAGGCGCAGACGCGCTCCGTCATCCTCTCGACCTATGACTTCGCCCGGCGCAACCGGCTGGGTTTCCATCTGTCCTATATCGAACGCGACTATCCGGCGCCGGAAACGCAGGGCTTCGACACCGCTTATATGCGCGCGCTCTACCAGTACGGATACGACAAGGCCGCCGCCGGGCAGGCCTGGACCACGACGCCCCCATGAGCGGCCTGCTCCCGGTACCGCCGAATGGACGAATCCGCACCGCGCGGGTTATAGACCGGACAGACCCGTCCGACGCACAACGAGATGAATGGGCAAATGGGATTGACGGCAACCAAGGCCAAAGCGGCCAAGCGCAGCGTGATCAAGTCACGCGGCGGCCGGCCGACGCGGGACGCCGCGATCGAGCGCGACCAGCGGCTGATCGAGGTCGCCACCCGCCTGTTCCTCGAGCGCGGCTTCGATGCGACGTCGATCGACGCGGTGGCCGAGGCCGCCCGCGTCAGCAAGCCCACCGTCTACGGTCAGTATGGCGACAAGCGCGGCCTGTTCGCCGCGGTGCTCCGCCGCGAGATCGCCCGCTGGCTGGCCCCGCTCGCCGCCGCGGCGGCCGAAGCGCAGACCGGCGGCAACTGCGACGGTTCGGTCGAGGAACGGCTGACCGAGCTCGGCCGCCAGTTGTTGGTGCTGAATTGCAGCGCCGACTCCATCGCCTTCAGCCGGATCCTGACCGCGCAAGCGATCAATTTCCCCGAGGTCGCCAAGCTTGCCGTCGACGAGGGCTGGTCGAAGGCGGTTTCCACCACGGCGGATTTCTTCGACCATCTGGTCGACATGGGTGTCCTCGACCTAGAGGACACCACGATCGCGGCCGAGACATTCCTGAACATGGTGGTCGGCCACACCCACCGGATGGCGACATTCGGAATTCCGATCGACATGAAGACCGCCGAGACCCGGATGGAAGTCTCGATCCGGCTGTTTCTTGCCGGCGCCGTCGGGCCGCAGGACCGGCTTCGCGGTACGGCCAAGGAAGCGACGAAGGCGCGCCGCCGCCCAGCCCGCTGACAGTTTTAGGATCGTTGCATCGTCTCACACGTTGTCGTGATGAACCTTGAAGAAAACAGAACGAAACCGTATTGTTTAGTTGCAATGAGACGCGGAACCCAAGTTCAGCCCCCCAACGGTTTCGTGTCGCCTTGTAACTTCGATCGTCACGACGGAGCTGCCGCCATCGCTCCGTCTGAACGTTCGGCGGCCGACCTCTGACTAACAAAGGTCGGCCGCACTTTCTCTGCCCGGGGGGCGGTTCGACGCGACGGATGCGACCATGACGACGGGACGATTACACGCACTGCGGCATTGGGCATTCGGCACGCGGCTGCTGGCAACCGCGCTCATTGCCCTGCCCTTCGCGACGCCGGCCTACGCGATCACGAGCTCAACGGCCGCGGCGCTCACCCCGCAGGACAACGACACCGCGCTCGACGTGCACGCGGTTCGCCGCGAGCTCGACAGCTTCCAGGCGGCCCAGATCTCGCTGCGCAAGGCGATGGCGATTGCGGAGGCGCTGCACTCCGGCTCGATCACCGCCGACATCAGCTTCGACGGCGCGTCGGAGCCCGCGGTCTACCGGGTCAAGACCATGCAGCAGGACCGCATCTGGCGCCACGCCATTGACGCGGCGACCGGCGAAGTGGTGGGTGGCGAGGCCGCCGCGCCGCTGAAGTCGCTCGGCACCGAAGACCGTGACAACCTCGCCGTGCTCAGGGCGCTCCGGCATCGCCTCGCCGACGCCGTGCGGGTGGCCGAGCGCACGACCTCGGGAAAGGCGATCAGCGGTGGCCTGATGCGCGAACGCGGCAAGCTCAATTTCGTCATCGTCGTGCTCGCCGGCAGCGATCTGAAAGAGGTGATCCTCGAACCGCCCGGCGCGCGCAGGCGCTGAGGCCGGCGCGGGACTCGCCAAGCCTTCCCTTGCCAAGTTTTCCCTCGCCAAGTTTTCGCCCAAAAGCCGTTGACGGACGCCGATCTGTCCCGCATAAGTCCGAACCATGATCACCGCGACCAAATGCACCAGCAAAACCACCAAGCCCTCCGGGGCCTCGGGAGGCGTGCGCGCGTAGTCGGTCGAACCGCATCATCTCTACCCGAAGCCCCGCCTGATGAAGGTCCGGGGCTTTTTTATTGCCTGCAGCCCAACAGCATGATCCGGAAAAGTGGGAACCGGTTTTCCGATCAGATCATGCTCAACCGAGACTGAAATGGAGGACAAAGTGAGTAACGATCCCGTCGTCGCGATTGTCGGCGTCACCGGCGCCGTCGGCGCCGAATTCATCGCCACCATGGACAAGCGCGGCTTCCGCGTCGGCAAGCTGAAGGCGCTGGCGAGCGCCCGCTCGGCTGGCAAGACCGTCAGCTTCCGCGGCAAGCCGGTCGTGATCGAGGAGCTGACCGAACGCGCCTTCGAGGGCGTCGACATCGCGCTGTTCTCGGCCGGCAGCGGCATCTCCAGGAAGTTCGCGCCGCTTGCGGTGAAGTCCGGCGCCGTCGTGGTCGACAATTCCTCGGCGTTCCGGATGGATCCGAACGTGCCGCTGGTGATCCCCGAGATCAACGCCAACCGCATCCGCGACCACAAGGGCATCATCGCCAACCCGAACTGCGCCGCCATCACCGCGCTGGTGCCGCTGTGGCCGATCCACCAGAAGAACCGCATCAAGCGCGTGATCATCTCGACCTACCAGGCCGCGAGCGGCGCCGGCGCAGCCGCGATGGAGGAGCTCGTCGAATCGACCCGCGCCAATCTCAACGGACAGGTCTACACCCCGAAGGTGATGCCGCACCCCTACGCCTTCAACCTGTTCAGCCACAACACCGCTATTGATCCGCAGACCGGCTACAACGACGAGGAGACCAAGGTCATCAAGGAGACCCACAAGATCTTCGAGGACGAGAAGATCGCGGTCGGCGTCACCTGCGTGCGGGTGCCGGTGCTGCGCGCGCATTGCGAGGCGATCACCTTCGAATGCGAGAAGCCGATCACCGAGGACCAGGTGCGCGCGATCATGGCGCGGGCGCCGGGCGTCAAGGTCGTCGACGATCGCACCAAGAACTACTTCCCGATGCCGATCGACGCCTCCGGCCAGGACGACGTGCTGGTCGGCCGCATCCGCAAGGATCTCAGCGATCCCAGCGGCCACTCGATCTCGATGTTCGTCGCGGCCGATCAGCTGCTCAAGGGCGCCGCCCTCAACGCGGTGCAGATCGCCGAGCTGCTGCCCGAACGCGCCATGGCGTGAATGCAAGAACCGTCATCCCCGCGCAATGGCGCAGCCATTGTCGCTGGAGGAGCCCGCGCGGCGGGCGTCTCGAAGGATGCATCGGCCCCAGTCGGGCGTCGCCCTTCGAGGGCCGCTGAAGAAGCGGCCGCCTCAGCGACAAAGGCGAAGCCTTTGCGCGGGGGTGACGGTGAAGCAGCCGTGCTTGCGGAGCTAGCCTCGCGCGCGAAACAGCAGGCACGCGTCACCGTAGGAGTAGAACCGGTAGCCATCCCTGATCGCGTGGGCGTAGGCGCGTTGCATCGTCTCGAGGCGGGAGAACGCCGAGACCAGCATGAACAGCGTCGAGCGCGGCAGATGGAAGTTGGTCAGCAAAATATCGACCGCGCGGAAGCGGTAGCCCGGCGTGATGAAGATCGAGGTTTCCGCCGCAAACGGCTCGATCGCGCCGTCGGCATTGGCGGCGCTTTCCAGCAGCCGCAGCGACGTGGTGCCGATCGCGACGATCCGGCCGCCTTTTGCGCGCGCGGCATTCAAGGCGGAAGCGGTCTCGGCGGAGATGCAGCCCCATTCGGCATGCATCTTGTGCTCCGAGGTCTCCTCGGTCTTCACCGGCAGGAACGTCCCTGCCCCGACATGCAGCGTCAGGCGGTGCAGCTCGACGCCGCGGTTCTTCAGCGCGGCCTCCAGCGCGGGCGTGAAATGCAGCCCCGCCGTCGGTGCTGCGACCGCGCCCTCATTGGCGGCGAACATGGTCTGGTAGTCGCTGACGTCCTGGTCGTCAGGCGTGCGCTTGGAAGCGATGTAGGGCGGCAGCGGCGTGGCGCCGACATCGGCGATCGCCTGGTCGAGCACCGGGCCATGGAACGAGAATGACAGCGTCACCTCGCCCTCCTGCCCCTTGGCCTCGACCTCTGCATCGAGATTGCCGAGCAGGCAGACCCTGCCCTCATTGCCGAAGCGGATGGTGTCGCCGGGGCTGAGCTTCTTCGCCGGCTTCACCAGCGCCTGCCAGCGCGAGCCGTCGAGCCGCTTGATCAAGGTCGCCTCGATCTTCGGCTCGGTGTCGCGTCCGATGCGGCGACCCTTGAGTTGCGCCGCGATCACCTTGGTGTCGTTGACGACGACCTGATCACCCGGCTCCAGCCACTGCGGCAGGTCGGCGATCGCGGCGTCGCGCAGCACGCCGTCCGGATGCACCACCAGCATCCGCGCGGCATCGCGCGGGCTCGCGGGGCGAAGCGCGATGCTTTCCGGGGGGAGTTCGAAGTCGAAGAGATCGGTGCGCATGGCGGTGACTAATACCTCAGCGCCGTCATTCCGGGGCACGCGAAGCGTGAGCCCGGAATCTCGAGATTCCGGGTTCGACGCTGCGCATCGCCCCGGAATGACGGAGTGTTTGACTTACGCCGCGTCGACAGCCATCCGCGCCTTGACGATCTTGTCCGGATCCTTCACCGGCTCGCCGCGCTTGATCTTGTCGACGTTCTCCATGCCCTCGGTGACCTTGCCCCAGACGGTGTACTGGCCGTTGAGGAACGAGGCGTCGTCGAAGCAGATGAAGAACTGGCTGTCGCCGGAATCCGGATTGGCGGCGCGGGCCATCGAGGCGGTGCCGCGGACATGCGGTTCCTTGTTGAATTCGGCCTTCAGCTTCTTGCCGGAGCCGCCCATGCCGGTGCCCTGCGGACAGCCGGTCTGCGCCATGAAGCCGTCGATCACGCGATGGAACACGATGCCGTCGTAAAAGCCCTCGCGCACCAGTTCCTTGATCCGCGCGACGTGGCCGGGCGCGAGATCCGGGCGCATCTCGATCGTGACCGGGCCCTGGGTGGTTTCGAGGATCAGAGTATTTTCGGTAGCAGCCATGCTCGCTTCTCCTGGCTTCGGGGTGGATACTTCTTATTCCTGAACGGGATTGCGAATGGACGGCCGGCGACCGCGCCGCCCAGGCTCTCGGTAAATGGCAACGGCGTACAGCGTTGCAACGTCTCCATCACCGCGACCCGGTATGCAATCCGGTCGTTGTCGGTCGCCTCCTGCGATTCATAGCTGATCCTGGGATGTCCGAGGATCGCGCCCTCGCGGTTGAAGCTGACAATGACGGTGATGTCGATCGGGCCGGCCTTGTCGGCCGGCGGCGGCCGCCAGCAGCGGTGGATGGCCAGAACAACGTCCTTGATCGTATTGAGTTGCTCCGGCTCGGCCGCCGCAGGTCCACCTAGCGCGAGCCACACCAGCAGCGGCGCGGCGAACCAGGCACGTGGTTTGCTGCGCGCCGCCATCGCGGATCACTTGATGTCGGATGCGACCTGCACCTTCACCATCTTGTCGGGATCGGTGACGGCTCCGCCAGGCGAGCCCGCAGATGCCTTCTTCAGCTTGTCGACCACGTCCATGCCCTGCACCACCTCGCCGATCACGGTGTACTGGCCATTCAGGCTCGATCCGTCGGCGAACATGATGAAGAACTGCGAATTGGCGCTGTCGACGCTGTCGCCGCGCCGGGCCATGCCGACGATGCCGCGCTTGAACGGGACCTGGGAGAATTCCTGCTTCAGGTTCGGATATTTCGAGCCGCCGGTGCCGTTGAAGTTCTGGCCGTCGCCGGTCTGCGCCATGAAGCCGTCCATCACGCGATGGAACGGCACGTTGTTGTAGAAGCCCTCGCGCGCCAGCTGCTTGATGCGCTCGGCATGCTTGGGCGCGATGTCGGTGCGCAGCTTGATGACGATGCGGCCCTTGGTGGTGTCGATCACGATCGCATCGGCCTTGTCGAGATTGGCCGGCAGCGGCTGCGCGACCGCGGGCACGACGCAGAGCAGCGCGGCAACGAATGCGAGAATGCGGATCATGGCAACTCCGGAGCTTTAACGTTCGGGGTGTGGCAGGCCGCCGGGGTCAGCCGGCGAACTTGGCCTTCAGGCTAGCGGCGACCGATGACGGCACGAATGAAGAGAAGTCGCCGCCCATCTGGGCGATTTGGCGCACCAGTGTGGCGGTGATCGGGCGGACCGCAACCGACGCCGGAACGAACACGGTATGCACCTCCGGCGCCATGGCCTCGTTCATGCCGGCCAGCTGCATCTCGTAATCGAGATCGGTGCCGTCGCGCAGGCCGCGAATCATCAGCGTGGCCTTGGACGCACGCGCCGCCGCGACCGTGAGATTGTCATAGGTCGCGCTCTCGAAGGCGCAGCCCGCCTGCTGGGCGATGGGGCCGAACACCTCATGGACCATGGCCAGCCGTTCCTCGGTGGAAAACAGCGGCTTCTTGCCGGGATGGACGCCAATGGCGACGATCAGGCGGTCGCAGAGGAAGACCGCCTGTTTCACCACGTCCAGATGGCCGTTGGTGACGGGATCGAAGGAGCCGGGATAGATCGCGATACGGGACATGGTCCCTCCTAACCCGCCCGGCTCTCCCCGGCAAGCCGCCCGGGTTCCATCGCCTGCTCGAAACAAATTTCCAGTCGTCCAGTGAACGAGTCCTGGGATGCCAGCGTCTACGGGGTGAATGTTTCGTCGGCCGTTGGCGGACGAAACAAAACCGGCCCTCGACGAAACCATTTCCCGCGGTGGCGAAGACACCAGGAAACTTGCGGCCGGTAGACGTTGGACAACGAAACGACGGGCCCGGGCGGCCCGATCAACTGGGGACCGTCATGATCAAGGCACTTTCCGCCATCGCTGTTGCCGCGTTCATTGCCGCCGCGCTCACCGTGCTGCCGGGCTTTGCGCCGCAGGTCGAAGCCTCCACCCCGCAGCCGCTGGCCAAGAGCGACCGTCTCGACGTCCACCCGGTCGGCAAGGACTGCTCGCAGCAGGCCTGGCCGAATTTCGAGGCCTCGTGCCTGCGCACCGCCGGCAACAAGACGGTGGTTCGCGAAGCCCGCCTGGTCACCGCCGACCGTACCCCGTAGCGCGCATTCAAGCGAAGTCGATCGTCAGCCTGGCGTAAGGTCAGGCCGTCACACAAAACCCAATGGTAATTTGCGACGTCCCGTCGCAGACTATCGTCTAAGGCGCCCGGCCGGATAACCCGGCGCGCGCAAGACATCGGGGGATTGCCGTGACGAGTACGCCCGCCATCGTTTCTTCTGGCCACCCCCCGTCCAGTCCGATCCCGGTTGCCGTCACGCTCGGTGCCCTCGGGGTCGTCTACGGCGACATCGGCACCAGCCCCCTCTACGCCCTGAAGGAAGCCGCCAAGGCCGCCACCCATGGCGGTCCGCTCACCGAGAGCGCGGTGCTCGGCGTGGTCTCGCTGATCCTGTGGGCGCTGATCCTCATCATCTCGATCAAATACGCGATGCTGATCCTGCGCGCGGACAACCGCGGCGAAGGCGGCATCGTCGCGCTCTTGGCGCTGCTCTCGGCGCGCAACGCGGCGCCCGGCACCTGGCGCGCCCATCTTCTGGTGGTCGGCCTGATCGGCGCCGCCTTGCTCTATGGTGACGGCGCCATCACGCCGGCCATCTCGGTGCTGTCGGCGATCGAGGGCCTCAAGGTCGACGCGCCCTCGCTGACCCCTGCGGTGGTGCCGATCACCGTCGTCATCCTGATCGGCCTGTTCATGATGCAGAAGCAGGGCACCGGCTTCATCGGGAGGATCTTCGGCCCGGTGATGCTGTTCTGGTTCGCCGTGCTGGCAGCGCTCGGCATTCACGGCATCGTCAAGGCGCCCGGTGTGCTGGTTGCGCTGAGCCCGCTCTATGCATTCGATTTCCTGATCCATCAAGATTTTCACGTCAGCTTCGCCATCCTCGGCGCCGCCTTCCTCGCGGTGACCGGCGGTGAGGCGATGTACGCCGACATGGGACATTTCGGCCGCTTTCCGATCCGGCTCGCCTGGTTCGCCGTCTGCCTGCCCGCCTTGGTGCTGAACTATTTCGGCCAGGCCGCGCTGTTGATCACCGACCCGACCGCGATCGACAACCCGTTCTTCCAGCTCTCGCCGGACTGGTCGCACTACCCGCTCGTGCTGCTCGCGACCATTGCCACGGTGATCGCCTCGCAGGCCATCATCTCGGGTGTGTTCTCGCTGACCCAGCAATCGATCCAGCTCGGCTTCCTGCCGCGCATGCACATCGAGCACACCACGAGCGATGCGATCGGGCAGATCTACGTGCCGCTGGTGAACTGGCTGCTCGCCGCCGGGACACTCGGCGCCGTACTGGTCTTCGGCAGCTCCGACGCACTCGCCGGCGCCTACGGCATTGCGGTGTCGCTGTTGATGGCGATCACCACGCTGCTTGCAGCGCTGGTCGCGATCCAGTGGGGCTATTCGCCGATCATCGTGATCGCGGTGAACGGCTTCTTTTTCGTGATCGACGCGATCTTCTTTGCGGCGAACTCGACCAAGCTGTTCGAAGGCGGCTGGTTCCCGCTGCTGCTCGCCGCTGCGGTGGCCTTCCTGATGCTGACCTGGCGCGGCGGCGTGAAACTGGTCGAGACGGCGCGCAGCAAGCTGCGTCAGCCGGAAGAAGATCTGATCGAGACCGCGGTCAACAAGTGCCACAGCCGGCTGCCGGGCACCGCCATATTCCTCGCCTCCGCCCCTAACGGCGTGCCGCTCGCCTTGACCCAGTTCGTCAAGCACAACCACGTGCTGCACCAGCGCGTGCTGCTGGTCACGGTACAGATCGAGGAATCCCCGCGCATCTCGGACGAGGATCGCGTTGTGGTTCACGACGTCACCCCGGGCATCATCCGGGTCATCCTGCGTTACGGCTTCATGCAATATCCGACCGTTTACGAAGGGCTGAAGCTCGCCTGCCGTCAGGGCAAACTGCCCGGTCTCCGGCTGACCGATGTGACCTACTACATCGGTCGCGAGACCATCATTCC
>NZ_JADFUD010000011.1:0-179499 GCF_054820065.1 Bradyrhizobium sp. UFLA06-06
CCAGCCAGCATGGTGAATCAGAAACACACTGATTTGGGAATCCCAAATCGATTCAACCTAAACCCATCCCGCTTTAGTAGAGTCTCGTGCGATAGGCCTCTTCCATCGCCTTCTCGGCGACCTCGACCTCGATCGCGGCGGTCTGTTCGGCGATGATCCGGCCGAGCGTCGGAAAGCTGTGGCGCTCGACTTGCGCGGCGGGATTCCAGAGCTTCGAGCGCATCAGCGCCTTGCCGCAGTGGAAGTAGGTCTCATCGACATGCACCTTGAGGCCGATGACCGGCGTGACGTTCTGCACCGTCAGCGGCGTCAACAGGTCCGGCTCCTGCGAGATCTCGGCGCGCCCGTTGACGCGCAGCGTCTCGTTGATGCCGGGCACCATGAAGATCAGCCCGATCCCGGGCGACGCGATGATATTGCCGAACGTATCGACCCGGTTGTTGCCGCGCCGATCCGGGATCAGCAGCGTCTTGTCGTCGAGCACGGAGACGAAGCCCGGCGCATCGCCGCGCGGGCTGGCATCGGCATGCCCTTTGCCGTCGCTGGAGGCGATGACGAGGAACGGCGACAGCGCGATGAAGTCGCGGCAGAACTTGTCGAGATGGTAGAGCACCTTTTTCTCGGCGAGCGGGCTCAATTGCCCGAAATGCGCACGAAGATCCTCCTGCGATTTGACCGGCGGCTTGCCGCCTGCATTCTGGTCACCCATAGCGAACCTCCCGTTTGGTTTGTCTCAATTCGTTGAGCATGATCTTGTCGGAAAACCGCTTCGCACTTTTCCGGATCATGCTCTATCGACACCGCACCAGCTCGCGACGAAGAGGGCGTAAGCCTTGGTGACCTTCTTCAGCGAATCGAGCTGGACCCGTTCATTGAAGCCGTGCGCGTTCTCCATCCTGGCGCCGAAGCAGAATGCGGGAACACCATAGTCCAGGCCATAGAAGCGCGCATCCGTCAGCGCGGTGGAGGGAAAATCCGTCAGCTCGCGCCCGAACACGTGCTCGTAGACCGAGCCGAGGACGGCCTCGCTATCCTGCACTTCGGTCGCTTCATAGCCCGGCGACAGGAAGCCGGACCAGACGATCTCGGGCGGATTGTTGGCGAGGAACGGATGGGCCCGGGCGGCCTTGGTCACGCAGTCGACGATCTCGGCCTGGCAGTCGGCGATTTTCCATCCCGGCAGGATGCCGATTCGGCAATCGACGTCGCACCAGGCCGGCACGCTGGAGGCCCAATCGCCGCCCTTGATGATGCCGGGATTGAAGTTGAGCGGGTGATGCACCGCGCCGAAGTAGCGATGCGACTTGGCACGCTCGTTCCACTCCGCCTCCAGCGCGTCGAGATGGCCGATCAGATGATAGGCGGCGCGGATCGCGTTGGAGCCGGTGCCGGCGCGCGCGACATGGACCGGGATTCCGCGAACCCTGAGGCGAAACCAGATCACGCCGACCTGGGCGCGCATCAACCGTTCCTCGGTCGGCTCCGGCAGCAGGCAGGCATCGGCACGGTAACCGCGCTGCAAGGTCGAGAGCGCGCCGAGACCGGTGCTCTCCTCCTCGATCACGGATTGCAGATGGATGCGGCCTTTCGGCACAAAGCCCGCGGCCTTCACCGCATCGAGCGCGTAGAGCGCGGCAATGGTGCCCGACTTCATGTCGCCGGTGCCGCGGCCATAGAGCCAGCCGTCCTCGACCACCGGCTGGAACGGCGGCCGCTCCCACATGTCGAGCGGCCCGACCGGCACCACGTCGCAATGACCCTGAAGGATCAGCGAACGTCCCTCCTCGCGCGCCGGCCGATAGGTGCCGACGACGGTCCGCGCGCGGGAGAAATCGGTCTCGACCGGCCCGTAGCCGGGCAGCGTCTTCAGTTCATCCTGATTGATGACCCAGTCGTAGACCTCGTAGCCGCGCTCGCGCAGCAGCTTCGCGAACATGTCCTGGCACGGACCTTCCTGGCCGCGCGTGCTGGGGATCGACGAGAAGGCGATCGTGGTCGCGAGCTGCTGCTCGAAGGCGGCGTCGACAGCCGCCTCGATGCGCTCGCGCGCGCCGGCCGGAAGGGGGACTGAACGGCTGTCGGTCATGAATTGATCCTTGCTGTGGGGCGTGCATCGGCCGCGGCCGCAAAGCCCGGCTGGTCGAAGAAATCGCGCCCGGGAATCGCGTCGAGCAGATCGCGAGTGTAGGCCTGGCGCGGCGCGGTGAACACGTCGGCGGTGGTGCCTTCCTCGACGATACGTCCCTTCTGCAGGACGATGACGCGGTCGGCGATCTCGGCGGCGATCCGCAAATCGTGGGTGATGAAGATCATCGCAAGCCGCATCTCCTGGCGCAACTCGGCGAGCAGCGCCAGCACCTGGGCCTGCACCGAGACGTCCAGCGCCGACACCGCCTCGTCGGCGATCAGAACCCGCGGCTTCAGCGCCAGCGCCCGCGCGATGCAGATGCGCTGGCGCTGGCCGCCCGAGAATTCGTGCGGGTAGCGATCGGCGGCGGTCGCCGACAGGCCGACCCGCACCAGGAGCTTGTTCGCCTGCGCCATCGCCTCGGCCCGCGACGTGCCATAGGCCATCGGACCGCGCGCGATGGCATCGCCGACCTTCTGGCGCGGATCGAGACTGGCAAACGGATCCTGGAACACGATCTGGAGCTGGCGCCGCGCCTGGCGCAACGCCTCGCCGCGCAGCTGCCGGAGATCCGCGCCGCCAAAGCGGATGGCCCCGGCATCAGGTTCGGTGAGCCGCATGATCATGCGCCCGAGCGTCGACTTGCCGGAGCCGGATTCACCGACCACCGCAAGCGTCTCGCCCTCGTGCAGCGTCAGCGAGACGCCATTAGCGGCGATCACCTCGCGCGGCGGCTGCAACCAGCCACGCTTGACCCGAAAGGTCTTTTGCAGGCCGATGACCTCAAGCAGCGGCTCGGGACGCAGGATGGCCTCGTGGATGTCGGCAAGGCGCGCCTTCGGAACCGCGTCGATCAATTCGCGCGTGTAGGCGGCCTGAGGATTGCGAAGCACCTCGCTGGCCGTGCCCTGCTCGACCACCCTGCCATGGCGCAGCACCACGACGCGATCGGCAACGTCGGCGACAACGCCGAAATCATGGGTGATCAGCAGCACGCCCATACCGCACTCGCGCCGGAGATCGTCGATCAGGCGCAGGATCTGGCGCTGGGTCGTGACATCGAGCGCGGTGGTCGGCTCGTCCGCGATCAGGAGCGCGGGGCGGTTGGCCATCGCCATCGCGATCATCACACGCTGGCGCTGGCCGCCGGAAAGCTCGAACGGGTAGCTCTTTTCCAGCAGCTGCGGATTTGGCAGCCCGACCTGGGTCAGCAGCGTCAGCACCCGCTCGCGGACTTCGGCCACCGACGGCGCTGGCCGCTGGTGCGCCAGGATCATCTCCTCGATCTGCCTGCCGACGCGCTTCAGCGGATTGAGCGAGGACAACGGCTCCTGAAAGATCATCGCGGCGTTGCCGCCGCGCAACTTGCGGAGGGCGCGGCCGTCGAGCTTCGACGGATCCTGCCCTGCGACCGTCACGGCGCCGGACGCGATGTCGACGCCCCGCGGCAACAGCGACAGCACCGCATGCGCGATCATCGACTTGCCGGAGCCGGATTCGCCGACCAGGCAAACCACCTCGTTTGGCCTGATTTCAAACGACACATTCTCGACCGCGAAGGGCCGGTCGCCTCCCTTGGGGAGCGCGATCGAGAGGCCCTCGACGGCAAGAACAGGCGCGCCGGACTGCATGGCTCCGCTCATGACCGGCGCCTCGATACGCGCGGGTTGAGGACATCGGACAGTCCCTCGCCGAACAGGTTGATCGCCAGCACGGTGACGAGGATGGCAAGGCCGGGAAACACGCTCATCCACCACGCATTCCGGATCACGGTGCGGCCAGCGCCGATCATGAAGCCCCACGACATCAGATTGGGATCGCCGAGCCCCATGAAGGACAACGCGCTTTCCAGCAGGATCGCGGTCGCGACCGTCAGCGACGTCACCACCAGGATCGGCGAGATCGCGTTCGGCAGGATATGGCCGAGCACGATGCGCCAGGTGCGTTCACCCTGGCACAACGCGGCCTCGACGAATTCGCGGTGCCGCAGACGGAGGAATTCGGCGCGCGTGAGCCGCGCCAGCGGCGGCCAGCTCACCGCGCCGATGGTCAGGATGATCGTCAGCAGCGACGGATTGAAGGTCGCGACCAGCAGGATGGCCAGCACGAAGGCCGGAATGGTCTGGAACAATTCCGTCATCCGCATCAGCACCAGATCGATCTTGCCGCCGAAATAGCCTGACATCGCGCCGATCACGACGCCGATCGCCATCGCCGCGAGCGCCGAGGCGATGCCGATCAGGAGCGAGACGCGCGCGCCGTAGGCGACCCCGGCGGCGACGTCGCGGCCGAGCGTATCGCCGCCGAGCCATAACCCGTCCTCGCCGGGCGGCGTGAACGGCGCGCCGACCATCTCCCAGGGCGAGACCGGAAATGCGATCGGCGCGATGATCGCGACGACAACAACGACGAGCAGCAGGACAAGGCCGATCATTCCGCTCGGATGACGCAGGAAGGCGCGCACCGTGTCCATCACACCGCCCCCGTGGTCATGCGGGGATCGATCAGCCGGTAGACCAGGTCGGTGAGCAGGTTGAGCGCGATCACGACGATCGAGAGGATCAGGAAGATGCCGAGCAGGACCGGATAGTCGCGCTGCAGCAGTGCCTCGAAGGTCAGGCGGCCGAGGCCCGGCCAGGCAAACACCGTCTCGATCACCACGGCGCCGCCGACCAGCGCGCCGGCCTGCATGCCGGCGACAGTGACGACCGGCACCAGCGCATTGCGCAGCATGTGGCCGACCACGATGCGCGCTCCGGACAAGCCCTTGGCGCGCGCGGTCTTGATGAAATCCTGCTGCGCGACCTCGATGATCGAGGAGCGCATCAGGCGGGCATAGATCGCCAGATAGATCGCCGCCAGCGACGTGACCGGCATGATCATGTGTTTCATGATGTCGAGCGCATGCTCGACCGGCGAGAGCTGGACGTTGATGGTCTCGTAACCGAACGGCGGCAGCCAGCCGAGCGTCACCGAGAACACCAGCACGAGCATCAGGCCGAGCCAGAACACCGGCGTCGCGTAGAGCACGAGCGAGAGCACGGTGAACACCGTGTCGAGCACGCTGCCCGCCGCGAGCCCGGCCAGCGCGCCGAGCGCGGTGCCGATCACGAGCGCGAGGCAAAAGGCCGTCACGGTCAAGAGAAGCGTCGCCGGAAGCCGCTCGAGGATCAGATCGACGACCGGACGGCGCTGGCGGTAGGAATAGCCGAGGTCGAGCCTGACGACGCGGCTGAGGTGGCTCGCAAGCTGCACGAAATACGGCTTGTCGAGGCCATACTCCTTGCGCAGGTCGTCGAGCAGTTTCGGATCGGACGCGCCGGATTGCCCGGCCATGACCTGGGCCGGATCGCCGGGCGCGGCCCGCACCAGCACGAAATTGAACGTCGCGATGACGAGGATCACGGCGACGAGCTGGGCGATGCGGCTGACCGCCTGAAGTCCGATCGCCGCGGCGCTGCCGAGCCGGGTCACGATTTGTAGACCGACCCGAAGGTTTCGTGCGAGCCGATGCCCGTCGTCACGATGTTCTTGAACGCCCTGTCGTAGATGATGGGATATTCGATCTCGAGCGTCCAGGCCACCGGCACGTCCTCGACCAGGACCTGCTGCACCTTGGTGTAGAGCTCCTGGCGCTTGGCTTCATCGAGCGTCACCGCGGCCTCGTCGAACAGTTTGTCGACCTCGGGATTCGAATAGCCTTGCGTGTTGGAGAACAGGATGCCCTTCTTGATGTTCGACGAAATATAGGTGCGGGCGACGCCCAGCGCGGGATCGCCGAGCTGGTAGAGCAGATTCTGGGTCATCTCATAATCCCAGTTGCCGACCTTCTCGGCCCATCCGGCCATGTCGGTGCCGACAAGGACGAGGTCGATGCCGACCCGCGCGAAGCTCTGGCGGAAGAATTCGCCGGCCCGCTGATAGGACTCGCCATAGGGCGGCACGATATACTTGATCTCGGCGCGCTTGCCGTTGGCGCCAGGCTTCAATCCCATGTCGTCGAGCAGGGCCTTGGCCTTGTCGACCGAAAACTCGTAGCGCTTCACGTTCGGATCGTAGAACCGCGTCTTCGACGAGATCGGTCCGGTCGCCACCTTGGCATTGCCGAAATAGACCCGCTTGCTGAACGCCTCGCGATCGATCAGGTGCATCACCGCCTGCCGGAACCGCTTGTCGTTCATCGGCGCGATGCGATTGTTCATTTCGAGCCACTGATGCGGCGCGAAATACTCGTAGCCCCTGGTGGTGAATTCGAGGTTCTTCTGCGCCTTGAAACGCTGCACATCGTAGAATTCGACGTCGGACCATTGCACGAGCTGCACCGTGCCGTTCTCGAGCGCCAGCGCGCGCGAGGCCGCATCCGGAATCACGCGGTAGACGATCTCGTCGAGATAGGGCTGGTCCTTCTGATAGTAGCCGTCGTGGCGGACGAGATGAACATGCGAGCCGCGCACCCACTCCTTCAGCTTGAAGGGGCCGGTGCCGATCGCCTTGTCGTTCTCCGGGTTCTTGCGGTAGTCGGTGCCGTCATAGATGTGCTTGGGCACGATCGGGGCGGACGTGCAATCGAAGCAGCCGATGAAGGGCGCGAACGGCTGCTTCAATTTGAACACCACGGTGAGCGGATCGGGCGCCTCCGCCGACGCCACGCGGGCGAAGTTTTGCCGTGCGCGCGGATGCGTCTCCACCAGCAACTTCATGCAGCTGAAGACCACGTCCTCCGAGGTCATTGGCTTGCCGTCGTGGAAGGTGATGCCCGGAAACAGCTTGAACGTATAGGTCAGGCCGTCGGGCGAGATCTCCCAGGACTGCGCCATGCCGGGCATCGGCTTGAGATCGGCGCCGTATTTCAGCAGGCCTTCGTAAATCTTGCCGCCGAGCGTCAAGGTCGGCTGCTGCTGGTTCAGCGCGGTCACCAGAACCGGCGGCTCGGGCTGGATGATGGTGTTGAGCGTTCCACCGCGGGTCTGGCCCGCCGCCCGCGTGATGCCGAACGGGATGGCTGCACCGCAGGCCAGCATTGCCTTGGTGAATTCGCGTCTGTTCATCGGACCTCTCCGTCTCCGCGCTCTCACATTCGATTTCGGCGAATGCCGCGGGGTGAGGCATTGTTGCCAAACGCCATAGCCCGCGCTACCTGAAGGGGGACAACAACCATCGCGATCGGGCCAAGTGGCCCGGAAGATGCATGAGCACCCTGCGAAAACGACGATCGATCAGGAGCTCACGACACTTGAAAGTCGCAGCGCGACGAAATGACACCACCGGCTTGCGCGTCTGCCGCAAGCAATCGGGTCCCGCAGCCGCCGCGCACTATGCCGGACAGCTGCAACAGGTCGAACGGCCGCTCGCGGCGATGGCGGCCTCCTATCCGAACGAAAGCACCAGCGCACGACACGCGCACCGACGCGATCAGTTCATCCTGCAGACCGCGGGCGTGACCTCGATGATGACCGAGCGCGGCCATTTCGTCGTGCCGCCCGGCCACGGCCTGTGGATTCCGGCCGGCGTCGCGCACCAGTCGCGGGCCTGGGGCGAGGTCGAGATCCAGACCATCTATGTCACGCCTGACCGCATCAGGAATGCTCCGGCGACATGCCGCCTGATCAGGGTCTCCGCGCTGGTCGAGGCGTTGATGGAAGAAGCGGTGCACATGCCGACCCGTTACGATCCGGAAGGGCGCGACGGCAGGCTGGTCGATTTCCTGCTCGACGAGATCGGCAGGATGCCGGAAGTGTCGCTGCATGTGCAGGTGCCGCCCGATCCGCGGCTCGCCGCGATCTGCGAAGCCGTGCTGGTCGATCCGAGTTCCGATCTTACGCTCGACGAATGGGCCGATCGCTGCCAGCTCAGCCGGCGGACGCTGACACGTCTGTTCCGGCGCGAGACAGGCCAGAGCTTTGCGGCCTGGCGCCAGCGGGTGCGGCTGCTCGAAGCGCTGGCGCGGCTCGGCGCCGGCGAGGCCGTCACCTGCGTTGCGCTCGACGTCGGCTATGAAAGCCCGAGCGCTTTCGCCGCGATGTTCAAGCGCGAGCTCGGCGCCGCGCCGCGCCAGTATCTGCGCTGGGCCGATCCCGAAGTGGTGTTGAGGTAGGCTGATTCGCGTCACGCATCTGCCGGAACGCAAAACCCCTGCGGTCAACGGGAGAGACCGCAGGGGTTTGCAGGTGGATGGCGTGAGGCCAGCAAAGGCTGGGTGTCACCCCAAGGACCGGCGGCCGGACGAAAGCGGTACCGGCCTCATCATGCAAGCACGTCTTTTAGGCAGGAGTGCGTCAACATTCGCGAGCAAAGCGCGCGAATGAATCGGATCTTCCCGCGCGCGTTGCATGCGGTCCGCTTCAGTCGTTGCGCGCAACCGCAGTCAGCTTGGTCATGTTGTGCAGCATGATCCGGCCGCGCTGCAGGTCGACGATGCCGTCCCTGCGCCAGGTCTGCAGCTGCCGGTTGACGCTTTCGCGCGCGGCGCCGACGAAGATGCCGAGCTGTTCCTGCGAGATGTGCACCTCGGAACCGAAATCCTCGGCCAGCGCGCACAGCCGCCGTGCGAGGCGGACCGGCAATGGCTGCAGCACGGATTCTTCCATCCGCTCGCTCTGCCAGCGGATGCGCTGGCACAGCAATTCGATCAGCCTGACCGCAACCTTCGGCTCGCGCTCGAGGAAGCCGAGGAAATCCTGCCGCCGCAACACGAATAATTCGCTGGGCTCGCCCGCGGTCGCATCCGCGGTGCGGTCCTGACCGTCGAGCACGGCGACCTCGCCGAACAGGTCGCCGGATCCCATGAAGTTCAGTGTGAGCCGGCTGCCGTCGGAGGCACCGGTCTCGATCCGGATCTGACCACGGCGGACCCCAAACAGGGCATCGCCGGGATCGCCTTTCTGGAACAGCACCTCGCCGGTCGCGAGTTGCTGGGTGTGGCAGAGGCCGGAAAGCCGCTGCAATTCGTCCGCACCGAGATCGGCGAACATCGGATTCATCTTCAGAATGACCGCAAATTCGGCCTGTTTGCTCATTGTACTGCTGCCTTCCAAATCCATCCGAGCCGATCCCCTGACGCCCGGTTAGCAAAAATCACCCTCATAAGAGTGTGTGAGAGGTCACATAAGTTCATGCGGTAACGGATTATTTTTCCGGTCAATGGAGCGAGATCCCGCTTGCGGGATAAACTCGTGTGATCGGCCGTGTCCTTCTGCGGCGGAATTCCGCTTGCCCGGCCTGGAACAACGACATGAGAGCACTGAAATTCGCCGGGGCCGCCATCGCTGCCGTGATCGTGATCATCGCGCTGGTCGCAGCGGTCGGGATCCCGTCCTCGTTCCTCACATCTGCGATCACCGATCGGGTCGAGCGCGAGACCGGCTACAAGCTCACCATCAATGGCGGCGCCAAGATAGGCCTCTGGCCGAGGGTCAATCTGACGCTGAGCGATGTCGTGTTGCAGGACCCGCGGGGGCGCGACGTCAACAACCGGTTCGCAGCAAACAGCGTCGAGGCCGAGATGACGCTGTCGAGCCTGTGGTCGGGCCAGCCCGACATCACCGACCTTTCGATCGTCAAGCCGGTGATCAACCTGCCGCTGCAGCGCGAGCGCACCCGCGACCACAATCCGCCGGCGAAATCCTCCACCTCCGATGGCGGCGGCATCACGATCCGGCATGTCAGCATCACCGGCGGAACCATCGTGCTCTCCAATGTGCGCGACCGGGTCGAGAACCGGATCGAGACGCTCAACGCGGACGCGACAATCGGCGACGACCGCAAGATCGTCGTGACGGGTGACGCACACGCCGGCGACAAGCCGCTGAGGTTCGAGATTCGCGCGACCGCGCCGCAAGCGCTGGAGCGTCAGAGCGTGCCGGCCGAATTCAGCATCGATGCGCCCGGCCTGCTGCCCGCGCCAATCAAGGCGAATGCGGAAGCGCGGTTGAACGGCACGGTGGTGATGTTCAACGGCGTGTCCGGCACGCTCGGCGATGGCGGCTTCACCGGCTGGGCCTCGGTCGATTTCGCCAGCAACAAGCCGCTGGTGAAACTCGACCTCGACTTCCAGCGCATTGCGATCGCGATGCCGCCGGGCCAGTCAGGCTCCACGCAGCCGCTCGGCACCCATACCTGGAGCAACGCGTCGATCAACCTTGCCGGGCTCAACTATGTCGACGCGCAGGCGCGCATCTCGGCGGCGGAGCTCGTGATCGGCGACGGCCGCTTTGCGCAGGCGGCGATCGATGCGTCCATCGACAGCGGCGTGCTGAAGGGCCGGCTCGCCAATCTCGGCGCCTATGAGGGCACCGCCAATGGCGACGTCACCATCGACGCGCGAGCTACGAATCCAACCTACGCGCTGCGGCTCGACCTCGCCGGGGTGCGCGCGCTGCCGGTGCTGAGGAGCCTCGCCGAGTTCGACAAGCTCGACGGCAAGATGCAGGCCAAGATCGCGCTGACGTCGCAAGGCAGCAGCGAGCGCGCCATCGTCGGCAATCTCGCCGGCACCGCCTTCGTCGTGTTCCAGGACGGCAAGATCCTCGGCCTCAACCTGGCGCAGATGATCCGCAACCTCACCACCAGCACCTTGTCGGGCTGGCAGGAGAGCCAGGAATTGTCGACCGATCTCAGCCAGCTCTCGGCATCCTTCAAGGTCGACAAGGGCCAGGCCGTCACCACCGATCTCAATCTGATCGGCCCGCTGGTGAAGATGACCGGGGTCGGCACCATCGACCTCAATACCCGCCAGATCGGGTTCCGCGTCGAGCCGCAGCTCGTGTTGACCACCGAAGGCCAGGGCCGCACCGGCAATCCGGTCGGCCTCGGCATCCCCGTGATGCTCGAGGGACCCTGGGTATCGCCGCGGATCTATCCGGAGATGCAGGGCATCCTCGACAATCCGCAGGCGGCCTATGCCAAGCTCAAGGAGATGGGCAAGGGCCTGTTCGGGGCGAACGGCCAGGGGCTGAGTGAAGGCCTCAACGGGCTGACCAATCTGCTCAACGGCGTGCAGGGCGGCGCGCAGCCCGGCACCGGCCAGCCACCGGGCGGCGGCGCCGGCCAGAGCAACCCGCTCGGCGGGCAGCTTGGCGACACCATCGGCAATTTGCTGCAGCAGGGCCTCTCCACCCTCAATCAAGGCAACGCATCACGGCCGAGCCGCAGCCTGGCCAAGCCCGAGGCGGACGCGCCGCCGGCCGCCGATCCGGCTCCGCCGCCGCCCCCTCCGCCCGGCGAGACCGCCGAGCAGCACGACAGTCCGGCGATGAAGGACGTGCTGCGTCAGCTGTTCAATCGCTGATATTCCCGGACATCCCCCGCCGATATGAAGGGATAACCATGCGGCCCGAGCGGCCGCCCCGTCTCGCCGATCCGTGCTAAACAGCGGCGGATCATGCGGCGCACCCGATTGATGCGAGGGGGCGGACGAGGCTGGATGAACGCGGCTACGGACAAGGGCAAGAACTGGTTCCTGCGCGGCGGCCTGTTCGCCAAATATGTCCTCGCGCTGGTCGGCCTCGTCGTGTTCGTGCTCGCGGTCAACGGCGCGCTTGAGACCTGGATCAGCTATCGCGGCATCAAGGGCACGCTGACGGACGCGATGAGCGAGAAGGCGGACGCCACCGCCAAGCGCATCGAGCAGGCGATCTCCGACCTCGAGCGCCAGATCTCCTGGGTGACCCGCGCCTCCTCCAACACGATCGAGCTGCGCCGCGCCGACTATGCCCAGCTGCTCGGCCAGGTGCCGGCGGTGAGCCAGCTCACCCTGATCAGCGGCCAGGGCCGCGAGCTGCTGCGGCTGTCGCGCCAGACCACCACCGTCAACTCCAACGCCGACTTCTCCCGCGATGGCAGGTTCACCGAGACCATCGCCCGCGGCACCGCCTACGCGCCGGCGTATTTTCGCGACGGGCGGCCGTTCATGTCGATCGGCGAGCAGCATTCCGGCTTCAATGCCGGCGTCACCATGGCCGAGATCGACCTGCGCTTCCTCAATGACTATTTCGGCGATTCCCAGGTCGGCCGCCTCGCTCATGCCTATGTCGTCGACGGCAAGGGCCGCGTGCTGGCGAGCTCGTCGAAGGGCCCCGAGGTCGGCAAGGATCTCGCCGCGCTGCCGCAGGTCGCCGCGGTGCTGTCGCCCGGCGGCAGGCCGATCGCCTCCGGCAAGGATGTCGAAGGCAACGCGGTGCTGACGACAGCAACGGCCGCGCCGAACCTCGGCTGGCACGTGTTTGTCGAGCAGCCGACCGCGCAGGCGCTGTCGCCGATCCGCGACCAGCTGGTGCGCATTGCGCTCCTGATCGCGCTCGGCCTCGTGGTCGCGATCATCGCCGGCACGATCCTGGCGCGGCGCATGCTGGAGCCGATCACCGCGCTGCGCACCGGCGCGCGGCGGTTAGGGGCCGGCGACTTCGGCCATCGCATCGAGGTGAAGACTTCGGATGAGCTGGAGGAGCTCGCCGGCCAGTTCAACAGCATGGCCAGCCAGCTTGCCGAGACCTATTCCGACCTCGAGGCCAAGGTGAAGGAGCGCACCCGCGACCTCGCGCAATCGATCAACGAGCTGAAGGTGCTGGAGGAGGTCGGCCGCGCGGTGGCGTCCTCGCTCGATCTTGCCGCCGTGCTGCCGACGGTCGGCGCCCGCGCGCTCGAGATCACCCATGCCGACGCCGTGCTGATCTATGGCTATGACGCCGCGCAGCGGAGCTTCAACCTAACACAATCGATCGGCATCGCCGCGGAGGCCGAAGGCCGTCATCGCGCGATCGATGCGGCGAACAGCCCGCTCGGCGACGCCGCCGCGAAGGGCGAGCCGCTGGCGTTTCCCGATCTCGCGGCAAGTCCCTATTATCCGGCCGATCATCCCTTGCGCGATGTCGTGGTCGGCGCCGGCTTCCACTCGGTGCTTGTGGTGCCGCTGGTCGACCAACAGGGCGTGCTCGGCGCGCTGGTGGTGCTGCGCAAGGCGGCCGGCGATTTCCCGTCGAGCCTGATCGGCCTGATGAAGACGTTCGCGCACCAGGCGGTGCTGGCGATGCGCAACGCGCGGCTGTTCACCGAGGTGGACCAGAAGAGCCACGCGCTGGAACAGGCCAACGCCACCGTGCGCGAGCAGGCCGACAAGCTGCGCGAGCAGACCGAAGCGCTGAAGGACTGGAACAAGTCGTTGGAGCAGCGGGTCGAGACCCAGCTCGGCGAGCTCGAGCGCGTGCGAAGGCTCGAGCGCTTCCTGGCGCCGCAGGTGGCGCAGCTGATCGCCTCGTCAGACAATCCCGAGGGCCTGCTCGACAGCCACCGCCGCGAGGTCACCGTGGTGTTCTGCGACCTGCGCGGCTTCACCGCCTTCACCGAGGCGACCGAGCCGGAAGAGGCGATGAACGTTCTGCGCGAATATCACGCCGCGCTCGGCAAGCTGATCTTCAAATACGAAGGCACGCTCGACAAATATGCCGGCGACGGCGTGATGATCCTGTTCAACGCGCCGATCCAGCTCGCCGACCACACCGCGCGCGCCGTGAAGATGGCGGTGGAGATGCGCGACACGGTCGGCCCGCTGACCGAGAAGTGGCGCAACCGCGGGCATAGTCTCGGCTTCGGCATCGGCATTGCGCTCGGCTATGCCACGCTCGGCCAGGTCGGCTTCGAGCAGCGGCTGGAATATGCCGCGATCGGCAGCGTCACCAACCTCGCCTCCCGCCTGTGCGGCGAGGCCAAGGCCGGCCAGATCGTGGTGAGCCGCCGCGTCTACGGCATGGTCGAACCCTTCGTCGAGGGCCGCGCCATCGACGACCTCGTGCTGAAGGGATTCAATCATCCGATCCTGGCCGCGGAGATCCTCAGCTGGAAGGGCGAGCCATCAGCGGAAGTGGCGGCGGAGTAAGCCCGGCTCTCTCCCCACGTCGTCCCGGCGAAAGCCGGGACCCATAACCACAGGGTGAAGTCGTTGCGCGACGCTGTGGCCCGAGCGAACCCCACACGCAAAGCGGTGGTTATGGGTCCCTGCTTCCGCAGGGACGACACCGGAGATGAGGCGCCGTCCTGATTCGATTATCAGACAGCCGAGCGGAGAAACACACGCCCGCATCCTCGCAGCGCCAACGCGCCCGAGTCATGCGATCAGCGCACGCCGTCGCACGCGCCGCCAGGTGATTTGGGGGCAACAGCTGCCCTTGCTTTCATGTTCGCGAAATCTCGCGAACCTTAAATCACCATCCAGTGAATCGGGTTGCCTCCCCAATCACGATCACGCCCCCACCCGCCCCTCCCAGGAATAACCCATCCCCCACCTCGCTCGCGTCATGACGGGCGCGTGCGAACGCGCGTCCGGCGATAACAAGAACAAACAGGATGGGTTTGATGACGGGTTTGGATGGGACGCACGCGGTGGCGTCGGTGGTGGCGCTGCATTGCTCGCTGGGGTCGGGACGGCAATGGACCAAGCTTGCGGCCGCGCTCGGCGGTGACAGGTTCGTGGCACCGGATATTTCCGGCTATGGCGTCGCCGCCTGCGGGCGCGACTGGCCGCGGACGCTGGATGGCGAGATCGCGCGGCTCGAGCCCTGGCTCGCCAAGGCCGACGGGCCGATCCATCTGATCGGGCATTCCTATGGCGGGGCGATCGCGTTTCGGCTGGCGACCACGTCGCCTTATGCGCGGCACGTTCGCAGTCTGACGCTGATCGAGCCGGTGCTTCCCACGTTGCTTCGCGATACGCCCGCCGACGCGCGGCTCTATGATCGCTTCGCGCGGATCGCGCAGGTCGTCTCAAAGGATATTTTCGATGGCGCCGTGCTGGAGGCGGTCGAGGCGTTCACCGCGTTCTGGGCCGGCTCCGGCCCGCGCGAGCAGTTCTCGCCGAGCGGCCGGCTGCGGATGATCGAGCAGGCCGACAAGCTGCCTTTCGATTTCAACGCCGCGCTTGACCTTGACGGGGTGGCGGAAGCCGCGCGCACCTTGAAGGCGCCGACGCTGCTGATCTCGGGCGGGCTGTCGCCCTATGTGACCCAGCGCATTGTCGCCAAGCTCGCCGCGCTGATCGATGGCGCCGAGTTGCGGCATCTGCCGGCCGCCGGCCACATGCTGCCGGTGACGCATGCCGATCGGGTCAACCCGGAGATCCTGCGGCATATCTGGCGCGCCGAGGAGCTGACGAATTTGGAGCTGGCGAATTTGGAGCTGGCGAAGCTGGAGCTGGCGGCGGATGCGGGGCCGGCCGACGTGGCGCAGCCGGCTGGCTCGGCCAGACGGCATCTGGTATTCAGGAGGCCCTCATTTTGGGAATAGTTTGCCGATGATTTTGCCTCGCACGCGCGCCTCAGCCCTCGCCGCCTCCGCGCTGCTCGTGCTCGCGGCCTCTCACGCGCTTGCCGCGGGCGAAGCCGACGCCGTGCCGAAGGGCGCGGCGGTGACGGTGCTGAAGGCCGCAAAGTTCTGCTTCGGCAATATCGTCGAGGTCTCCGGCATCGTGCTGCCGCGCGATGAGCAGCAGATCCGGCCCGAGCGGTTCGGCTTGAAGGTGGCGGAGGTGCTGGTCGATCCCGGCGACACCGTCGCCGCCGGCCAGGTGCTGGCGAAGCTGACCGATGGCGCCAACTCGGTCAACGTCACGGCGCCGGTGGCGGGCACGATCTCGGCGTCGTCGGCGATCGTCGGCGCGCCGGCCTCGGGCAAGGACGCGCTGTTCTCGATCATCGCCAAGAGCGAGTACGACCTGGTCGGCATGGTGCCGACCCGCGACATCGCCAAGCTGAAGACCGAGCAGACGGCGCAGCTCAAGATCCTCGGCGCCGGCGATCTCGACGGCAAGGTGCGGCGGATCGCGCCGACCGTCGAGCCGAACAGCCAGCTCGGCCAGGTGTTCATTGGCATCGGCGCGAACAAGCGGCTGCTGGTGAATTCGTCCGGCCGTGCCCAGATCAAGACCGGGCAGAGCTGCGGCGTCGCGGTGCCGCTGACCGCGATCCTCTATTCCACCGCGGGCACCGTGGTGCAGGTGGTGCGCGGCGGCCGCGTCGAGACGCGGCGGGTCGAGACCGGATTGATGTCGGCCGGCCAGGTCGAGATCCGCGACGGCATCCAGGAAGGCGACATCGTCGTCGCCCGCGCCGGCGCGCTGCTGCGCGAGGGCGATCCGGTGCGGCCGGTCGGCGCCAGCGCGGATGCGAAGTGAGGCGTCGCTACATCCACAGTGTCGTCCTGGCGAAAGCCAGGACCCATAACCACCGACAGAAGTTTTGCGAAGACTTGCAGTGAACGCGCGCCGCGGTACACGCAGCAGGCTTCAACGATAGATCACGCGGTATGGGTCCCGGCTTTCGCCGGGACGACGTAGGGAAAGAGCTAGGCTCAGCCGCCGAGCTTGATGTCTTCCAGCAGCGAGGACGACACGCTCGGCACCTGCTCGCCTTCGCTGGCGCGCGAGATCGCGACGCGGGTCTTGTTGAAGGCGGTTTCGGCGCCGGCCTGGGCGTTGAGGTTGTTGAGCAGCTCGGAGACCAGCACGCTGTTCGGCGCCTTGCCGTCGTCGGCGACCTTGCCCGGCGTCGCCGAGCTCAGCACGATGGTGTTCTCCGGCGGGCTGATCGGCGCGAGGCCGTGCGAGAACGCGCGGAAGCGGCGCTCATAGGGATTGCGGCGCGAGGCGTCGAGCACGACGAGCTTGGCCTTGGCGCCGCGCTCCTTCATCGCATCGAGCACGGACTCGACGCTGACGCCGGTGCGCTTGACGTCGGCTTCCTTCCAGATCGTGGCGTCGACCGGGATCATGTAGCTCTCACGCCCCACCTGCACGCCGTAGCCGCCGAAGAACAGCATCACGACGGTGTCGGGCCGAATCTTGGCCTTCATGCGCTCGACCGCGCGGAACATGTCGTCCTTGGTCGCATCCTCGACCACGTCGACGTCAAAGCCCTCGCGGCGCAGCGCCGACGACAGGGTGCGGGCATCGTTGATCGGCTGGGCCAGCGGCGCCGCGGCGTCCGGGTAATGGCCGTTGCCGATGATCAGTGCGAGGCGGGAGGTGCCGGCCGGAATGCTGCCGATCTGCTCTGAGGTGACGGCTCCGACCGTCCCCTTGGCGACATCGAGCGTCCGCTTGTTGAGCGCGGCATGGGCGCCAATCGCCAGCGACACCGTGCCGGCCACCGCCACGCAGACGGCGATGGTGCGGCGGGAAATGCGAAGCTGCCTAAGGTCCATAGCGTTCCTAAGTCCCAATTCTTATCCCGATGGCGCTCAAGCGAAGATCGCGCCAGTTAGTCGCGTCAAAGACGTTCAGGTTTAATGGGGTTGAGGTGTGTGTGCCGTTGAATTGAACTCAATTTGCGGCGCCGCAACAAACGCTCCTTTAACCCGGACGGCCGCCCGGGGCAACCCGAATTGCCGCATGCTGCCGCCCGGCAGAGGCCATTGACGACGTTAAAATCCCGTTACGTGATCTTAGTCACATTTGTGTTTTGTGGCGATTCATGTAGCTTTCCAAAGGCTTGCGAGTTTGGGGCAGAGCGACTGGAAACACCGTCGGGCGGCGGCGTTAACCGGTTCCTCGGGAAAGGGGATTCTTTGAGCTTCTTGGGCCTTCACGAGATCGCAGGCGCGATGTGCCGGTCGCTGACCGTCAAGAAGGACGGCCCGTCGCTGTACGAGGTCTGCGACCCCGTGCTGCAGGCCTATCGCGGCGGCGATGCCCATCTCGGAAAATTCTACCGGACCGCGCTCGGCAATCCGCCGCTGCGCGCGCTGCTCCGCCGCACCGGCCTGCCCGCGCTCAACGATCCCGACCGCCTCGCCGGCCTGCGCGCGGCGCTCACCGCGGCGCGCGACGTCGCGGCGCCGGACTGGGCCGCGATCGGCACGCCCGTCGCAGCACTGATGGACGGTATCGGTGTGCGCCACCCGGCCCCGCCGCCCTCGACCGCACCTAGCCGCCCGCCGGAGATCGCCGAGATCGACCGCGTGATCCGCCTGACCGGCGCGCATCTCCTGCGTTCGTTCGGCAGGAACGGCTTCATCCCGACCTATGCCGCCTTCAATTTGATCGGCGACCCCGACGTCGGCGGGCGCGAGCTGCTGATGGCGCTGACCGGGCTGAACGCGCGCGGCTACAAGAACTCGACCTTGCTGTTCAATCTGGCGCGGATCTTCATCGCGCATTCGCCGGCGCGCGCGCTGATCAACCCGCCCTGGCGCGGCATCGCCGAGCCGATGTGGGAGCCGGTGCAGATCCGCCACCGCTCGGCCTATTACGACGCCTTCTTCACCGAGGCGCTGCTCGGCTTCGTCGAGACCGGGCTCGCCGCGCCGGATGAAGCGAGCGCTGCGCGGCGCGCGATCGCCGACATGGTGGACTTTTGCCTGAAGACCAGCGCCGAGGAGGTGCCGTCGCATGACGGCTCGACGGTGAAGGTCATCACCGCGCTGGCACCGGGCCGGCATCCGCGCTTCTCGCGCTTCTTCGCCCAGATCAAGCAGGATCTCGGCTTCGGCATCTATGTGCCGGACTGCGACACCACGGCGTGCTCGTTCTCGGCCGCGACCCAGGCCGGCTCCGACGATCCGATCCTGCAGCAGCCGCTGCTCGACTTCTACCGCGGCTACCAGGTGCGATCGGGCGCCAACGAGCCGCGCGTCACCGTGCCGCTCAACGATAACATTGACTACGATGGCGGCGTCGTCACCTGGATCGACAATCTCGCCGGCGAGCGGCCCTATGGCAACGACCTCGATCCGACGCTGAACCTCGACATCCTCGAGGTCTCGTTCCGCAACCTCGCCCGCTGGCAGATCATCGAGACGCCGCAGCGGCTGGAGACGGTGCATCGCATCATCGCCTTCCAGAAACAGCTGGTCGAAAGCGGCGCGTTCAAAAATCCGCGCTCGCACATCTATTATCTGCCCGAGCTCTATTCGGCCTATTTCGGCCGCTGCTATGCCGCCTTCGTCGCGCTGCCGCTGGCGGCGCAGCGCATCATCGACCCCGGCAACGTGTTCGCGCTGATCCGCGCCCGCGTGCTCGGCTATGTCACGCACGAGCTGATCGCCCACGAGATGAACCCGTTCGACGCCGCGCTGGCGCTGATGGCGCTGGCGCATCTCGGCGCCGAGGTCTCGACCTTCACGCCGGCGCTGCACTGCATCGTGCAGGGCCTCGGCGAGGGCGGCCGCAAGGGGCCCTACCGGGCCTATGAGTGGAATAAGATGAAGACGCCGACCCGCATCCTGGTCGGCGGCCCGGAGGTAACCTCGGCCTTCGTGCTGATGGCGCTTGCGCTGGCGAAGCGACGAATGGCCGCGGTGTAGGTGTAGGATGGGTAGAGCCAACGGGTCCGCGCAACGCGCGGCCCGATGATAAACTCAGCGAAACCCATCAATATTGTCCGCGTCGTGAGATGATGGATTTCGCTACGCTCTACCCGTCCTACGAACCGACGAAGACGAACGGCGCATTGATAGCCGGATGACGCGAAGTTGAAACTGGCGGAAACGCAACAGCACTGGCACGGTTGCCCAATTGCCCGCACAATCGTTGGGCACTGACCACTGCACGCCAAAAGCCATTTGAACGATAAGAACCTGGCCGGGAACGCCGATGTTCAAGACGCTGCTCACCGCGGGCCTGCTGCTCTCGCTGCCGACGCTGGCTGCCGCCGCCGACATCACCGGCGTGCCGAAGATCCGCGACGGCGACCAGCTCATGATCGGCAGCGTCCGCATCCGGCTCGCAGGCATCGACGCGCCGTCGACCGACCAGCTCTGCCTCAACACCAAGGGCGAGCGCTGGACCTGCGGCGTCGCCGCGCGCGACGAGTTGATCAAGCATGCCGGCAACAAGAACTGGACCTGCCACGCCCGCTCGGTCGATCGCCGCGGCCGCACCATCGCGCGCTGCGAGGTCGACGGCGAGGACATCCAGAAATGGCTGGTCGCGAGCGGCTGGGCGCTGGCCTACACCCGCGCCTCGCATGACTACGAAGCCGACGAGAAGGCCGCGCGTGAGGCAAAAGCCGGGATGTGGCAAGGTGCCTTCATCGCGCCGTGGGACTGGCGGGTGCGCAACAAGAAGACCACCGTGCTCGGCGCGGTGAAGCCGCCGGACGGCGCCAACGCGATCCTGCTCGCCTCGGCCTCCGGCCCGGTGGCGCCCTCGCCCGACTGCACCATCAAGGGCAACGTCAACCGCTCCGGCGAATGCATCTTTCACCAGCAGACCAGCCGCTGGTACGCCAAAATCGAAATGAAGATCAGCAAGGGCACGCGCTGGTTCTGCTCGGTCGAGGAGGCCGAGGCCGCCGGCTGCCGCGAGACGCGGCGCTAGTCGGAAGTCTGATTGAATTGTAGCCTCATCGGCACCGCGCTCCCTCTCCCGCTTGCTTGCGGGGGAGGGTTTGGGGTGGGGGTGTCACCGCTTGCGACGCTCCTTATGAGGAGAAAGCCTCCACCCGGATTGCATCTTCGATGCAATCCGACCTCCCCCGCAAGCAGGAGAGGTGAAGGACCGCGGCATGAGCGATGTCAAGATCGATCCTCCTTCCGTGCGCCGGCGCAGCCGCCTCCGGCAAGCGCAGATGTCATTGTTGTTCGTCCTGGTGATCTACCTGATCGCGGCCTATCTGTTGCTGCCGGCGTTGTGGACGCATTACGAGCATCAGAAGGGTCTCGCCAATCTGCCGATGGTGACGCGCACCGCGCAGGGCATTCCCGGCGATCCGATGAATGTCGGGCTGATCGGCGACAAGAGGGACGTGGTCTGCGCGATGCACGAGGCCGGCTGGTTTCCGGCCGATCCGGTGACGCTGAAATCCTCGATCGAGATCGTGGGCAGCGTGCTGCTCGATCGTCCCTACAAGGATGCGCCGGTGAGCAACCTGTTCTATCTCGACCGCCGCGAGGATCTTGCCTTCGAGCGGCCGGTCGGATCGAGCGCGGATCGCCGCAACCATGTCCGGTTCTGGAGGGTGCTCGATCAGGGCGAGGAGAAGCGTCCGGTGTGGCTGGGCGCTGCGACGCTCGACCGCAGCGTCGGCATCAGCCACTACACCGGCGCGGTGACGCATCACATCGCGGCCGACCTCGACGCCGAACGCGCGCTGCTCGCCACGGACCTCGAATCCGCCGGCATGGTCACCGCAAAATATCAGGTGACAGGCATCGGCCCGACCTTCAACGGCCGCAATGGCGGCGGCGATCTCTACTACACCGACGGCGAAATCTGGGTGCTGCGGCTGGTCGAAGCATGCCGCAAGAACGATGGCGCCGTCGAGCAGATCCCGAGCCCAGCCGCGACCGAATTCAAGGACCAAGTCTGGCGCACGGTTGTCGAGGCGATCGGCAAATAAGGCCGTTGTGTCCCGCGGTTTTGGAAACGCTGGATTGCTTCGCCCGGCTCGCAATCGAAGCCGCAATAGAATATCTTCCGGACTTGACCCCTCACACGCATGATTTGCGTTGCTTTACCCAAAAGGAACAGGACGATGACCGTTCGCGCGGGCCGGGAATTTCTGGCCATCCCCGGGCCCACCACGATGCCGGATCAGGTGCTGCAGGCGATGCACCGGCCGGCGCTCGACATCTACTCCAACGAGATGGTCGAACTGACAGAGAGCCTGCTGCGCGACCTCTCAAGGCTGTTCGCCACCCAGGGCAAGTCCTACATCTACATCTCCAACGGCCACGGCGCCTGGGAGGCGACGCTCTCCAACGTGCTGTCGCGCGGCGACAAGGTGCTGGTGCTGGAGAGCGGGCGCTTCGCGATCGGCTGGGGCCAGGCCGCGGCCGCGATGGGCGCCGAGGTCGAGGTGCTGAAGGGCGACTGGCGCCGCGCGATCCGCCCGGCCGAGGTTGAGCAGCGGCTGCGGCGTGACAAGGAGCACACGATCAAGGCGATCCTGGTGGTGCAGGTCGACACCGCGTCGGGCGCCTATAACGACATCGAGGCGATCGGCAAGGCGATCAAGGCCGCCGGCCATCCTGCATTGTACATGGTCGACACCGTGGCCTCGCTCGGCTGCATGCCGTTCGAGATGGACAAATGGTATGTCGACGTCGCAATGAGCGGCTCGCAGAAGGGCCTGATGACGCCGCCCGGCCTCGGCTTCGTCGCCGCCAACGACCGCGCTTGGGACGCTCACAAGAAGGCCGATCTGCGCACGCCCTATTGGGACTGGACCGAGCGCGAGGGCTCGGAGCACTACCGCAAATATGCCGGCACCGCGCCGGTGCATCTGCTGTTTGCGCTGCGCGAGGCGATCAACATGCTGCACGCCGAAGGCCTGGAGAATGCGCATCTGCGGCATCGGCTGCTCGGCGAAGCCGTGCGCCGCGCGGTCGCCGTCTGGGCCGAGGGACAGGTGCTCGGCTTCAACATCACCGAACCCGCCGAGCGTTCCAACACGGTGACGACGGTGACCGTGAAGGGCGCCGACCCCGCCGCGATCCAGCGCTACGCCAAGGAGAAATGCGGCGTGGTGCTCGGCACCGGCATCGGCGATTTGCAGGGCCAGGCCTTCCGCATCGCGCATATGGGCCACGTCAACGCCCCGATGATCCTCGGCACCCTCGGCGTCGTCGAGGTCGCGCTGACAGCGCTGAACATCCCGCACGGCAAGGCCGGCGCCGACGCCGCCATCCAATGGCTCGGCGAGAACGTGAAGGCGTAGGCTGAGCAAGGCAGTGCTCGGTCATCCTGGGTACGATCGAGGCCACACGCTCCGCTGTCGTCCCGGCGAAGGCCGGGACCCATAATCCGCGGCGGGTGTTGTGGGCAGACTCGTCGTTCCGCCGGCGCACAATAATGACCATCGGTGGTTATGGGTCCCGGCCCCCCGTGCGCAATTGCGCACTAGGCCGGGACGACACTGAATGTCTGGCGTCGCTTGTGACTGATACGCTCACAAGGATGACGGGATGCAGTGCATGCAACGCATTGCTAAGGCACGAACACTTTCCGTCGTCATCATTTTCCGCTTTACTGCCGGCAACAGCCGGGCACGGATCCCTGCGACACAACAAAATGGAGGGACCGCTTGGCATCGGTGGAATTGCGCGGCCTGGTCAAGCGGTTTGGATCGTTTGTCGCGGTTGATGATGTTTCGCTCACGATCGATCATGGCCAGCTGGTCTGTCTGCTCGGGCCGTCCGGCTGCGGCAAGACCACGACGCTGCGGCTGATCGCCGGGTTCCTCGAACCATCCGACGGCGAGATCCGCGTCGGCGACCGCGCGGTGTCGTCGAAGGCGCGCACGCTGCCGCCCGAGCAGCGCAACATGTCGATGATCTTCCAGAGCTACGCGCTGTGGCCGCATATGACGGTGGCGGAGAACATCGTCTACGGCCTGCGCTTGCGCAAAATGGATCGCGACACCATCGCCAAAAAGCTCGCCGCGATCCTGGCCACAACCAAGCTGGAACCGCTGGCACAGCGTTATCCGGGCGAGCTCTCCGGCGGCCAGCAGCAGCGTGTTGCGCTGGCGCGCGCGCTGATCGTCGGCCCTGAGACGCTGCTGCTCGACGAACCCTTGTCCAATCTCGACGCCAATCTGCGCGAGGAGATGCGGTTCGAGATCCGCCGCCTGCACGACGAATATCGCTACACCACGGTCTACGTCACCCACGACCAGTCCGAGGCGATGACCACAGCCGACCTGATCGCGGTGATGAATGCCGGCAAGATCGACCAGCTCGGCGCGCCTGAGGACATCTACGCGCGGCCGGAATCCGAATTCGTCGCGCGCTTCATCGGCGCCGCCAATGTGATCAAGGGCACCGCGCGCGATGCGAACCACGTGGAGTTCGCCGGTGCAACGCTCGAGGTGGTCGGCGCCACGCTGACGGCCGGCCAGAGCGCGCCGGTCGCGATCCGCCAGCATGAGATCCAGCTCGCGACGCAAGCACCCATCGCGCAGCAGAACACACTCAAAGCCATCGTGACGCGGCAGGTCTATCTCGGCATGAATCGCGACTACATGGTGGAAACCGCTGACGGCACATCGCTGCGGGTGACCACGCCGACCGAAACCGCGGTCGAGAAAGGCAGCGAGGTGTGGCTGACCTTGCCGCCCGCGCGCTGCCGGGCGCTCGGCCGATAACAACAAGAAACGGAGCGACGCGATGCAAAAGCCGATTTCCAGACGCGATGTCCTGAAAGGCTCTGCGGCGCTTGCGGTCGGCACGGTGTTCGCGTCACCGGCACGCGCCGCCGCACCCGCGCCGGTCGCGATCACGCCCGATCTCGTCGCCGCCGCGACCAAGGAAGGCAAGCTCGTGTTCTATTCGTCGATGGACCTGCCGGTCGGCGAAAAGCTCGGCAAGGCGTTCGAGGCCGCCTATCCAGGCATCACCGTGCAGATCGAGCGCTCAGGCTCGGAGCGGCTGTTCCAGCGCGTGGCGCAGGAATTCGATTCCAACATCCACGCCGCCGACGTCGTCAACAGCGCCGATGCCTCGCATTTCATCCCGTGGAAGAAGAGCGGCTGGCTGATGCCGTTCGTGCCCGAAGACGTCGCGAAGCATTTTCCCGACAGTTATCGCGACCCCGACGGCATGGCCGTAACCACGCGGCTGTGGCTGTCGTCGATCGCCTACAACACCAACCTGGTGAAGGCGGAGGACGCGCCGAAGAGCTTTGCCGATCTGCTCGACCCGAAATGGGCGGGCAAGATGGTGAAGGGCCATCCGGCCTATAGCGGCACCATCATGACCACCACGTTCCAGATCGTGCGCGAGCTCGGCTGGCCGTATCTGGAGAAGCTTGCGAAACAGCGCGTGATGCAGGTGCAGTCGTCGACCGATCCGCCGAAAAAACTCTCGCTCGGCGAGCGCGCCGTAATGGCCGACGGCAATGAATATGGCATCGTGCTCCTGAAGGAAGCTGGGCAACCGGTCGAGCCGGTCTATCCGACCGAGGGCACGCCGACGATCTCGGGTCCCACAGGCATCTTCGCCGGTGCGCCGCATCCGAACGCCGCAAAGCTGTTCCAGGCCTGGCTGCATACCCGCGAGACCCAGCAATTCTTCGTCGACTTCACCGGCCAATATTCGCTGCACGCCCACGTGCAGCCGAAGGCCGGCCGGCGCAAGCTTTCCGACATCAAGCTGATGAAGGAGGACCCGGCAGGGGTGGAAGCGATGACCGAAGAGATTAAGACGCGCTATGCGCGGCTGTTCAAAGTCTAGGACCCTCATGGTGAGGAGGCGCGAAGCGCCGTCTCGAACCATGCGGCCCCACTGGTGGCCTCGTCCTTCGAGACGCGCGTTCCGCGCTCCTCAGGATGAGGGGATAGAATGGATGCGCGGATAAGATGACCACAACCATCACCACCTCCCCGGCCCCAAGCTCCCGCATCGACTGGACACGCCCGGTGCTGTGGCTGTTCGCGGCAGTGCTCATCCTCTTGATCCTGCTGCCGCTGTCGTGGCTCGCGGTGTTTGCCTTCACCGACAAGAGCCGGCATCCGACGCTGCAAAACTTCGTCACGCTGTTCAGCAATCCCGATTTCCTCGATCCGCTGCTGACGACTGCGATCATCGCGACCACGTCGGCGCTGATCTGCTGCGTCGTCGCGGCGCCGATCAGCTGGCTGGTGTCGCGCACCGACATGCCGGGGCGGCAGACCATCCGCGCGCTGGTGACGGCCTCGTTCGTGACGCCGCCATTTCTCGGCGCGGTCGCCTGGGAACTGCTGGCGGCGCCGAACTCCGGGCTGCTCAATCAGCTCTACCGGCTGTTCGCCGGCGAGGATGCCGACGCGCTGTTCAACATCTATTCGATGACCGGGATCATCTTCGTGATCTCCTGCTACACGTTCCCGTTCGTGTTCGTGCTGGTGGCCAATGCGCTCGACACCATGCCGGGCGAGCTGGAAGATGCCTCCGCGATCCTCGGCGGCAATGCCTGGACCACGGCGCGAAGGGTGACGATCCCGCTCGCGCTGCCCGCGCTGGTCGCAGGCGCCCTGATCGCGTTCCTGCAGGCGATGACGCTGTTCGGCTCACCCGCGATCCTGGCGCTGCCGGCCGGCTTCCACACCATGACGACCAAGATCTGGAGCCTGTTCCAGTATCCGCCGAAGCTCGAGCTCGCGGCCGCCGCCGCGGTGCCGCTGCTGGTGCTGACCGTCCTGCTGCTGCAGGGCCAGAAGGCGCTGCTCGGCCGCCGCGGCTATTCGGTGATCGGCGGCAAGTATGGCGCGCCGCGCCGGGTCGAATTGCGCGGCTGGCGCTGGGCCGCGCTCGGCTTCTGCCTTTTGGTCTTACTCAATCCCGTCTTCCTGCCTTACCTCGCGCTGCTCAACGCCGCGTTCTCGCCGAACGCGACCACGCTGGTGACGCCGTCGACGGCCACGCTGCACAACATCGTCTTCGTGTTCACCGAGCTGTCGTCGACCCAGCTCGCGCTCAAGAACACGGTGATCCTCGGCACCGCGACCGCGACGATCGGCACCATCCTCGCGCTCGTCATCGCCTATGTCACGACGCGCAAGGTGATCGCGGGCCACCGCGTGCTCGGCTTCCTCGCCACCGCGCCGGTCGCAGTCCCCGGCATCGTGCTCGGCGTCGGCCTGTTCCTGAGCTACACGCGGCCGCCCTTCGTGCTCTACGGCACGCTGTGGATCCTGCTGCTCGCGTTCCTCACCATCAATCTGCCCTCGGCCTATCAGCAATTGCAGGCGGCGTTTTCGACCATCCATCCCGAGCTCGAGGAGGCGAGCCGCATCCTCGGCGCGACGCGGCTGCAGGCACTGCGCCAGATCACCGCGCCGCTGCTGCGCACCGGCGTGATCGCGACCTGGTGCTTCATCTTCATCGGCGTGATGCGGGAACTGTCGGCGGCGATCGTGCTGTTCACCTCGCAGACCAAGGTGCTGTCGGTCCTGATCTACGACCTCAACGAAGGCGGCGACCTCGCCGCGATCGCGGTGCTCGGCATCGCGATGCTGGTGATCACCTTCGCCGTGGTGCTGGCGGTGAACCGGATCCCGATGTCCGGCGGCAATGCGGGGGCGAGACTACGGAACGGGTAGCTCCCCCTAACCACGTCGTCATTGCGAGGAGCGAAGCGACGAAGCAATCCATTCTATCCCTTCGCGGAACGATGGATTGCTTCGCTTCGCTCGCAATGACGAGGCAACCAAGGATGCGCGCCCCATCTGGCAATCGCCACATTCATCCCGATATAGAGCGGAACCCCGCACCATGAGGATCGTGTGACCAAACCCGCCACCACAACATCGCCCCCTGTCGCGCCGCGCCGGCCGCATTCTTTCACCACCCACGGCATCACGGTGACCGACGATTATGCGTGGATCAAGGATCCGAAATGGCAGGAGGTGCTGCGCGATCCCTCGATCCTCGATTCCGATATCCGGAGCTATCTCGAAGCCGAGAACGGCTACACCGAGAGCCTGCTCGGCCACACCGACGGCTTGCAGAAGCGGCTGGTCAAGGAGATGCGCGGGCGGATCAAGGAGGACGATTCCAGCGTGCCGTCGCCGGACGGCCCGTTCGCCTATTTCCGCAAGTTCCGCGAGGGCGGCCAGCACGAGCTGTACTGCCGCACGGCGCGCGACGGCGGTGAGGCGCATGTCGTGCTCGACGGCGACGCGCTGGCGAAGGACCACAAGTATTTCAAGTTCGGCGGCAGCCGGCATTCCAACGATCACCGCCTGCACGCCTGGAGCGCCGACACCAAGGGCTCCGAATATTTCTCGATCCGGGTGCGCGACTGGGCCACCGGCGGCGATCTCGACGACCTCGTCGAGGAAACCGACGGCGGCGTGGTCTGGGCTGCGGATTCCAGGAGCTTCTTCTACGTCAAGCTCGACGACAATCACCGGCCGATGCAGGTGTGGCGGCACAAGCTCGGCACCCAACAGGCCGACGACACCCTGATCTATGAGGAGCAGGATCCCGGCTGGTTCACCCATCTGCACGAGAGCGCGAGCGGCCGCTTCTGCGTGATCGCGGGCGGCGACCATGAGACCTCGGAGCAGCGGCTGATCGATCTTTCCAATCCCGACGCGCCGCCGCGCCTCGTCGCGGCGCGCGAGGAAGGCGTGCAATATTCGATCGCCGACCGCGGCGACGAGTTGTTCATCCTGACCAATGCCGACGATGCCATCGACTTCAAGGTCGTCGCCGCGCCGCTCACAGCGCCCGAACGCAGCAACTGGCGCGACCTGATCCCGTATCGCGAGGGCGTCTATGTGCTCGACGTCGAGCTCTATGCCGGCCACATGGTGCGGCTGGAGCGCGCCAATGCGCTGCCGGCGATCGTCATCCGCGATCTCAGGAGCGGCGAGGAGCACGCGATCGCCTTCGACGAGGCGGCCTATTCGCTCGACACCATGGGCGGCTACGAGTTCGACACCACCAACTTGCGTTTTGCCTATTCGTCGATGACGACGCCGTCGGAAGTCTATGACTACGACATGGCGACGCGGGTGCGGGTGCTGCGCAAGCGCCAGGAGATCCCGTCCGGCCACAACCCGGCGGACTACGTCACCACGCGCATCATGGCGACGTCGCATGACGGCGCGCAAGTGCCGGTCTCGATCCTGCATCGCAAGGACTTTGTCCGCGACGGCAAGGCGCCGCTCTTGCTCTACGGCTACGGCTCCTACGGCATGGCGATGCCGGCATCGTTTGCCGCCAACCGGCTGTCGCTGGTCGACCGCGGCTTTGTCTATGCGATCGCGCATATCCGCGGCGGCGCCGACAAGGGCTGGGGCTGGTATCTCGACGGCAAGCGCGAGAAGAAGACCAACACGTTCGACGATTTCGCCGCCGCCGGGCGGGCGTTGATCGAGACGAAATACACGAGCGCCAAGCGCATCGTCGGCCACGGCGGCTCGGCGGGCGGCATGCTGATGGGCGCGGTCGCCAACCGCGCCGGCGAGCTGTTCGCCGGCATCGTCGCCGAAGTGCCGTTCGTCGACGTGCTCAACACCATGCTCGACGACACGCTGCCGCTGACGCCGCCGGAATGGCCGGAATGGGGCAATCCGATCGAGAGCGAGAAGGATTTCCGCACCATCCTGTCCTATTCGCCCTACGACAATGTCGCGGCCAAGGACTATCCGGCGATCCTGGCGATGGGCGGGCTCACCGACCCGCGCGTCACCTATTGGGAGCCGGCGAAATGGATCGCGCGGCTGCGCGCCACCATGCGCTGCGGCGGCCCGGTGCTGCTGCGCACCAACATGGGCGCCGGCCACGGCGGCGCCTCCGGCCGCTTCAACCGCCTCGACGAGGTCGCGATCGTCTATGCGTTTGCGCTGTGGGCGGTCGGGATGGCGGACAAGGCGGAGGTGTAGACCTCGTAGCGGGATATCTCCCCATCGTCGTCCTGGCGAAAGCCAGGACCCATACCGCGTGATCCATCGAGCAAGGAAGTCGCAGTACCACGGCACGCAACGCAACTGGCTGTCTTCGCCAAACTCCTCCCTGTGGTTATGGGTCCCTGCTTTCGCAGGGACGACAGCGCAGGGCGGGGCGAAAAAAGCTACCGCCCCTTCGCCTTCCGCCACGCAGCAAAATCCTTCAGCGTCTGCTCGTCGGTCGCGGGATAGAGCCCGAAGATGCCGCGGCCGTTCTGGACCTGCTCGGTGACGAAATCCTCGAACGCGGTCATCTCGAACGTCTCGTCGGCGATCTCGTCGGCGAGATGCGCCGGGATCACGATCACGCCGTCGCTGTCGCCGAGAATGACGTCGCCGGGAAACACCGGCGCATCGCCGCAGCCGATCGGGACGTTGATCTCGATCGCCTGATGCAGCGTCAGGTTGGTCGGCGCGCTCGGGCGATGATGAAAGGCCGGGAAGCCGAGCCGCGCGATCTCGGCCGAATCCCGGAAGCCGCCGTCGGTGACGATTCCGGCGCAGCCGCGCTTCATCAGCCGCGTCACCAGGATCGCGCCGGCCGACGCCGCGCGCGCATCCTTGCGGCTGTCCATCACCAGCACCGCGCCCACGGGGCAATCCTCGATCGCCTTGCGCTGCGGATGCGCACGATCGCGGAACACCTCGATGGTGTTGAGGTCCTCTCGCGCCGGCATGTAGCGCAGCGTGAAGGCCTCGCCGACCATGGTCGGCTGATCCGGGCCGAGCGGATGAACGTCCTGGATCATCTGGATGCGGAAGCCGCGCTTGAACAGCGCGGTCGCGACGGTCGCGGTGGAGACGGATTTCAGCTTGTTGCGGGTGGTGTCGCTGAGTTTTGACATGGGATTTTCCGGTTGTCATTCCGGGGCGATGCGTCAGCATCGAACCCGGAATCTCGAGGTTCCGGGTTCACGCTTCGCGTGCCCCGGAACGACGTTGTGAGTCAGTAAATCGACGGCTCGCCGACCGGCTTGCCAAAACCGGTCTCGAGGAAATCGAAGTCGCAACCCTCATTGGCCTGCTTGATGTGCTTCGAAAACATCCAGCCGTAGCCGCGCTCGAAGCGCGGCTCGGGCGGCGTCCATTCGGCGCGGCGCCTGGCGAGCTCGGCCTCGGACACATCGAGATTGATGGTGCGCGCGGCGACGTCGAGCGTGATGCGGTCGCCGTTCCGCACCAGCGCCAGCGGCCCGCCGATATAGGATTCCGGCGATACGTGCAGGATGCAGGCGCCGTAGCTGGTGCCGCTCATCCGCGCGTCCGACAGCCGCACCATGTCGCGCACGCCCTGCTTCACCAGCTTGGTCGGGATCGGCAGCATACCCCATTCAGGCATGCCCGGCCCGCCCTGCGGACCGGCATTGCGCAGGATCAGCACGTGATCGGCCGTGACGTCGAGGTCGGGATCATCGACCGCCTTCTTCATCGACGGATAGTCGTCGAACACCAGCGCTGGCCCGGTATGCTTGAGGAAACGCGGATCACAGGCGCTTGGCTTGATGACGCAGCCATCGGGCGCGAGATTACCCTTGAGGACCGCGAGCGCGCCCTCCTTGTAGATCGGGTTGTCGACGGTGCGGATCACGTCGTCATTGTGCACTTCGGCGCCTGCGATGTTCTCGCCGAGTGTCTGGCCGGTGACGGTGATGCAGTCGAGATGCAAATGCTGCCTGATCCGGTTCATCAGGCCGGGCAGCCCGCCAGCATAGAAGAAATCCTCCATCAGATAGAGGTCGCCACTCGGCCGCACATTGGCAATCACCGGCACCTTGCGGCTCGCTTTCTCGAAATCATCCAGGGAAATGTCCTGGCCGGCGCGGCGCGCCTGCGCGATGAGGTGAATAATGGCGTTGGTCGAGCAGCCCATCGCCATCGCGACCGTGATCGCGTTCTCGAAGGCCTTGCGGGTCTGGATCTTCTGCGGCGTGAGATCCTCCCACACCATCTCGACGATGCGGCGGCCGGCCTCCGAGCTCATGCGGATGTGGTTGGCGTCGGCCGCGGGGATCGACGAGGCGCCCGGCAGCGTCATGCCGATGGCTTCCGCGATCGCGGTCATCGTCGAGGCCGTGCCCATGGTCATGCAGGTGCCATAGCTGCGGGCGATGCCGGCCTCCATGTCGACCCAGTCCTTGTCGGAGATCTTGCCGGCGCGGCGCTCGTCCCAGTATTTCCAGGCGTCCGAGCCGGAGCCGAGCGTGCGACCCTTCCAGTTGCCGCGCAGCATCGGTCCGGCGGGCAGGTAGATCGCCGGCAGGTTCATGCTGGTGGCCCCGAGCAGCAGGCCGGGCGTGGTCTTGTCGCAGCCACCCATCAGCACCACGCCGTCGACCGGATGACCGCGCAGCAGCTCCTCGGCGTCCATCGCCAGCATGTTGCGGTAGAGCATCGTGGTCGGCTTCAACAGCGATTCCGACAGCGACAGCGCCGGCAGCTCGAGCGGAAAGCCGCCGGCCATCAGCACGCCGCGCTTGACGTCGTCGACCCGGCTCTTGAAATGCATGTGGCAGGGCTGCGCATCCGACCAGGTGTTGATGATCGCGATCACCGGCCGGTCGCGCCACTCCTCGGGCGCGTAACCCATCTGCATCGCCCGCGACCTGTGGCCGAAGGCGCGCAGATCATCGGGTGCGAACCAGCGCGCGCTGCGCAATTGATCCGGGGTCTTGTTCTTTTTCGTCATCGCCATGTGTCTCGACATTGCTCGTGCGCGCGCGGTCCCGGCACGCTTGCCCTGCGTCAGGCATACACTCGATTTTCAGACATGTCGTCCCGCCCCCGGCGCAGACGTGCCGTTCGCTGAACGTGCGCCGCACGGGCTCCGCAATGTGGCAATCGGAACGTAAACCGGCCTTGGCTTATTTTTGCTGCGCCGTCATCACGATGCGGACCAGATCGGCGGCGTTGCGCGCGCCGAGCTTCTTCATGATGTTGGCGCGGTGATCCTCGATCGTGCGCGGACTGATGCCGAGGTGGCGGCCGGCTTCCTTGTTGGAGGCGCCCGCGGTGAACTGCTCGAGCACCTCGCGCTCGCGGCGGGTCAGCGGCTCGCGGCCCGGGAAGTGCAGCGCGGCGATCCGCGACGCCGAGGTCTCGGCCTGGCGCCTGGTGTAGGCGTCGATCGCCTCGTTCAGACGGCTCACGATCTCGTTGCCGCGGAACGGCTTCTCGATGAAGTCGAGCGCGCCGTTCTTGATGGCGCTGACCGCCATTGCGATGTCGCCCTGACCGGAGATCATGAAGATCGGCGCCGGATAATCCTCGCCATGCAGCTCTCTGAGGATATCGAGGCCGGATTTGCCCGGAATATGCACGTCGAGCAGGATGCAGGCCGGCGTCCTGCTGCGCGCCACCGCGAGCAACGCCGCGCCGTCCGCGAAGCAGATCACCTTGTAACCAGCGGTCGACAGGACCACTGAAAGCGTCTCGCGAACGGCAGGATCGTCGTCGACTACAAAGATTTCCCCGCGCGGAGCGCCATTCTCAACCATATGCATCGTCCATCAGTGGTGAAGCGTGCTGCCCTGACCGCACAAGAACTAACTAGACCATCTCGATCAATGGACCCGTATTTGTACGGGACGTCCGCTTAACGCACAAGTAGCACCGCGTTCCCTAAAAGTGGGGCAGTGGAGAAACATGCATGGAAAATGCAGCGGCGGACCGCGTTGCAGCGCGCTTGGACGAGGGCAGTGATCCCACCGGTCTGATCGTGACGGACCTGGTCGCGCTGATTGGCCATGTCCAGGCGAGCCTGCGGCTGATCGAAGCAGCGATTGCGCGCGAAGCCGTGCTGGCCGCGCGGCAGGCCGACGCCGACACCGTCGTTCGCGACGACGTTACCCCGCGCTATCTCACAGCATCTACCGCCCTGAAGGCATGCGATGCCGGCCTCGGCGCGGCGCTCGACCGCCTGCGCGATTCCGGGGCACCGGCGCGTCTGCTGAACTGACCCGCCGCCACCGACGGGTTCGGCCCATCACCTCGATTGTCCCGACGACGCCCAACCCATCAGGCGGCAATCTGTTCCACGCATCGTCCGGATTGGCCGCGGGCCTTGCCCGCCCGGCCGGATCAGGTCTTCTTGACGTCAGGCCCTGGCCCGCTCTTCGTCGGCGGACGACCGCCGCTTGCTCGGCTTGCCCTTGAGGAAGCTGATGTCCATTTCGGTGCCGTTGACGCGGACCAATTCGCAACGGCGATAGGCAAGTCCGGTCGAGGACAGCAGGAGGAAAAACTCCTTCAGGTTGAGCCCCTGAATGGAACCTTCGACCGTCAGCGACGCATCGGTGTCGGAGATGGCATTGAGCTGGCAGTCGCGCCGCCAGGTGCCGTCGATGGCCATGATGCAGACATCGACGCCCCGGCTGAAGGTGACCCGCTCAATGGATTTGCCGTCCTCGGTCATCGCTCAATATCCGACCGCCATGGCAGGCCTAGGCATGGCGAGCCCGCCCCGCACTCCGCTCGGCCGATACAGGCCACGCCGCTCGGGAAGCGGCTTGAACGTGTCGGTCAGGCCGACCACGGTTTCGGCGGCACCCAGCACCAGGAAGCCGTCGGCCTCCATCAAGCGGGCGAGACGGTTGAAGATGTTGATCTTGGTGTCCTGATCGAAATAGATCAGCACGTTGCGGCAGAAGATCACGTCGAACGTGCCGAGCTGGGAGAAATCGTGCAGCAAATTGAGCTGGCGGTGCTGCACCATCGCGCGCAATTCGGGATTGACCTGCCAGAATTCACCCGACTGCTTGAAGTACTTGACCAGCATCTGGATCGGCAGCCCGCGCTGCACCTCGAACTGGCTGTAGATGCCGGCCTTCGACTTCTCCAGCACCTCCTGCGACAGATCGGTCGCGATGATCTCGACGCGCCATCCGGCAAGCGCCGCGCCCATTTCCTTCAGGCACATCGCCAGCGAATAGGGCTCCTGGCCGGTCGAGCCGGCGGCGCACCAGATCCGGACGCTGCGGCGCGCGGCGCGTGCCTTCAGCACCTCCGGCATGATGGTGTCGCGGAAGTGCTCGAACGGCACCTTGTCGCGGAAGAAGAACGTCTCGTTGGTGGTCATGGCCTCGACCACCTGGACGGTGTGCGCGGACGAGCCCGCCTTGATCTTGGCGACCAGGTCGGGGATGCCGGACAGGCCGCTTTTGCGCGCCAGTGGCAGCAGGCGGCTCTCGATCAGATATTGCTTGTCCGCGGACAGATCGAGACCGGACTGGTCCTTCAGGAGCTTACGCAGATACTCGTAGTCGGGGGGCGTCACGGGAGCCTCACAAGGGACTGAATGGTGAAACTGGGTGTCAGGCTTCGGCCGACGCGTCGAGCGCCAGCAGGCCGACTTCCTGGAATTTCGCGATCACGATGTCCTTGTCGAACGGCTTCATGATGTACTCGTTGGCACCGGCATGCAGCGCCCGCGAGATGTGGTCGATGCCGTTCTCGGTGGTGCAGAACACGACCTTGGGCTGATCGCCGCCGGGCATGCGGCGGAGCTGCACGAGGAATTCGAATCCGTCCATGACCGGCATGTTCCAGTCGAGCAGCACGGCATCCGGCAGCGCGCGCTTGCAGGCTTCGAGCGCGACCGCGCCGTCCTCGGCCTCGATGACGGTGAACTCCATTCCTTCGAGGATGCGGCGCGCGATCTTTCGCACCACGCCGGAATCGTCGACGACGAGACATGTCTTCATGTGTTGGCCTCCTTGTGGAATCCACCGTCTCCGCGGTGGAGTGTTACGCTGCAGCAGCTGTCCTTGGATCGGTCTTGGGCACCAGTTCGAGCACGCGATCGACATCGAGGACGACCATGAGCTGGCCGTCGAGGCGGTGGACGCCGCCGGCGAGCTTGGCCATGCGGGGATCGAGATTGACGGGGTTGTCCTCGCGGCTGTCGTCGGGCAGCCGCAGCACCTCGCCGATCTGGTCGATCAGCAGGCCATAGGATTCGCCGCGCTGGTCGACGCCGACCGCCATTGGCAGCTGGCCATCGTCGGACTTCGGCAGCCCGAGCCGGGCGCGCATGTCGACCACGGTGACGATGCGGCCGCGCAGATTGAGCACGCCGGCGATCTCGCTGGAGGCCAGCGGCACCCGCGTCAGCCGCTCCGGCATGAACACGTCCTGCACCCGCGAGATCGGCAGGCCGAACAGCTGCCCGCCGATCACGGCGGTGACGTATTCGGCCATGGCGCCTTCGCTGGTTTCGGTCTTGCTGGTCATCGTTTTGTCCCTTCAAGCCCGGTCATGCCGCCCGGCGCAGTTCGGCGGTCTGCTCTTTCAGCGCGGCGATCAGCCCGGGACGGTCAAACTTGGCGACATAGTCGTGGAAGCCGGCCTGCCGGCCGCGCTCGATTGCCGCCGGCGACACCATCGCCGACAGCGCGATGATCGGCAGCTGGTTGAAGTTGTGGTCGCTTCGGATGTTCTCGGCGAACTCGAAGCCGTTCATCTCGGGCATCTCGATGTCGGTCAGCACGACGTCGAAGCTTTGTCCCGAACGCAGCGCGGCGAGCCCTTCCTGCGCGCCGCCCGCGGTCCTGACCTTGTAGCCGGCGGCCTTCAAGACCGGCGCCAGCATGTTGCGGAAGAACGCCGAGTCATCGACCAGCAGCACCGACTGCGCCGAGGCCGACGGGCGCATCTCCTTGCGCGAGAACCAGTCGGCGAACGCCATCGGCAGGAAGTGGCCGACGTCGATCACCTCGGTGGCCTGGCCCTTGATCACCGCCGAGCCGAGGATGCCGTCCTGCGAACCCGCGACCTCGATGTTGAGCCGCTCCTCGACGATGTCGATGATCTCGTCGACCACGAGCCCCATCGAGCGGCCGTCGTCGGCGAACACCAGGATCGGCTGCGAGCCCTGGTTCTGCACCTCGACGCCGGCCATCTGCACCAGCGGCATCAGCTGCTCGCGGTACTGCACCATGTAGCGGCCGTTCGAGAGCTCGATCTTGTCGGTTGCGATCTCCTCCAGCCGGGTGACGAGGCCGAGCGGCACCGCCTTGGGCTGCGAGGAGCCGGCGCGGAACACCAGCAGCGAGGTCAGCTGCTCGCCGCTCGCGGCATGCGCCGCGGCATTGTCGTCGGCGAGGTCATGGGCCGAGGAGCCGGACGCGCCGAGGGCTTTCGCAATGCCGTTGGGGTCGATGATCATGATCACGGCGCCATCGCCCAAAATGGTGTTGCCGGAGAACATGTCGATGTGCCGCAGCTTGGTCGACATCGGCTTGACCACGATCTCCTCGGTATGGAACACGCCGTCGACCACGATGCCAAAGGTCTGGCTGCCGACTTGCGTGACCACGATGAAGCCGTTCTCGGCATCCGTGGAGGTCGCGCCGTCGTCGATCTTCAAGAGCTTCTTGAGGTGGATCAGCGGCAACAGCTTGTTGCGCAGCCGCAAGACCGCGGTGTCCTTGATCCGCTCGATGCGGTGCTCGGAGTTGGCGCGGGCCCGCACCAATTCGACCACAGACAATTGGGGAATCGCAAAACGGTCGCCGCCGGCTTCCACGATCAGGGCGGAGACGATCGCCAGGGTCAGCGGGATCTTGATGGTGACCGAGGCGCCCTCGCCGGCCACGCTCTTGATGTCGATGGTGCCGCCGATCTGGTCGATATTGGTGCGCACCACGTCCATGCCGACGCCGCGGCCGGACACCGAGGTCACCTGCGCGGCGGTCGAGAAGCCCGGCGCGAAGATGAACTTGTGGATCTGGGCCTCGGTCATCTTCTCGAGCTCGGCCTCGGTGACGAGACCGTTCTGGAGCGCCTTGGCCTTGATCCGCTCGGTGTTGAGCCCGCGGCCATTGTCGGCGATGCAGATGATGATGTGGCCGCCCTCGTGATAGGCGGAAAGACGGATGGTGCCCTGCTCCGGCTTGCCGGCCGCGACCCGCTCGGCGGTGGTCTCGAGCCCATGATCGGCGGAGTTGCGCACCATGTGCGTCAGCGGATCCTTGATCAGGTCGAGCACCTGGCGGTCGAGCTCGGTGTCGGCGCCGTGCATCTCGAGCTCGATCTGCTTGCCGAGTTCGCCGGAGAGATCGCGGACGATGCGCGGCAGCTTCTGCCAGGCATTGCCGATCGGCTGCATGCGCGTCTTCATGACGCCTTCCTGCAGCTCGGCGGTGACGTTGGAGAGCCGCTGCAGCGGCACCTTGAACTCGGTGTCCTCGTTGCGCCTGCTAATCTCGAGCAGCTGGTTGCGGGTCAGCACCAGCTCGGAGACCATGGTCATCAGGTGTTCGAGGGTGTCGACATTGACCCGGATCGACTGGTTGGCGATCTTGTCGCCTTCCTGGACATCCTCGGCAGCCGCCTTGCGGGCCGGCTTCCTGGCGGCTTCAGCCGGCTCGGCGGCGGGAGCCGCAGCAACAGCGGGCTTAGCGGCCGGCGCCGGTGCTGTGACTTCAATCTCGGTCTCGCGGAAGGCGCGCTCGAGCTCGTCGAGCGAGACCTCGCCGGGACGCAGCGGACGCTCCAGCGTCTGCACCACCAGGGTGCCCTCGGTCATGTCAGCCTGCACCGACGGGGCTTCAACGACCGGCACATCTTCTTCGGCAGCAGCCATTGCCGCCATGCCGTGCTCGACCATGGCCTCGAGCTGATCGATCAGGTCGCGGTCGTTGCCTTCAGGCTCGGCCTCGGTCGCCTCGAGGCCGCCGAGGATCTCCTTGATGCGGTCGATCGAGGACAGGATCAGCGTCACGGCTTCCGCCTTCACCGGCATGCCGTCGCGGAATTTGCCCATCAAGGTCTCGCCGGCATGCGCCAGCGCCTCGAGCCGCGGCAGCCCGAGGAAGCCGCAGGTGCCCTTGATGGTGTGCACCAGGCGGAAAATGTTATCCAGGATCTTCGCGTTGTTCGGATCCTGCTCGAACTGCACCAGCTGGTTGTCGACCGTATCCAGGCTCTCGCTGCTCTCCGTCAGGAACTCGCGCAACAGATCGTCCATGGATAGGTCCCCTCAAGGTGCTACGGAACGCTCGCCTTGCATCGATAACTTGGCCGGTTTCACGGCGACGTTAATTTTGCCGTCCGTGCAAATACGGACGATGAAGCCCTTCAGCAGTTCGACGACGCATCACGACATCACGGCCAGTCTCACAAGGACAGGCCCTTACCACCCGAACGGGAAAGAGGCCGTTCCATCGCTCATCGCAATTTGAACTAATTGGAATTGAGGACCGCTAAGTCGTGCGAAACGTTCGCGACATGCCGACCGCCTGCATCGGAACGCGATCGCCCATTGGTTGAAGCCGGCGGGATGGTCAAGCGCAACCAAAGCAAAAGGCGGCGGAGTCTCCTCCGCCGCCTCGATAGTCGATGTCTGTCGCGGCTACGCTTAGCGGAGCAGCTGCAGCACGCTCTGCTGCGACTGGTTGGCCAGCGCCAGCGCGGACACCGCGATCGACTGACGGGTCGACAGCGCCTGGCTGTTGGCCGCTTCCTCGTTGGTGTCGGCCAGCGTCAGGTTGGACGAGCCGGTCTGCAGCACGTTGATCAGGTTCTTCGAGAAGTCCTGGCGGATCTGCACGATCGACAGGTTCGAACCGAGGGTCGAAGCCTGGGTGCGCAGCAGGCCGCTCGCGCTGTTCAGCGTCTTCAGGGTGGCGTTGGCCGAAGCGTTGTCCACGAAGTCCGTGCCGGCGGTCAGCTTGGTGAGGTTGAGGCCGGTGGCGTCGAAGGTCACGCCCTGAATCTTCAGCGTCGAGGAGCCCGTCTCGTTGAAGGTCAGCTTGAGCTGATCGCCGTTGAGCAGGTTGATGCCGTTGTACGACGCGTCCTGGGCGGTCGTGGTGATCTGGTCCAGGATGTTGTTGTACTGGTTGACCAGGTTGGCGCGGTTCGCCAGCGCAGTCGGGTCCTGCACCGGAGCGCTGCCCGTGAGGCCGTTGAACAGCTTGCCGGCGCCGGCCGCCGTGCCGCCAATCGTGCCGATGGTCGCCGAAGCGGCATCGTTGGTGGTGCTGATGGTGAGCGCACCGGCCGCGCTGAGCGAGGCCTGCAGGTTGTTGGCCGCGAGTGCCGCGTTCAGGTCGTTGAGGGACTTCACCTTGCCGGCACCGGTGCCGAAGGTGATGTTGGTCGCAGTGCCGTTGCCGGTCGCGCCGATGGTCAGCGTGAGCGTGTCCAGCGGGCTCGCGCCGGCCGTGCCGTTTGCGGTCGCCGTCGCACCGGCCGGGAGGCCGAGCTGCGTCGCGTCGCCCGAGCTGAACGTACCGACCGTGAGCGAGTCCGCGGCGCCGGCGGTGTTGGTGCTGGTCAGGACCAGCTTGCCGGTGCCGTCGATCGAGGCGGCGACCTTGGCGCTGGCGCCGACCTGCGTGTTGATGGCGTCGCGCACCTGGGTGGCGGAGTAGTTCGTGCCCGAATTCAAGGTCACAGTCTGGCTGTTGATCTGGAACGTCAGGTTCGCGCCGGCCGCGGTGAGGTCGATGCCGGTATAGGCGGCGGTGCTGGTGAGGGTTGCGTTGGTCGGGGTCGCGGTGCCGAGCAGGTTGTCAGCGGTGGCGCCGGGGATCGCAGCGGTCGTCACCTGCGACTTCGCGGAATAGCCGACGGCGGCCTGCAGGGCCTGGTTGGCGACCGACTTGGCGCTGTCGACGAGCTTCTGCAGCGAGGTGATGCCGGTGTTGGCGGCCTGCAGCACCTGCACGCCGTTGCCGATGCCGTCCAGCAGGTTGTTGATGTCGCTGGCGCGGTTGTCGAGCGACTGCGCCGTGAAGAAGTTGGTCGGATTGTCGAGAGCAGTGTTGACCTTCTTGCCGGTGGACAAGCGGTTCTGCGTGGTGGCGAGCAGGTCAGCGGTCGACTGCAGCGAAAGCAGGTTTTGACGGACCGATGCCGAAAGAACGATGCCGGACATACTGGATACCCTTCTGGATGAACACGATTGACGCGACGCCGTAAATTTCGCACGGCGACCCACGCCACACTGGTCCGTCCGCGCTACCCGTTCGTTAAAGGGCTGATCCGTACAAATACCCAGAACGGCCTTGCCGGTGATTCGACGGGCGCCCAGCGCGATGGCTGACCGCGGCAGCGCGCGTTCGGCGCCGGACCGACTTCATGGCCGCGAATTTCCTGCGCATGTGCAGGACTTGCGGCATCCCGGCGCTGCCGCCCCGGCGCGTCGATAGCCGGCGTTGCAAGTCGCGACGATGCAAAGGCCGGCGAGGAACAGAGTTAATGGAAATCAATAAATGAGAGACAAAGTCGCGCTCGTATCGCGCGCCGCGCGGATCGACGTCGATCACCGGTGCCGGCGGCGGCCACGCCGTCTGCCCTCTAGAGGGTATAGTTTCAACACCACAACCCTTGTGCAATTGGACAGGCAAGCTATGTTCGCAATCATTCCACACGCCAAGAGTAGGTGATGCGAGACCGCAGTGCTCCCGCCCTCGGCAGGAGCACCAATGTCCGCGGTATCGCGTCCGCCCAATCGTCTGTTGCAAGCCCTTCCCTCCACGGAGTACGCGCAACTTCATCCCCTTCTGGAAACCGTCGACCTGACCAGGGAAACGGCGCTCGCCGATGCCGGCGCGCCGGTGCAGCGGGTTTATTTTCCGCATAGCGGCGTGGTCTCGATGATGATCAATCTGTCCGACGGGCAATCTGTCGAGATTGCAACCATCGGTCGCGATGGGGTCGTGGGCGCGTCTGCCGCCCTGCACGAGCGGCCGCTGCTTGCCGACGCGATTGTCGTGGTGCCGGGCTCGGCCTCGATGGTGCGGGCGGAAGATTTCCGCGAGGCAGCAGATCGCAGCGCGGATTTCCGGACCCTCGTTGCGCTCTATGAGCAGGCGCTGATGGCGCAGACGCAACAATCCGTCGCCTGCAATGTTTCCCATCCGGTGGAGGCACGGCTGTCGCGATGGCTGCTGCGCGCACGCGATTTGTGCGGGAGCGAGGCGTTGCCGCTAACCCAGGAGATGCTGGCGCAGATGATCGGCGTCCGGCGCAATGCGGTTTCGATTGTCGCACATGGGTTTCAGCAGGCCGGCATCCTGCGTTACAGCCGCGGTCACATCGAGATCACCGATATCGACGGCCTGCGGAAGGCGGCGTGTGAATGCTACACGACGGTCAAGGCGCACGCCGAACAATTGATCGGGCCGGAAGACTGACCGGCGCGCCACCCCGCCCCAACTGTGACCGGCCAGACGACGCGGACGTGCGGCGATAGGTCTATTCCTATCGGAACCAAGACATGTTTCCATCGGAACCCTGACGTGCCAGAATAGGTTGCAAGGACGTCCAGCCGCACGTCAGCCCTGGGGCCCAGAGACAAGCTTTGCCGGAAGGCTGGAGGTTGCTTTGGAAACGGTTCCTCGATCACCCAACGGATTTCTGGCGTCGCTCTCGGCAAGCGATTTCGAGTTGATTCGGCCGCATCTGCGGACGGTCGACCTCGCGGCCAATTCGGTCCTGGTCGAGACCGACGAGATGCTCAAGCGGACATACATGCCGCACAAGGGCGTGATCTCGCTGGTGGTCAGGCTCGCAAAAGGCGAGCGCGTGCAGGTCGCGATGGTCGGCCGCGACAGCATCTATGGCGCATTCGCCCCGCTCGTCGAAGGGCCTGTCCTGAACAACGCCACGGTGCTGGTGCCCGGCGTCGCCTCGACCGTGGAACTCGAGCCGTTGCGCGCGGCTGCCGGCCAGAGCCCGACGCTTCGCGCGAGATTGATCCGGCACGGGCTCGCCGTCTACGCCCAGATCCAGCAGACGGCCGGATGCAACGCCGCGCACACCGTGGAGTCACGGCTGGCGCGATGCCTGCTGCACACCCGCGATCTCTCCGGCAGCAACAAGATCGTCCTGACGCAAGAGGCGATGGCGCAGATGATCGGTGCGCGCCGCAACAGCGTGTCGCTGGTCGCGCATACCTTGCAACAGGCCAATTTCATCCACTACAGCCGCGGGCACATCGAGATCACCAACGCGGATGGGCTGATCAGGACCGCGTGCGAATGCTACGCTGCGGTCAAGGCGCAATATGCGGGACTGCTGAATTGTCAGGAAGTCGGCCGCTAGAGTTCGTTATCTTGCCGCGTTGTCTTCGCGCGAGCCGGCACCCGCTTCGCTCAAAAGCGCTCCGACCGCCGTGCAAGCCGTACTTCTACGGCGTGCGATTTTCACCGTCGGATAACGCTGCATCCCCACAGTTGCGTGGACGCACGGGGGAGCCGATGTTCACGTACCAGACGACCGACCGGAAGGAAGCCCGGCGCTTCCGCATGGCCCAGTTCAACGGCCGGCCCGCCACCGTACGGTCGGCCGGCGCGACCGTCACCGGACGCGTGCGCGCGATCGTCGAAAGCAAGTCTGGCGCGACGGCGGCATGGGTGGTCACGATCGTTCCGGATGAACCGAAGGCCGCCGCGCCGGCCGCGCGGCTCGCGCCGCGCCTGTGCTTCGCTGCGGAAGACGATTTCTGAGAACAGGGCTCTAACGAACCGAACACGCTCAGAGCCCCGCTCCGATGGAATCGGAACGGCGCTCCGGATTTCAGTTTCGACGCGTCTTCTTGACGCGAACCACTTCGCTTGAAAACGCTCTAAGCGGAATGCAACAAGGCCTTGCGGACGAGATCGGCGGTGTTGCGCGCCCCGAGCTTGCGCATGGCCTCGGCGCGATGGCTCTCGAACGTGCGCGGGCTGATGTTCATCCGCAGCGCGCCCTGCTTGTTGGAATAGCCGTCGCTGATCAGGCTGAGCACTTCACGCTCGCGCTTGGTCAACGGTTTGCGGCCGGCTTCCGGCGCGAACATGACATCCAGCGACCGGGAGCCTGCCGGCTTGTCGTCGTCCGGCGGCTTGAGATCGGCGGCCGGGACGGCATTGGGATAGAGGTCGGAAATCTGCTTCAGCATCGCGGACACCCGCTCGGTCTGCTCGAGCGCGTTCTCGATCACCTGCCGCAGATAGACGCCATTGCCGGGCGCGTGTGCGAATTGCTGACTGTGCTGTTTGAGCTCGTTCATATAGAGCAGCAGCGCCGTCACCGGCCCATTGAACTGCCGGACGATCGCGGCACCGGCGTCCGCCTGCGGCCGCGGCGCAGCGGCTCCCTGAGTCTCAAGCGGCTGCGGCTCGAGCGTCGCGGTTCCACCCGTCCATGCCGGAAGGCGCGCCTCGGCCCGATTGTCATGTTGCGTCATAGGTATGGTTTACCAAAGGTGAACTTGTGGCCGCGTTAACACGGGACTCCGTAAAACTACGGGTGACGCAACTGTGACCTCGGGCCCCGACCTGCCAAGCTGGCGCAGATTACCGCTGATTTGGCAACGAATCTCGCATATTTGAGTCGAATTACAGTATTCTTACGGGACGGGTGGCCGAGGCTGCCACCGGCGGGATTCTCCGCCTGGCATCGACCTTGAACAGTTCGGCCAGCCGTCCCCTGCTTCCGGATGAAAAGGCCGGACTTCGCGGCCTGGCATCGCCTCAGGGGCGCCGGAGCCGAAGGAATTTCTGCAGGAACCGGCCCGAAAGAACGAACCTGAACCACCAATACGCCATTCGCCGGGTCGTCATCGATCATCCCTCTCGGCATCGGGATGGCCTCGGCATACCGCACGCGGGCGCGCGCACCTATGAGACGGTTCACATCAACCGAGCATCGGGTGCGCATTGGGCAGGCATCGGATCAGGCGAATGTCAATTTACAGCCCCGACAGGCGTCGCGATGATCGCCGCCTCTCGATCAGCAATAAGGGCGCGGCCATGAAGCGAGGGCGGAACGGATCCTGGATATCCTGGATGACGATTGCGGCGCTCGCCGCGGCACTGCTGCTTGGCGCAGGCGCGCGGGCCCAGACCGCGCCGACCGGCGATGCAACGCCGACGCCCGACAACGCGGTCATGCTCACCATCTTCTTCAAGCATGATCAGTCACGACCGCTCGGTGAGCTCAATGCCCAGCTTGAGCGACAGGGCTTCTACAAGGCGTTTCCGCCCGAGGGGGTCGAGGTCGTCAGCTGGTACGTGATGATGGGAATCGGCCAGGTGGTGACGCTGCGGCTGCCGGCATCGCGGCTGCGCGAGGTCAACCGCGTCATCGAGAACAGTGCCTGGGGCGCCTACCATACCGAGTTCTACCCGACCTACGACTACAAGGCGGTCGGGATCGGCAATCATGAAAAAGCAAAGCAGTAGCTGATCGCATCGAGACCGACGCCGGAGTCACGGCCGCGCGTCGGACTTGCCGGTTTAGCCGAGAACCGGCCGCGTGATCGGATCCGATCCACCGCCTATGCGTGGGCCCGCGAGCGCTGGCTCAATCTCTTTGCCAGTGTCCGCAAATCTTCGGCGCGCCCGCTGCAAAGCAGGCGGCTGAATTCGTCAGGATCGATGGAGGCAGGCGGAAAATCGGCTGGTTTGCGTGCGGCCCGACGTAGCCAGGTCAATCGGAAGAGACGCTTGAGCATCTTCATGGTTGTCAGCCCCGATGAGCGTCATTGTTAAATCGCGGCAATGAAATTTGGTTCCACCTCTTGTTGTCACCCGGCGCGGAATTTCGTTCAATGCCGTCAGGCGAGCAGCGCCTTGCGCTTTCGCACCCGCGCAATGGAGCGCTGAACCGCGGCGCGATCCAGCGCCCCGTCTTGCACCGCACCCGCGACCGCCGCGGCGATGCCGGCCATCTCCTGCTCCTGGTCGAACAAATTGTTGCCGATGCAGATCATGTCCATGCCGGCGGCGATCGACTGCAGGCTGGCCGCGCTTGTGCCGAGCGCCTTCTGCAGCCCCTGCATCTGCATGTCGTCGGTGATCAGCAGCGTCTCGGGCAGGCGGCGGCGAAGCCGGCCGAGCCCGGTCGGTGACAGTGTCATCGGATGCTGCGCGTCCCACTGCCGGACAATGGCGTGGCTGACCAGCACCGCATCGCCATAGGTGCGCGGCGCCAACGCGTAGAACAGTTCCTCCTGCTCTGGACGCAGCGCATCGGAAATGTCCATGAACTCCAGGTGCGAATCGACGCTCGCCCCGCCGATGCCCGGAAAATGCTTCAGGCAAAGGCCTACTCCCGCCTGCCGCGCCGCAGCGTCGACCAGCCGGGCATTGGCCTCGACCTCACCGATATCGGGCGAATAGGACCGCTTGATCCTGCCGATGTTGGGATTGTCGGAATTGTAGTCGACGTCGATGACAGGCGCGAAATTGTAGCGGATGCCGAGCCGGCGCAGCTCGCCGTAGCTTGCGGCCAGGACCGTCTGCTTTTCCACACGCGCGAGCAGATTGAACTCCTTCGCGCTCGGCAGCGGCCGAAAACCGCAGGTGTCCTTGAGCCGGCGCACCAGGCCGCCCTCCTGGTCGATGAAGACCAGCGGCTGTGACGGCAGCGCCGCGATCTCGGCGCAGAGCGACTGCACCTGCGCGGGCGAGGCGATGTTGTTGTCATACTGCCGGGTCTGGCAGGAATAGTCGAACAGGATCACCCCGCCGAGCCCGAATTGCGCGGCAAATTCCTTCAGCCAGGGCGGAATGACCTTGCCGTAGAAGCCGAGGGTGAAGAGTTCGCCGATGGACATGGCCGCTCGATTCGGTTGCCGCATGGAATCAGCCGCGCCCGATGGAATAGCACGCTGCGGCGGCGGTAAGAATATGACGCAGGCAGCGGTTCGACTGCGTTCCCCGCGCTTGCATCACTATGTTAAGACACGCGGCGGGCCTCGATCGCCTGCCACGACACAAGGACTTTCGGAAACGCCCATGACAGCAGCTTACGTCCCGCAAATGGCCCTTTACCGCCAATGGCTGAAGCAGACGCGCGGCCTTGAATTTGCGGATTTCGAGGCGCTGCGGCGCTGGTCGGTCACCGATATCGACGGCTTCTGGCAGAGCGTGTGGGATTATTTCGACCTGCGCTCGCCGACGCCGCATTCGGCGGTGCTGGCCGAGCGCAAGATGCCGGGCGCGGTGTGGTTTCCCGGCGCTTCGGTGAACTACGCGCGCCAGGTCTTCCGCCATGTCGCACCGGCGCATGCCGCAGGATTGCCGGCCCTGATCTCGAGCGGCGAGGACGGCAAGCTCTCGGAGACGAGCTGGCCCGAACTGCAGCGCAAATCGGCGGCGCTGGCGCTGCATCTGAAGGCCAACGGCGTCGGCGCCGGCGACCGGGTCGCCGCCTACTTGCCGAACATTCCCGAGACGATCATCGCGTTCCTCGCGACCGCGAGCCTCGGCGCGGTCTGGAGCGTCTGTGCGCCCGACATGGCGGCGCCCGCGGTGATCGATCGCTTCAAGCAGATCGAGCCGAAGGTCCTGATCGCCTGCGACGCCGTGACCTATGCCGGCCGACGCCACGACCGGCAAGGTGTGATCGAGGAATTGCGGCGCGCGCTGCCGACCGTGCAGCATGTCATTCTGCACAGCGACGCCGCACCGTCCGAGACGCGATTGTCATCAATTCTCGCGAGTCAGAGCGCGGAGATCGACACCTTCGAGCCGGAATGGCTGCCGTTCGATCATCCGCTCTGGATCGTCTATTCCTCGGGCACCACCGGATTGCCGAAGCCGATCCTGCACAGCCATGGCGGCATCATCGTGGTGGCGCTGCCGCTCTCGACGCTGCACAACGACATCGGCTGCAGCTATCAGCAAAACTCGTTCGGCGAACGCTTTCACTGGTACTCTTCGACCGGCTGGATCATGTGGAATTGCCAGGCCAACGGCCTGCTCAACGGCACGACCTGCTGCATTTTCGACGGCAGCCCCGGCGGCACCAAGGACAAGCCGGACTGGACCACGCTGTGGCGCTTCGTCGCCGAGGCCAAGGCCACCTTCTTCGGCGCCGGCGCGGCGTTCTTCGCCAATTGCACCAAGGCGGAGATCGATCTCGCAGCCGTCGGCGACCTCTCGAGCCTGCGCACGCTCGGCTCGACCGGCTCGCCGCTCAGCGCCGACACCCAGGCCTGGTTCAACGAGCGCTTCGCCGCGCTTGCGAAGCAGAACGGCAACGCCGCGCAGGCCGATATGTGGTGGGCCAATATTTCGGGCGGTACCGACTTCGCCGGCGCCTTCATCGGCGGCAATCGCGAATTGCCGCAGACGCCGGGCATCATGCAATGCCGCCTGCTCGGCTGCGCGGTGGAAGCGTTCGACGAGCAGGGCCGCGCGGTGATCGACGAGGTCGGCGAGCTCGTCTGCACCGAGCCGCTGCCCTCGATGCCGCTGCGGTTCTGGAACGATCCCGGCAACGCGCGCTACCTTTCCAGCTATTTCGAGACCTATCCCGACAATTTCGACGGCTCCGGCCGCGGCCCGGTGTGGCGACATGGCGACTGGCTCAAGATCAATCCCGACGGCTCCTGCGTGATCTATGGCCGCAGCGACGCCACCATCAACCGCCATGGCTTGCGGATGGGCACCAGCGAGCTCTATTCCGCGATCGAGGCGCTGCCGGAGGTGCTGGATTCGATGGTGGTCGACCTCGAATATCTCGGCCGCGACAGCTACATGCCGCTGTTCGTGGTGCTGCGCGAGGGCATTGCGCTCGATGCCGCGATGAGAGGCAAGATCAACAAGGCGGTCGAGGCCGGCCTGTCGCGCCGCTTCCTGCCCAACGACATCTTCGTCGTGGCGGAGATTCCGCGCACGCTGTCCGGCAAGAAGCAGGAGCTGCCGGTCAAGAAGCTGTTGCTCGGCCATCCCGTCGAGAAGATCATCAACCGCGATGCGATGGCCAATCCCGGCTGCCTCGACTGGTATCTCGATTTTGCCAAGGGCTATCTGAGCCGGCAGGCCGGCGCGGCGTAAGCGATCGCCGTCTGTCAGCGTGGCCTGCTGCGCCATGGCGGCGGCGCGAGGACGGCGCGCAAATGCTCCACGAAAGCCTGCGTGCGCCGGGCCCGCCCGCCGCGGCCCGGATTGAGGAGCGCGACGATGTCGGCCGGCGGCAGGCGGAAGTTCGGCAGAACCCGTACCAGCCGGCCAGAGGCGAGGTCCTCGGCGACATCCCACTCCGACCTGACGATCAGGCCGTGATCCATGAGCGCCCAGGCCTTCACGACCTCGCCGTCATTGCTCGACAGCATCGGCTCGATCCTGACGACATCAGGCTCCGCCGCACCACGCCTGCGGGAGAACCGCCACAGCGTCACGTCCTCCTCGTTCTCGCGCAGTGCGATGCAATCATGTCCGCGCAGCTGCTGCGGGCTCGCCGGCGTTCCGCGGCGCTTCAGATAGGCCGGCGAGGCGCAGAGCAGGCGTTCATTGGGCGCAAGGCGCAGCAAGCGAAGCGTGGAATCCTGCAGCGCACCGATATGGATCATGACGTCCCACGCGCCGGCAGCCGCACGCCCCGGCCGATCGGACAGCTCGAGCTCGACCGACACGTCTGGATGGCGGGATCGGAAGCTGGCAACGACCGGCGCGATGTAGCGGCGCCCAAAGCCGAGCGGCGCGAGAATCTTCAGATGCCCGGCGATGGTTCCGCGACGCGCCCGCAGCGCCTCCGTCAACTCCATGGCCTCGTCGAGCAGCGCGCCCCCGCGCCGCATCAGGAGTTCGCCTTCGTCCGTCAGCGTCAACCGCCGGGCCGAGCGGCTGACCAGTTGAACACCCAAACGCTGCTCGAGGCTCTGCAGCCGCTGCGACACCGCCGATGGCGTGACGTCGAGCGCCCGCGCCGCGGCCGCGAGCGACCGTGCCGCAGCGATCGCCAGGAAAAAGCGGATATCGTCGGTCGAGAGCATTAAGTTCAGGCTTAATATAAGAATGACATTCGGTAAATTGTGCTTAGCATGGAAACGGCTAGTCTTGCCGCATGTCATCACCCCTTGCCTCGAACGCACCGCATCCGCTCGCCGGGATCGAGACGCCCTGCCTCGTGCTCGACGAAGACCGGATGCTGCACAACATCGCCCGCCTGAAGACGCGGCTGTCGCGACTCGGCGTGCCGCTCCGCCCGCATCTGAAGACCGCGAAATCCATTCCGGCGGCGCGCGCCGTGATGGACAGTCCGGCTGGTCCGGCCGCGGTCTCCACGCTGCAAGAAGCCGAAATGTTTGCCGCGGCAGGCGTGAAAGACATCCTCTATGCCGTCGGCATCGCGCCGCAGAAGCTCGATCGCATCGCGGCGCTGCGGCGGCGGAGCGTGGACCTGTCCGTGGTGCTCGACAGTCTCGAGCAGGCCGCCGCCGTCACCGCGATGGCCCGCATGTCGAACGACCGCATTCCCGTGCTGATCGAGATCGACTGCGACGGCCATCGGGCCGGCGTCGGCGCACACGACCCGCTGCTGGTCGAGATCGGCCGCGCGCTGCATCAAGGCGGCGCCGAGTTGCGCGGCGTCATGGCGCATGCCGGCGAATCCTATTCCTGCCGCAGCGTGGCGGGGCTCGAGCAGGCCGCCGAGCAGGAGCGCGCCGCGGCGGTCGCCTGCGCCGAATCGCTGCGCGCGGCCGGACTGCCCTGCCCCGTGGTCAGCGTCGGCTCGACGCCGACAGCGCATTTCGCGCGCCGGCTCGATGGTGTCACCGAGGTGCGCGCCGGCGTCTTCGTGATGTTCGACCTTGTGATGGCCGGGATCGAGGTCTGCGCGGTCGAGGACATCGCGCTGTCGGTGCTCGCGACGGTGATCGGCCATCGCGCCGACCGCGGCTGGACCTTCATCGACGCCGGCTGGATGGCGCTGTCGCGCGATCGCGGCACCGCGAAGCAGCCGGTCGACCAGGGCTATGGCATCGTCTGCGACATCGATGGACGGCCTTATCGCGACCTGATCGTGACCGAAACCAATCAGGAGCACGGCATCATCGCTCTCCGCTCTGGCAGCACGGCGCCGCAGGTGACGCTGCCGGTCGGCACCAAGGTGCGGATCCTGCCGAACCACGCCTGCGCGACCGGGGCCCAGCACGATCGCTATCATGTCGTCGCCGCCGGCTCCGGCGCGGTCCGGCAATGGGAGCGGTTTCGCGGATGGTAGGAGGCGGAGCGCAGCCCATGACCCGAGCCTATGACGCCGTTCTGTTCGATCTGCTGACGGCGCTGCTCGACAGCTGGACACTCTGGAACAAGGTCGCGGGCTCCGACGAAGCCGGGCTGCGTTGGCGGGCCGAGTATCTCAAGAACACCTATGCCACCGGGCGCTACCGGCCCTATGAAGACCTGGTGGGCGAGGCCGCGCGCAACGTTGGGCTGCCGTTCGAACGCGCCGCAGAGCTCGGCGCACGCTATGCGGAGCTCGATCCCTGGCTCGAGGTTCGCGATGTCCTGCAAACGCTGCACGGTGCCGGCGTCGCGCTCGGCGCCGTGACGAACTGCTCGGAGCGGCTCGGCCGCATCGCCGCCGATCGCCTCGGCGTCCCCCTCACCGTGTTCGTGACGGCCGAGCGCGCCGGCTATTACAAGCCGCAGCCGCAACCCTATCGGCTCGCGCTCGACGAACTGCCGGTCCCGGCCAATCGATGCCTGTTCGTTGCAGGATCGGCCTATGATCTGTTCGGCACGGCACGTGTGCATCTGCCAACTTGGTGGCATAATCGGGCCGCAATGAACCTGCCGGAAGGGGTGCCCGCCCCGATCATGGTTCGTGACAACCTTGCGACCTTGCCGGCTTTCGTGCTCGGTCGCGATGTGTCCGGCCGGACCGTGCCTTGAGGACTGAATAGCGATGCCTTCACCCAGTTACATCGACCCGCTCAACGGAAAACTGTATCCGCTGGATATCCCGCGCTGGTGCTCCGACGAAGGCAAGCCGCTCCTGATAACGCCGCTGCCGGGCATCTCCCGCGACGAGATCGATCGCGCGACGCGATCGCTGTGGCGCTATCGCGCGGCGCTGCCGGTCGAAATCAGGCAGCCGATCACGATGGGTGAAGGCTGCACGCCTGCCGTCGAGAAGGCGTGGGATGACCTGCGGCCGCATTTCAAGCTCGAATGGTTCAATCCGACCGCAAGCTTCAAGGATCGCGGCACCACGGTGATGCTGTCTTTCCTGCGCCAGCTCGGCGTCGATGCGGTGCTGGAGGACTCTTCCGGCAATGGCGGCGCATCGGTTTCAGCCTATGGCGCGGCGGGCGGGATGCGGGTCAGGATCCTCGCGCCGGCGACGACGTCGCCGATGAAGGTGGCGCAGATGCACGCCTTCGGCGCCGAGGTGCAGCTGGTCGAAGGCCCGCGCGAGGAATCCGAGGTAGAGGCGATCCGCCAGTCGAAGCAGATCTTCTACTCCAGCCACAACTGGCAACCGTTCTTCCTGCAGGGCACCAAGTCGCTGGCCTATGAGATCTGGGAAGATTTCGGCTTCACCGCGCCGGACAACGTCATCATGCCGGTCGGCGCCGGCAGCAGCCTGCTCGGCTGCTATATCGGCTTCAAGGAGCTCTTCGCGGCCGGGCAGATCACGCGGCTGCCGCGCCTGTTCGCAGCGCAGCCGCTCAACTGCTCGCCGGTCGATGCCAGCTTCGCCGCCGGCGTCGACACGCCGGTCGAGCGCGCGGTCCGCAAGACCATCGCCGAGGGCACCGCGATCAAGCATCCGCTGCGGCTGAAGCAGATGATCGCGGCGCTGAACGAGAGCGGCGGCCGCACGGTGGCAATTCCCGAAGACGGCATCGTCGCCGCGCTGAAGCGATTGGCGCAGACCGGCCTGTTCGTCGAGCCGACCTCGGCTTCGGCCGCCGCCGCGCTCGACGTCCTCAAGGCACGCGGCGCGATCCGGCCGGCGGAGCGCACCGTCGTCATCATCAGCGGCACCGGGATCAAGGCGGCGGGACTGATCACGGAGCTGCTCGGAGCGAGCTAGCTTTAGCGCGCTCCGATTGGCACGCTCTATCCCGCCTTGCGCAGCCTCAGGGATTCGTAGAACGCCGTTTCGAAATTGATGTAGCCGATAAAGGACGTCGGATCGCCAAACGGCAGGATCTGCGTCGCCCAATATCCGCCAAAACCGTTCTGCCGATCGATCCAGTAGAACAAATTGGCGAGACCGGCCCAGCCGAGCGCGCCGGCGGGGCGGCCGGTCGGAGCCTGCTCGTCATTGATCATGAAGCTCAGCGCCCAGGACTTCGACTGACCGGGGAAGAACTCGGCATCGTTGGCGAGCGAGGTGATCACGCCGGTGATCGCGGTGACCTTGTTGTTGCCGAGATGGTTCTTCTCCGCCATCCGCACGGTCTCCGCCTTGAGGACCCGCCCGTGCTCGCCGGCGCCGTCATTCAGCCACATCCGGATGAAGCGCATGTAGTCGCCGATGGTCCCGTAAAGCCCGTGGCCGCCCATGTGGATCTCGGGCTTGGCCGGCAATTCGAAATCCATCGGCGTGAGCGAGCCGTCGGCGTTGCGGGCGTGAATGCCGGCAAGCTTGCGGCGCATCGCGTCGGTGAGCTCGAACGTCGTGTCCATGATTCCGAGCGGCTCGAAGATTCGTGCCTTGAAGACTTCGCCGAGCCGCCTGCCGGTGATGGCCTCGACGATCTGGCCGCACCAATCCATGTTGGTGCCGTATTCCCAGCGCTCGCCCGGATCGAACAGCAGCGGCGTCATCAGCGACGCCTTGGACGCCGTGATGACGCTGGGCTGCCCCTTCTCCTGCGCCAGCCGGTTATAGGTGTGATTGATGAAGTCGTAGCTCAGACCCGCGGAATGGACCATCAGCATGCGGGTGGTGATGTCGCGCTTCGGCGGACGCAGCCGCGGCTCGCCGTTGTCGTCAAAACCCTCGATCACCTGGAGCTTGCCGATGTCGGGTGCGTAGGTCCTGGCGGGCGCGTCGAGATCGAGCTTGCCTTCCTCGACGAGCTGAAGGACGGCCGTCCCGGTGATCGCCTTGGTGGTCGAGAAGATGGCGAACACGCTGTCGGTCGTCATGTCGGCCGGCTGGTCGAGGCGGCGCTTGCCGGCGGCACCTTCATAGATGTTGCGATGCCGGTCGGTCACCATCGCGACGACGCCGGGAACGCGCGGGTTTGAAGTCACGACGCCGTCGAGGATTGCATCCGCGGCTGCACTGAAATTCGTGCTCATTGTCTTCCTCCTGTGTTTTTTGATGTTGACCCGCGTAGCCCGGATGGAGCGAAGCGAAATCCGGGACCAGTGTCACCGTTGCGACATATGTCCCGGATTGCGCTTCGCTCCATCCGGGCTACGAAATTAGCCCTACTGCGTGGCGAAGCCGCGATAGCCGCTGGCGGCGACCTCGTCGCATTTCTGGCGGTAGGTGCCGACGCCGCCGCAATAGGACAGCACCCGGCGCGGCTTGCCCTCGACATTGGAGCCCAGGTACCAGGAGTTGGTCTTCGCGATCAGCGTTGCGTTGGCGGTCTCGTCGTGATGCGCCACCCATTGATCCTCGGTATCCCTGGTCGGCTCGATGACGTTCAGGTTCTTGCCGCGCAGATATCTGATGCAATCGGCAATCCACTCCACCTGCTGCTGCAAGCATGTGGTCATGTTGCAGAGTGCGGCCGAGGGCGCGAGCGGCACCGCTGTGGTGAACAGGTTCGGGTAGCCATGGACCTGCAGGCCCATCGTGGTGCGGATATCCCTGCCCCAATCGTCCTTCAGCGATCGCCCGTCGCGGCCGCGGATGTCGATCCGCGTCAACGCCCCCGTTCCGGCGTCGAAGCCGGTCGCCAGGATGATGACGTCGAACTCATGCACCGTGCCGTCGGCGGTCTGGATGCCCTCAGGCGTGATGCGGGCGATCGGATTGTTCTTGACGCTGACGATCTCGACATTGGGCCGGTGGAAAGCCTCGAGGAAATTGCTTTCCAGCGGCACCCGGTGCGTGCCAAAACCGTAATCGGCGGGAATCAGCAGCTCACACAGCTTGGGGTCCTTGATCCGCTCGCGCATCTTCTCGCGCACGAATTCGGTGATCTCGGCGTTGACGGCTTCGTCGAAGAACAGTTCGGCAAAGGACGAGACCCACAGCTTCAGGGATCCGTCGTTCCAGCAGTCCTCGATCACCTGGCGGCGCTGCTGCGGCGTCAGGTCGGCCCAGGCGTGCTCGAAGTCGAATTCGAATCCGGTGAACGTTTTCGGCAGCCGTTCGGTGAGGAATTTGAACTTCGACTTGTAGGCCTCGGCGTCCGCCGCGTCCCATTTCGGGTTCTTCATCGGGATGATGTATTGCGGGGTGCGGATGAACACCTTGAGATGGCCGACCTCACCGGCGATCGACTGGATCACCTGGATTCCGGTCGCGCCGTTGCCGACCACGCCGACGCGCTTGCCGGCGAGCTCGATCGGTCCCTTGGGCCAGCGCGCGGTGTGGAACAGCTTGCCCTTGAACGTCTCCTGTCCCGGGAAGGACACGTGCGGGGCCGAGAGCATGCCGCAGCAGGTGACGAGGAACTGGGTATCGATCACGTCGCCCTGGTCGGTCGCGACCAGCCAGCGTTGCGTCGCCTCGTTGAAATGCGCGCTCTTCACCGTGGTGCCGAACTGGATGTCTTTCCCGAGGTCGAGGCGGTCGGCGACGTAGTTCAGCCAGCGCTCGATTTCCGGCTGGCCCGGGAATCGCTCGCTCCAGCTCCAGCCTTTGTAGAGCTCCTCGGAGAACAAGTACTGATAGGTGTGGCCTTCGGAATCGAAGCGCGCCCCGGGATAGCGGTTCCAGTACCAGGTGCCGCCGACACCAGACCCGGCGTCGATCGCCTTCACACTCAGTCCCTGCTCACGCAGGCGGAACAATTGATAGAGACCGGCGACGCCGGCGCCGACGACCACGGCGTCGAGCTTGGTCGTTGCATGCGCACCATTGCTTCCATTCGACCTTGTGACGGTCTCGGTCATGATTTCCTCCTGTGTCTGGCTTCTCGCACGCACCTTCCCACCCGCGGTGTCGCCGGATGATGGTGCGTTGCGTCAATTTGGTCTCGGCCGCTCGCGCTGTCGCCGAAACGCAGAGCAGGCTACGGGCCGTTCGGCCGCGCGGCTTGGACGAAACCGACAATCTCTGGAACGCCGCCGTTCAATTGCCCGACCGGCCATTGGTCTCCTTGGCAAACGGCGAAAGCGGCCTATTCTGCGCTCAGCCGTCCGGCCAAGAACAAGCGGTCAACCGCGCCACCAATCCCAGGGAGGAGGCTCGCGCGATGGGCCAGTTGATCACGGTCGAGGAGCTGCCGCGCTACGCTCCCGGTGAGCTGAAGCTGGATAGCGCCTCGGTCGGGAGGAACGATTTCCGGCTGCGCATCTTCCGCTATGCGCCGTCCGACATCTGGGTCCCGCCGTCGGAGAACTTCCTCCTCGTGCTCTATCGCGACGGCACGACGTCGATGAACCGCCGTGTCACCGGCGCATGGAAGCAGGATCACGTCGGTCGCGGCGTCACGTCACTCCTGACCCGCGCAGAGCCGTCGAGCTGGCACTGGAAGAATGACATCGAGGTCACGCATTTCTATATCGCTCCCGCCCTCATGATGAAGACGGCGAGCGATGCCTTCGACCGCGACGCCGAGGCGATCGAGCTGCACGATCTGCTCAAGGCCGAAGATCCGATGCTGACGTGGATCAACGACCAGATGGTTCAGGAGGTTGCCTCAGGAGGTCCGGGCGGACGCCTCTGCTATGATGCGCTGGCGCTGCAGGCGAGCGTGCACATCCTGCGGAAATATGCGGCGATCGAGTTCAAGATGCCCTGCGCGCAAGGACGCTTTCGCCCGGCGCATGCCCGGCTGATCGAGGACTATATCGAGCAGAACATCTTCCGGAACATCACGCTGGAGGAATTGGCGAACATCTGCAATTGCACGCCGGTCCAGTTCGCCCGCAAGTTCCGCGTGCACTACGGCATGCGGCCGCACGCCTATGTCCTGCGGCGCAAGGTCGAGCATGCGTGCCAGCATCTGCGCAAGGATCGCGTCGCGCTGAAGGAGATCGCGCTGCTCGCCGGCTTCGCCGATCAAAGCCACCTCAATCGCGTGTTCCGGCAGCACATGAACGTCACGCCGGCGGAATATCGCCGGCAGGTCTGCGAGCACACCGTCCAGGCGTGAAACCGGGTCTGCGACGGACTCACACCGGCGGCGGATTGAGGCGCGCGAAGCCTTCCTGGATGCGGTAGGGATAGTACGGATAGGCCGGCATCACCGCGCTCGCGCGGTCGAGACGCGCGATCTGGTCCGCCGAGAGCGACCACCCGACCGCGCCGAGATTGTCGCGCAGCTGCGCCTCATTACGCGCGCCGATGATGACCGACGACACACTGGGACGCGTGAGCAGCCAGGCAATCGCGATCTGCGGCACGCTGCGGCCGGTCTCTGTGGCAACGGCGTCCAGCGCGTCGACGATCGTGTAGAGCTTCTCGTCGTCGACCGCCGGCCCGAACTGCGCGGTCTCATGCAGGCGGCTGTTGGCGGGCAATGGCTGGCCGCGCCTGATCCTGCCGGTGAGGCGGCCCCAGCCGAGCGGGCTCCAGACCAGCGCGCCGACGCCCTGGTCGAGCGCGAGCGGCATCAGCTCGGATTCATAGTCGCGGCCGACCAGCGAATAATAGACCTGATGCGCCACATAGCGCGGCCAGCCATGCCGCTCGGCGACACCGAGCGATTTCATCAGATGCCAGCCGGAGAAATTCGAGGCGCCGACATAGCGCAGCTTGCCGGCGCGCACCAGCGCGTCGAGCGTCGACAGCACTTCATCGACCGGCGTGAAGGCATCGAAAGCATGAAGCTGCAGCAGGTCGATATAGTCGGTGCTGAGCCGGCGCAGCGCGGCGTCGACCGCGGCGACCAGGCGATATCGCGACGTACCGGCATCGAGCGGGTCGTCGCCCATCGGCAGGCCGGTCTTGGTCGAGATCAACACCTTGTCGCGGCGGCCCTTGATCGCGGCGCTGAGGATCTCCTCCGACGCGCCGTTCGAATAGACATCGGCGGTGTCGAACAAATTGACGCCGACCTCGAGACAGATGTCGATCAACCGTCGCGCCTCGCTGGCGTCGCTGCGGCCCCAGGCGGAAAACAGAGGCCCCTGGCCACCGAACGTGCCGGTGCCGAAGCTGAGCACCGGGACTTTCAGGCCGGATGCACCGAGATTGCGGTATTCCATGGTCATGCTCCCTTGATCCGATTCATTCCGCCGGGCACTGCGCGGCGAGCGCGATCGGCCGATCGAGGCGCAGGCTCCACAGCGCAAGCAACAGGCCGATTGCAGTGATGACGGCTGCCACCAGCGGCAGCGCGCCGAGGCCGAGGCCGCGATCGATGGTGACGCCGCCGGCCCAGGCGCCGAGCGCGTTGCCCAAATTGAACGCCGCGATGTTCAGGCTGGAGGCCAGCGTCCGCCCTTCGACGCCCGCGGCTTCGAGCACGCGGAGCTGCAGCGGCGCCACGGTCGCGAACGCGGCGATGCCGAGGATGAACAGCAGCACGACCGCCAATGCCTTGATCGAGACGACCGCCGTCAGCGCGACGAGCACGGCGGCGAGGCCGCCGAGCGATACCAGCAGCGCCCGCGCAAGTCCCTTGTCGGCGAGCCGTCCGCCCGCGACGTTGCCGATCGCAAGGCCGGCACCGAACACCAGCAGGATCGGCGACACCGCGGCGTCGGAGAAGCCGGTGAGCCGCGTCAGGATCGGCTGCACATAGGTGAAGACCGCGAACAGCCCGCCGAAGCCGAACACTGTCATGGCGAGCCCAAGCAGAACCTGCGGGCGGCCGAGCACGGCGAGCTCCTCGCGCAGCGGCGCAGGCTTGTCGTTGGCTCCGACATGGCCGGGGACCAGCACCACCAGCACAATGAATGCGATCACGCCGATCGCCGCCACCGCCCAGAATGCCGCGCGCCAGCCGAGCATCAGGCCGAACCAGGCGCCGAAGGGAACGCCGAGCAGGGTCGCGACCGTGAGGCCGATGAACATCGTGGCGATTGCCGACGCGCGTTTGTCTTCCGGTACGAGGCTTGTCGCCACCACGGAGCCAACGCCGAAGAAGGTGCCGTGCGCCAGCGAGGTGAGAATACGCGCCGCCATCAAAAGCCCGTAGCTCGGCGCCAGCGCACACGCCGCATTGCCGAGCGTGAAGATCGCCATCAGCGCCAGCAAGACCGCCTTGCGCGGCATCCGCCGCGTTGCCAGCGTCAGGATCGGCGCACCGACGAATACGCCGAGCGCATAGCCGGAGATCAGCAGGCCCGCCGCGGATACGGATACCTGCATGTCGGCGGCGACCTGCAGCAGCAGTCCCATGATGAGGAATTCGGTGGTGCCGATGCCAAAGGCACCGGCGGTCAAGGCAAGAACTGCAGCAGGCATGTGTCGCTCCGGACAAAAGGATTCCGCAAAGCGAGATAGCGGTCCGCGCGAGGAAGGATTAGAATGGCCGCAATCCAATCATTTGTGACTTGAATTCAAGATGGCCCGCACCGATACCAACCGCTCCGGCGAGATGGACGTATTCGTCCGCGTCGTCGATCTCGGCGGCTTCACCGCTGCCGCGAACAGCCTGCGCCAGACACCGTCCGGCGTCAGCAAGCTGGTCTCCCGGCTCGAGACCCGGCTCGGCACGCGGCTGGTCAACCGCACCACGCGCAAGCTGCAGCTCACCGAGGAAGGCCAGGCCTTCTACCAGCGCGCCCAGCGCATCCTCGCCGATATCGACGAGGCCGAACGCGAGGCCGCCTCATGCGTGCCGCGCGGCCATCTCACCGTGAACAGCAACATCCCGTTCGGCATGCTGCATGTGATGCCGCTGCTGCCGCGCTTCATGCGCGAGCATCCCGACATCACGCTCGACATCGTTCTGACCGACACGCTGGTCGATCTGATGCAGGCGCGCGCCGATGTCGCGATCCGCGCCGGCCCGCTCGGCGCCTCGCGGCTGATCGCGCGCAAGCTCGGCACCAGCCGCATGGCGGTGGTGGCCGCGCCGTCCTATCTCGCTCGCTTCGGTACGCCGAAGCATCCGGCCGATCTCGCCGCCCATCGCGGCATCGGCTGGACCTTTCCGCGCAGCATCCGCGGCTGGCCATTCCGCCGCGCCGAAAAGATCGAAGAGGCCCTGCCGCCACCGGTGGCGCGCGCCAGCGATGGCGAAACCGCACGCCAGCTCACCCTCGGCGGCATCGGGGTAGCACGGCTGGCGTTGTTTCACATCGGACCCGATATCGAGGCCGGGCGTCTGGTGCCGGTGCTGCAAAATCTCAATCCCGGCGACCGCGAGGACATCCATGCGGTCTATGTCGGCCACGCCGGCCCGCTGCCGGCGCGGGTCCGCGCTTTCATCGATTTTCTTGCGCAACACATCCGCATCGACGATCCCTCGCTGCGGCGCGGTGCCGATGGAAAATGGAAAGTGGTGGGCGACAAGTGAGCATTCGATGACGCACGAACTCCTGGCCTTCCAGGCTGTCACCGAGTCGATCCGGATCGCTGCGGAGGCAACGCAGGTGTGGGACGCGATCATGGACCCCAAGGCGGGCGAGAGATGGCGCAACGCGCATTTCAGGACCGATTGGCGGATCGGCACGCCGATCGAGATCGAGGCGGAGATCGGCGCAAAGCGCTATCGCGACAGGGGCCGCGTCCTCCATGTGGAGCCGCCGATGCGGCTCGCATACTCCTATTGGTCGCAGGTCTCCGACCTGCCGGATGTTCCGCAATCCTATGCGACGATCACGATGACGCTCGTGCCTGACGGCGGCGAGACGGTGCTGACCGTCGTCCAGCAGGTGCCGCCTTCGCCGATCCGCCGCGGAAGCGGCTGGGAAATCGGACCCGACTCAGGCGCCAAGCACGTTGCCTTCTACTGGCGCATGACGCTGCCGCGCCTGAAGCAGACCGTCGAACAACGATGCCCCGCGCAATAGCGTGGTCTAGGTCCGCTTCAGCAAGAAGAGCTGCGTGACATAGGGGAACACCACTTCGTCGGCGTCGCCGAGACCGGCCTCACGCAGGATGCTGCCGGTCTTCTCGCGCAGGATCGCCTTCTCCGCATCGGGAAGATTGGCGACGTAGCTCGTCGATGCGATGCGCTCGAACACGTCCCGTCGCTTCATCCGGTGCGGATGGTCCTGCACGATTTCCCTCTCGAGCACGAAGCGCGGGTCCTCCAGGATCCAGCGCCAGCGTCCGGTCCGTTGCCGGGGCGTGTCGCCCGCATAGCCTTCGATCATGACGGACAACGCGTCGACCCACGGCGTGCGGTCATCCCGGTTGTTCCAGACCAGCGCAAGCGTTCCGCCGGGATGCAGCAGTCGCGCGATCTCGGCAACCGACGGCTCGTTGTCGAACCAGTGAAACGCCTGGGCGCAGGTGACGAGGTCGACGCTGCCGGTTTCGAGATTGATCGCATCGGCGCGCGTGTTGATGACCTCCACCCCGGCCTCCTTCGCCAGCCTGGCCGACATCTCGGCAACGGGCTCGACCGCGACGAGGCGCGCAGTCGCGGGCAAATGCTGCAGCAGAAGGCGGGTGAACTTGCCGGTTCCGGCACCGAGATCGACGACACAGCGCGCGGCCGCAAGCGGCAGCGCGGCGACAATCTCCGCGGGGTAGCTCGGTCGGCCCGCCTCGTAGGCGGCGACCGCGACACGATAATTCTCGGCAGTGGGGTTCAGTGTCATTGTTGCTTCTCTTGCGTGCCAACCGTCCGCGGTGCGATCTGTGGAACGGTATAGAGCAGCGCCTGCACAGGGCTGGAAGAGCGCGTCGATTCAAAATCCGCTGAAAACCTCTCACCTTTGCGTCAGCGCCGCAACTCTGCTGCTGCTGCCTGTTGAAGGTGCGCGCATTTTGAATGATTTGCTTCGGCGGGTTTCGCATGGACCTTACGTGCTTGTGTTGTATCAACGTCGCAGTTCCAGGTTGCAAGTTGCGGTCGACTGAACGACAGTTCGCGGCGCTTGTGCGGGACAAGCCCGATCCCGCCCCGCACCGGAGCGACCATGCAGCGATCCAGGGCAGTCCTCGTCACGGCCATCGTCTACGCCTTGATCGGCTTGGTCCTCGCCGGCGGCGGCATTTGGCTCGCCGCATTGGGGGGATCGATCTTCTACACGGTCCTCGGCGTCGGCATTCTCGCCACGGCTATGCTGCTGCTGGCGCAGCGCCATCAGGCGCTATGGCTGTTTGCGATCGTGCTGCTCGGCACGCTGGCGTGGGCCGTCTATGAGGTGCGGTGCGACTGGTGGCCGCTCGCGGCGCGTGGCGACGTCGTCTTCCCGATGGCGCTCTGGCCGCTCACGCCGGTGATCGTTCGCGCCCTGACACGAAGCGGGCCGGTGCCTTACATGCGCGCGACGGCGCCACTCTGGATCGGCGTCGTCGCTGCGGCGGCGGTGCTGATCGCCGGGCTGCTGTCCAGCTATCACGACATCAACGGCACGATTGCCGAGTCCGGCTCCGCCGTGCCGCAAAGCGAAGCCGACCCGCAGCCGGACGGCGACTGGCGCGCCTATGGACGCACGCAATTCGGACAGCGCTATTCGCCGCTGAAGCAGATCACGCCCGACAATGTCGCTAACCTCAAGGTCGCCTGGACCTTCCGCACCGGCGACGTGAAGACGCCAGACGATTCGGGCGAGACGACCTTCGAGGTCACTCCGATCAAGGTGCGCGATACGCTCTATCTCTGCTCGCAGCACCAGGTGCTGTTCGCGCTCGACGCCAAGACCGGCACCGAGCGCTGGCGCTACGACCCCAAGCTTGTGCACAACAAGACGTTCCAGCACATGACCTGCCGCGGGGTCTCCTACCACGACCGCGCAGGGCGCCGTCGACAGCAGCGGCAATCCGGCGCCGGCCGAATGCCCGCGGCGGATCTTCCTGCCCGTCAATGACGGCCGCATGATCGCGCTCGATGCCGACAGCGGCAAGCTCTGCGATGGTTTCGCCGATCACGGCAGCCTCGACCTGCAGCAGGGGATGGGGATCAAGACCGCGGGCTTCTTCGAGCCGACATCGCCGCCGGTCGTCAGCGACAAGATCCTGGTCGTGGCCGCCGCGGTGATCGACAATTATGCGGTCGACGTGCCGTCGGGCGTGATCCGCGGCTTCGATGTCATTACCGGCAAGCTGGTCTGGGCCTGGGACTCCGGCGCGGCCGACGAGAACGCACTGCCGTCGCCGACGCGGCATTACACCAACGGGTCACCGAATTCCTGGATTACGGCCTCGTTCGATCCGAAATTGAATCTGGTCTACATCCCGACCGGCAACAACGGACCTGACATCTGGGGCGGCAATCGCGACACGCTGGTCGAGCGCTATTCCAGCGCCATCGTCGCGCTTGATGTCGACACCGGCAAGCGCGCCTGGTCGTACCAGACCGTGCATCATGATCTCTGGGACATGGACGTTCCCTCGCAACCGAGCCTGGTCGATGTGACGACGGCGAAGGGCGTCATCCCCGCGATCATCCAGCCGACCAAGGTGGGCAACATCTTCGTGCTCGACCGCAGGACCGGCGAGCTGATCGTGCCGGCGCCGGAACGCGCGGTGCCGCAAGGCGCAGCGCCCGGCGACCGCTCAGCACCGACCCAGCCGTTCTCCGAACTGACCTTCCGCCCCGAGGCGAAGCTGACCGGCGCCGACATGTGGGGCGGCACGATCTTCGACCAGCTGCTGTGCCGGATCATGTTCCACCGCTTACGCTACGAAGGCACCTTCACGCCGCCGTCGTTGCAGGGCACGCTGGTCTTCCCGGGCAATCTCGGCATGTTCGAATGGGGCGGCATCGCTGTCGATCCTGTCAGGCAGATCGCGATCGCCAATCCGATGTCGTTGCCCTTCGCCTCAAGACTCATTCCGCGCGGCCCGCAGAATCCTCCGGCGCCGACAGCCGAGAAACCGGTCGGCAGCGAGGTCGGGGTGCAGCCGATGTATGGCACGCCCTTCGGCGTCGATATCTCGAGCTTCCTCTCGCCGCTGTCCGTGCCGTGCTACCGGCCGCCTTGGGGCTCGATGGCCGCGATCGACCTGAAGACGATGAAGATCGTCTGGCAGCATCCCAACGGCACGATCCGGGACACCACGCCGCTGCCGCTTCCATTCAAGATGGGCGTGCCGATGCTGGGCGGGCCGATCACCACCGCCGGCGGCGTTGCGTTCTACACCGGGACCTATGAGTACACGATCCGGGCCTACGATGTGCGCAACGGCAAGGTGCTCTGGGAGGATCGCCTGCCGGCCGGCGCCCAATCGACGCCGATGAGCTACGAGGCTGGCGGCAAGCAATACGTCGTCACCGCGGCCGGCGGCCACGGCTCGTTCGGCACCAAGCGCGGCGACTACGTCATCGCCTACGCATTGAAGGATTGAGCCGCTTCATCGGGGCCGTCATCTTCGTTCTCCTTCCCCCCGAAAGGGGGAAGGTCGGGATAGGGGGCAGCCGCAGGCGATACTCTCCGCGGAGGGAGCGGATCCCCACCCGCTTTGCTCTGGCGAGCAAAGCGACCTCCCCTTTCCAAGGGGAGGTGGAACTGGCCCAACCGGATAGCGTCCAGACGGGTTGGCAAATCCGGCCAAAGCCGCTAAAGGTCCGCCCCCTTTCACAGACAATCCGAGCATGACATGTCGAGCGCCCCGCCCGCCGTCTCGATTGGCGTCGATTTTGGCACCAGCAACACCGTGGTCGCGCTGTCCGACGGCGACGGCCGCGTCGAGGCTGTTCGCTTCGACCACGGCGGCCGCACGCATAGCGTCTATGTGTCCGCGCTGTGCTTCTGGGAGGAACGGCCCGGCGCCGGCCTGCATCCGCGCGCCGAGGGCGGCCCGTGGGCGATCGAGCAGTTCCTCGAGGGACGCACGATCCATCGCTTCATCCAGTCGTTCAAGACCTTCGCGGCAAGCTCGGCCTTCAACACCACCCAGATCTTCCGGCAGCGCTACAAGTTCGAGGACCTGCTCGCGGCGTTCCTGCGCACGCTGACGCGCCATGCCGGCGACGGTTTCGATCTCGGCGCGCCGACCATCATGGTCGGTCGTCCGGTGAAGTTTGCCGGCGGCAATCCCAATGACGAGCTCGCGATGCAGCGCTACCGCGCCGCGTTCGAACGGCTCGGCGCCGGACATGCGCGCTATGTCTACGAGCCGGTCGGCGCGGCGTTCTCCTTCGCGCGCACACTGGATCACGACGCCACCGTGCTGGTCGCCGATTTCGGCGGCGGCACCAGCGACTTCTCGGTGATGCGGTTCTCGCGCAAGGGCGGCGTGCTGCGCGCCGAGCCGCTGGGACATGCCGGCATCGGCATCGCCGGCGACACCTTCGATTACCGCATCGTCGATCACATCGTCTCGCCGCGGCTCGGCAAGGGCACCAACTACCGCTCGTTCGACAAGGTGCTGCCGATCCCCAATCACTATTATTCGAGCCTCGCCCGCTGGCATCAGCTGGCGATGATGCGGGGCAACGGCGATTTGCGCGAATTGCAGCAGCTCGCGCGCACCGCGCTCGATCCGGCGCCGCTGCACGATTTCATCACCATCGTCGACCACGACCTCGGCTTCGCGCTTTATCGCGCCGTGTCCGACACCAAGGTCGCGCTGTCGAGCCGCGACCGTGTCGAGTTCCGCTTCGCCCGCGAAGGCATCGACATCGGCGCGACCGTGACGCGCGACGATTTCGAATCCTGGATCGCCGACGACATCGAACGGCTGGGCACGACGGTGGACGAGGCGCTGGCCAAGTCAGGCATCACTGCGCGCGACGTCGAGAAGGTGTTTTTGACCGGCGGCACCTCGTTCGTGCCGGCCGTGCAGCGGCTGTTTGCAGAGCGCTTTGGTGAAGCGCGGCTGACCTCGGCGGATCAATTCGAATCGATCGCCTACGGCCTCGCTTTGATCGGCCACACGCCCGATCCCGACCGCTGGACCTTCGCCGAAGCCGCGTGACGATGCGCTTCGCGCCTTGATCCCGGCTCAATAGACGACTACATCACGCCGATCATCAATCCCTGAGGATGCCGACGACCATGGATTTCACCCTGACAGCAACGCCCATCAGCCTTGCCCTCGGGGATATCCATGCCTGCATCGATCGCGCTCTCTCATCTGACCCTGTCCGCGCCTGACGGCCGGGTTCTGCTTTCCAATATCGATCTGAATTTCGGACCCGAACGCACCGGCCTTGTCGGCAGGAACGGCGTCGGCAAGACGACGCTGCTCGGCCTGATCGCGAGGGTGCGCATGCCGCAATCCGGCACGGTCTCGGTTCAGGGACGCGTCGCGATGCTGCATCAGACGGTTCAGCTGAAGCCGGATGAACGCGTCGTCGACCTATTCGGCGCGCGCCGCGCATTGGCCGCGCTGCGCCGTGCCGAACAGGGCCTTGCGAGCACCGAAGAGATTGCCGACGTCGACTGGACGCTCGACACACGCATCGCGGCCGCGCTCGAGCGCGTCGGACTGAGCGATGCACCCGACGCGCCGCTGGCGACGCTATCCGGCGGCCAGGCCACCCGGGCGCGGCTCGCGGCGCTGACCTTCGCGCAACCCGACTTTCTGCTGCTCGACGAGCCCACCAACAATCTCGACCGTGCGGGACGCAAGGCGGTGATCGACCTGCTCGCCGACTGGCGGCACGGCGCTATCATCGTCAGCCACGACCGCGAATTGCTGGAGACGATGGATACGATCGTCGAACTGACCTCGCTGGAAGCCAGGCGCTACGGCGGCAATTGGAGCGCGTATCGCGCACGCAAGGCGATCGAGCTGTCGTCAGCACGGCACGATGTGGCGGATGCCGAAAAGCGCGTCGCCGAGATCGATCGCAACGCAAGAGAAGCCAACGAGCGGAAGGCGCGCAAGGACGGCGCAGGTGCAAGGAAGCGCGCCAAGGGCGATCTGCCGCGCATCGCCGCCGGGCTGCGCAAGGACCGCAGCGAAGACAGCGGCGGCGAGAACGCCCGTCTCGCCGAACGACGGCGGACGCAAGCGTTCGAACTTGCCACCGCGGCGCGGCAGCGCATCGAGGTGCTGCAACCATTCTCGGTGCAATTGCCATCGACGCATCTGCCGGCGAGCAGAATGGTGCTGCGAATCGACGCGGCCGATGTCGGCTACAGCACCGACGCGCCGATCCTGCGTGATCTCACCTTCTCCATGTCGGGTCCGGAGCGTGTCGCGCTCACTGGCCCCAACGGCGCCGGCAAGACGACGTTGCTCAAGCTCGTCAGCGGCGACCTGACCGCGGCGCGCGGCACCGTCGAGGTGATGACCCGGTTTGCCATGTTCGATCAGGCAGTCAGCCTGCTCGATGCGTCGGCTTCCATCCTGGAGAATTTCCGGCGCATCAATCCGGATGCCGACGAGAACGCCTGTCGCGCGGCGCTGGCGCGATTCATGTTCCGCGCCGATGCCGCGCTGCAGGCCGTCGCGAGCCTCAGCGGCGGCCAGTTGCTTCGCGCCGGTCTCGCCTGTGTGCTGGGCGGCCCAATGCCGCCGCCGCTCCTGATCCTCGACGAGCCGACCAATCACCTGGATATCGAATCCTTGGAAGCGGTCGAGGCCGGCTTGCGCGCCTATGACGGCGCGCTGCTGGTCGTCAGCCACGACGAGGCTTTCCTCGAGGCCATCGCGATCACGCGCAGGCTGGATCTCGCTTCGTGGCGGTGACGCGGAGAGCGGAGGAATCGCCCTTACGCAATCAATGTTTCAAACGACGAAGATTAGTCAGGAATTGAACAGCCGAGCACGCGTCGCCTTGGGGTAGGGCGTAAGGCGCGGTGCTCGGCTGTCAGGCCGCGCGGCGGTGCGGCCATCCCGCCAGCCTCGCTTGTCCCCAAGCACGAGGCCGTCGGAGCTGAATCTGGTCTGTCGCTAAATCCGCGCCGTCGAATGGAGCGCGTTTCTCCAGAGGGCAAATGCGACGAAGCCAGCGAGCAACAAAAAGCCGCCACCGGCCGCGATCAGGAAATGCGCGAGCGTCATCTTGGAACATCCCAATTGAAAGGCTTCATGCGGAGCGATATGCGCCGCAACCTGGCAATCAAAAGCACTTCAAAATTGATTTGCCCCGCCGGCCGCCGCCGGACAGCCCGAAAGGTGGCTGGCACTGCGCTCTGCCCACCCTTCGATTTCAGAGAGGTCGTCCAGCCACTCGGCTGTTGCCGCTCATCGTGCGGTTCGTCACACCGCTCAATGGCCACGAGGATAATCGATAAAACTTTATCGACAATCGAAACGGAAAATTAAGGTTACCGAGCCGGCCCGAAGGCCGGCTCCCACCAAAATATCGAAAACAACCCCATGCAAAGTAGCCGGCGGGCGCCGCTCCGGCCTGAGCGGCGGTCAATCAGAGCAACATCCTCCGGACGAAAATTCGAAGGGCATGTCACGTTTCGACGCGCTGCCTTGTCTTAGCTTCTGCAATGGCAGCAGCAGAGGACACCATGCACACACTCGGAACCGGCGGCGGCCGTACCCTGATCGCCATCGTCTATCATAGCGCCTACGGCCATACCCGGCGGCAAGCGGAGGCCGTCGAGTCCGGCGTCCAGGTTGTCGATGGCGCGGAGGCGCTGCTGGTGCCTGTCGAGGACGTGGAACAGAACTGGGATCGGCTGATGGATGCGGAAGCGCTGATCTTCGGCACGCCCACCTACATGGGCGCCGCCTCCGCGGCCTTCAAAGCCTTTCAGGAAGCAACATCACGAGCGGTGATGTCCAAGGGCTATCGCTGGAAAGACAAGCTCGCCGCAGGCTTCACCAATTCGGGGGCGCACGCCGGCGACAAGCTGTCCACATTGATCCAGCTTGCGTTGTTCGCCGCACAGCATGGGATGCATTGGGTCAATCTCGATCTGCCTCCGGGGAACAACTCCGCATCGGGATCGGAAGCCGATCCGAACAGGCTGGGGTTCTGGCTCGGAGCCGGGGCGCAATCGAACACCGACGAGGGGCCGGATACCGCGCCGCCGGCATCCGATCTCGCAACCGCCCGCCACCTCGGGCAGCGGGTGGCGAAGACGGCGCTTCAGTTTGTGCGCGGCCGTGACGCGGCCTCAGCGGCCGTTCGGACCGCGTCATGACCGACGCGGCTGAAGACGCGACGGCGGCCGAAATCTTCGCCGAGCTGCGGCCGCGCCTGATCCGGCTGGCCTATCGGATGCTGGGCTCGGTCGCCGACGCAGAGGATGTCGTGCACAGCGCCTGGGTGCGCTGGCTCGCCGCCGATCGCGACCAGATGCGCGATCCCAAGGCAGTCTTACACACCATCGTCACCCGATTGTCCCTCAACGAATTGAAATCCGCTCGGCGCCGGCGTGCCGCCTATGTCGGACCGTGGCTCCCCGAACCGTTTTTCGACCCCGAAGAAACGGAAGCGGCCGACGATCTGATCCTGCCGTTGATGATCGCGCTGGAACGCCTGTCGCCGTTGGAACGGGCGGCCTTTCTGCTGCATGACGTGTTCGGATTGGGGTTCGATGCCGTATCCGAGACGATCGGGCGTGAGGCTGCGACCTGTCGCAAGCTTGCCAGCCGCGCCCGCGCGCATATCCACGCTGCCAAACCCAGGTTCGTCGTCGGGAACGAAGAAGGCTTGCGGCTCGCAAATGCCTTTTTCACGGCAACGCGGACCGGCGACCTTGCTGCGCTCCGCGCCATGCTCGCCGAAGATGTCGTGGTCTATGCGGATGGTGGCGGCCAGGTCCCGGCACCGACAGAGCCTCTGGTCGGACTCGAAAGCGCGATGGAGCGCTTCGCGGGGCTCGCCCGGCTCTTCACCGTGCATCCCTCACGATTGATCCGCTACGCGACTATCAACGGATTGCCGGGCTTCATCACCATCGAGGACGACCTCGTTCAAACGACAGCCTTGCATATCGAGAACGAACGGATTGTCGCGATCTATGTGACCCGCAATCCCGACAAGCTGCACAACGTGCCTGATGTGACGGGATGGCGGAATTGAGCGTGCCTCGCGCGTCCCCGCTCAGCGCGGCCGATAGCGATAGACCAGATCGCGAGGGTCGCCTTGCGGCGCTGACGGATCGAGCGCTTCGCGCCAAACTGAGAAGAACTCAGCGTGAGCAGATCTAGACCGCTCCACCAGGGGCACCGCATGAGCTCGACCTCCCCTGTCATCGTCCCTCCTTTGCTCGGCCCTGCCAGATCGCGACCGCACCTGCGAGCAACACAGCGGCCGATATCACGAGCGAGGCATGCACGCCTGCCATGAACGCGTTGTTCCCCGCGACCAGCGAGCCGAACAGGGCAACGCCAAGCACGCTGCCGGTCTGCCGCGTCGCGTTCAACACACCGGCGGCGATGCCGGATCGCGACTTCTCGACACTGCCGAGCAGCGTCGAGGTCAAGGACGGCACGAGCAGGCCGAGCCCGCCGCCGAGGACGAGGAGCTGAGCGCCGATCGCCCCGTAGCTGGTGCCTGAGGCCATAGGCAGCAGCGCAACGCAGCCCGCGGCGGTGATCACACAAGCGAGCGCAATGGTTTGCGGCGCGCCGAGGCGCTCGCTGACCGACGCGGTGATCAGGTTGGCGGGCAGCACCATGGCCATCATGGGCACGAAGGCGAGGCCCGTTGCGAACGGCGACCAGCCATTGACGTTCTGGAAGTAGAGACTGAGTACGAAGATCAGGCCGTAGAAGGCGATGTTGAAGAGAAGCCCGACCAGAGCGGTCAGCGCGAACATGTGATGGCGGAACAGCGACAGCGGCAGCATCGGTTGCGGCGCGCGCGCCTCGCGCCATACGAACAGGAGTCCGATTACGGCCGCCCCCGCGAAGCCCGTGATGACGAGCGGATGGCTCCAGCCCAGCGCGCCGCCCTCGATCAGGGCGCCGGCCAGCGTGCCGAGGGTTGCAATCGCCGCGATCTGTCCCGGCAGATCGATCTCACGCTGCGCGAGCCGCGGCGTCTCCTCGGCGTAACGCCAGGCGAGCCAGAGGCCGGCGGCGCCGATCGGCAAGTTGACAAGAAAGATCGCACGCCAGCTGACCAGCGCGATCAGCGCGCCGCCAACTAGCGGCCCCGCAGTCAGTGCGACGCTCGCACCTGCGGCCCAGAAGCCGACCGCGCGGCCGCGCGCCTTCGGATCGGTATAGGCGTGATTGAGTAGCGTCAGCGAGTTCGGCACCAGGATTGCCGCCGCCAGGCCCTGCACGGAGCGAGCAACGATCAGGAACATCGCCGACGGAGCCAATGCGCAGGCGAGCGAAGCCAACGTGAAGATTGCGAAGCCCCCTATAAATATCCGTTTGGCGCCAACGCGATCACCGAGCGCACCAGCGGTCAAAATGAAGGCAGCGAATGCGATGGTATAGGCGGTCACCACCCATTGCAGCTCGGCCACGCTGCCGCCGAGCGAGGTGCTGATGCTGCTCAGCGCGGTATTCACGATGGTGATGTCCAGCTGCACGACGCCGAGGCCGAGGCTCGTGGCGGCAAGCGCCAGCACCGCGGCGAGAGGCGAACGGGATGACGTGCTGTCAGAGCCGGCTTGTTCCGGCTGCCTTGTGTTGAGCGAAGTTGTTTGCATTGATCACACTCGGTTGTCTGTGAGATTTTGATGGCTCAGACCAGCCCGCTTTGCGATTATCATTCGATGCCAATCGAATATTTGGAGCCGCGAGACTTTCGTCCCATCGCGGCGATGCCTTTCGCTGGGGCTTAGTGGTGTCCAGACAACCTATGTCCCGCGATTGAATCGGTCTTGCAGAAACACTACGATCTTGGCCGAAGTATTCGTGCTTGGCACTGCGGCCTCATCGGCGTACGAGAAAGACATGGATACGGGACCCAAAATCGCCCAAGTCGCGGCACTCATCGGCGATCCGGCGCGCGCCAACATGCTCAGTGCGCTGATGGATGGCCGAACGTTGACCGCCTCGGAGCTCGCCTATGTGTCTGGCGTGGCGCCGCAGACAGCGAGTGGCCATCTTGCGAAACTCAGCGACGCCGGATTGCTTGCGCTCGCAAAGCAGGGCCGACGACGATATTTTCGCTTGGCCTCTCCGCACGTCGCGCGCGTGCTGGAAGGTCTCATGGTGGTGGCGCAGGACGGCCCCGCCCGGCAGCGCAATCTCTGGCGCGGCGGAGAGACGCTCCGACACGCGCGGACGTGCTATGACCACATGGCCGGCCGCATCGCCGTCGCAATCGCCGACCGGCTGGTCCAGCAGTCGTTCATTCTGCTCGACGAGGATGGCGGACAACTCACCGATGCCGGTCGGTCATTCTTCGATGAGTTAGGCGTCGATCTTCGCCTCGCCTCCAAGCGCCGGGTGTTCTGTCGCCCCTGTCTCGACTGGAGCGAGCGCCGGCCGCATCTGGCCGGGGCGCTCGGCGCTGCCATCCTTCATCACGCTCTCGAGCACGATTGGGTTGAGCATGTCCGGGATAGCCGCGCGCTCGTCGTGACGCCTGCTGGTGTTAGAGGACTTGCCACAACGTTCGGCCTCGAGGGCGCACTCCCGAGGGACGACCGCGAAGGGCAGGTTGCATCACTGTCCAGAGGCCGGGTAGCGGTTATCTCGGGTTGAGAGAGCTCCAACACGTCCAATACCCGGAACGGACCGCCCGTGCCGGCGGACCGGGACGAAGCCATGAACGCCTGGCAGGCGGGGAAGTCATGGACAACCTGCGCACGAAGCATCAGGCGAGCGGTCGAGATCGTTGGAATGTCAGGGGGCATTGCCTACGCTTCTCCGAAGCTTCGGGAGACACCCTTCGCCCTGGTCCGAAAGGGTAGCCTGCCACCCGAAGCCCGGCAGGCGAAGGGTGGCGGAGAGGGAGGGATTCGAACCCCCGATAGGCTTGCACCTATGCCGCATTTCGAGTGCGGTGCATTCAACCACTCTGCCACCTCTCCAGTGGCCCGGGTGATTTGCGCCACCCGCGGTCGGGGCGTGTTCTAGGCGAGGATGGCGGGACAGACAAGGCGCTGCAATAATATTTCCGTCACTGCCGCCTCGTCCCGTCAAAGCACCGGAGCGGCGGGAGAAAGCGCGCGGAAACAAAGCGCTAGCGGAACGGTTCTGGTTCGATCGGCGCGCGAGCGAACCAGCCGGAGCAGGAGCGGGCCATGGAGCATGTGACGATTCGAGCCAATGGTGCGGCGTTCCACGTCGCGCGGACCGGCACTGGGAGGCCGCTGCTGCTGTTGCACGGCTGGCCGGAATTCTGGCTGACCTGGAAGCCGGTGATGGCGCGCCTCGCCGGCCGCTACACCCTGATCGCCCCCGACCTGCGCGGCTTCGGCGACAGCGACAAGCCGCACGGCGCCTATGGCCCCGATCAGCATACCGACGACATGCTGGCGCTGCTGGACGCGCTCGGCGTCGACAAGGCCGGCGTTGTCGGCCACGACGTCGGTGGCGCCGTGATGCAGCCACTCGCCCGCAAGGCGCCCGAGCGCATCGCCGGATTGTTTTTCTTCGATTTCGTCTATCCCGGCATCGGGCCGCGGATGGCCGCGCCCGACCGGCTGAACCACATCTGGTACCAGTCGTTCCACCAGATGGAGATGGCGCCCGCGCTGGTCGGCGCCAACAGAGACAGCTGCCGCACCTATATCGGTCATTTCCTGCACAACTGGTCGCACCGCAAGGCTGCGTTCGACGACGTCATCGAGGATTTCGCCGACAATTTCTTCAAGCCCGGCAACCTCGCCGGCGGCTTTGCGCATTATCGCGCGTCACATGCGGGGCGCGTGAGGATGATGCAGGGCGAAGCCCCGGCGCTGCCGCGGATCGATGTTCCGACCTGCATCCGCTGGGCCGAGCACGACCCGCTGTTTCCCTATGCCTGGACCGACCGGCTGGGCGAGACCTTCTCCGATCTGGACCTCGAGATGTTTCCCGATGTCGGGCATTTCCCGCATCGCGAGGACCCCGACCGCGCGGCCGCCGAGATCGCCGGCTTCTTCGAGCGGATCAATTGGAAGTAGAAGTGGTGGGACCGCCAGGACGCGACAAAAACTGGCGGTCCCGTGCCGCTTCTTAATATTGCTGGCCGGGAAGTGCGGCTTCGCCGGTCGGCGGGAGCGACACGGGCCACGGTAGCGGCCGGCGCTGGATCGGCAACGCGAACCCGATCTTAACCTAACCGATCAACCTTACCGCGCGTAATCCGGGGCCGCTGGATCTGCGGATGAAGGTGCCCCGGATTTCGCTTCGCTGCATCCGGGCTACACATGCTTACCTCCCCTTGGAAAGGGGAGGTCGCTTTGCTCGCCAGGGCAAAGCGGGTGGGGATCTGCTCTCTCCGTAAGCAGCATCGCCTGCGGCTGACCCCCATCCCGACCTTGCCCCTTTCAGGGGGAAGGAGAAGCCAGACAGTAGCCCGGATGGAGCGCGCGCGATCGCTGCAGCCTGCGCGGCTCACGCATCGGCCTTCTTGGCCTTTTTGGCCTTTTTCTCGCTCTTTTCGTTCTCGTCGTCCTTGTCTTTTTTCTCGGCCTTCTTCTCGTCCTTGCCGTTCTCCCGCTTGCGATTGGTGTAGCGGGCATTGCCAAGCCCGGTTCCGATCGTCAGTACGCCCCAGCGCGCGACATCCTGCATGAACGGGACCTCGGCCAGCCCCTGCACCACGCCGTCATTATGCATCACGATCGCGGTGTCATGATCGCCGATCTGCGGGATCGCCTCGACCAGGCTCGCCGGCAAGTTGAACTTGCTGCTCTCCCAATTGCCGGGCAGGTTCTGCGCCCCCTTTTCGATCGATCCGTCCTCATTGATGACGCCGGGACAGGCGATGCCGATGAACGGCGCGAGCTTGAGATTCTCCTTCTCGGCGGCGGCGATCAACTCCTTCAGCATCTTCACCAGCCGCTTCACCGCGCCTTCGCGCGTCGGCTCGTCATCGGCGTGGCGCCACAGCTCCGATTTCCAGACTGCGGCCTTGGAGAGATCGGGCGCCTTCTTCCAGCGCGTCTCGACAACGCCGCAGCGGATATTGGTGCCACCGATGTCGACGGCGAGGACGCCGTCATGGGCCTCGAAGATCCACGATGGCGCGAGGTGCAGCGTGCCGATCAGCCCGGCATCGTCGGGGTGAAAGCGGATCGGCAGCAAATCGACCTTGAAATCCTCCGACTTCAGGATGATCTCGGTGCGCGCGATGGCGAGCTCACCGAGCCTGGAGTCGCGGAAGCCGCCGCCGACCACGATGCGCTCGGTCTTGGCCCAGGCCTTGGTGTTGAGGAAGCGCCGCGTCACATAGGCGAGCTCCTGGGCAAACTCCTCGATCGCGCTGTGCACGACCGCCGAGGCCTCGGTGTCGTCGCCGACCAGCAGCTCATCGAGCTTCTTCTTGCTGATCTTGTCCGACGGCTCGTCGCCGAACGGATCCTCGTCCGACTTGCGCAACGGCTTGCGCCAGCGGTCGAGGATCTTGCGGAAGGCGCCCTTGGAGGCGCGATCGCCGAGAAAGCCCTCGTCGTCCTTCAGCTCGATGTTGAAGCTGTCGATGTCGACAGACGGCAGCCGCGCGGCACCGTGGTGCGCGATGCCCGTGGTCAATCCTGCGTCTTCGGCCATTCGCCCGTGCCTGCCCGCTTGAGGTTCCCAACGCTATTGTTGGAGCATGATCTTTTCGGAAAACCGCTTCACACTTTTCCGGATCATGCTCTAACGGCCGGGAACTCAAATGGTTGCGTCCCGCGCTGCGGCCCTTCGGCCGTGCGCGGGACGCATTTCGCGTGCCTCAGGCGGCTTTCACCCCGTAGCGCGCCGCGGGCGCACTGCGTGACAGGTTCGGCATCAGCTTCTGGCGGGCCGTTTCATAGGCCTGCCAATCGGCAGCCTCCGGCAGCGACGGCACGGTGATGACTTCGCCCTGGTCGAGACCGGCGAGCGCGGCGTCGACCATGTCCTCGGCCTTCATCACGATCTCGCCGGGCAGATGCTCGACCGGCGTACCGGCCACGTCCCAGAACTCGGTCGCGGTGGCGCCCGGCAGCACTGCCTGGACCCGGATGTTCTTGTCCTTCAGCTCGTGCTGCAGCGACTGCGTCAGCGCGAGCACGAAGGCCTTGCTGCCGCCGTAGACGCCGTTGAGCATCTCCGGCGCGACGCCGACCACCGAGGCGATGTTGACGACGGTACCGCCGCCGCGCGCCACGAATCCCGGCACCGCCGCATAGGTCAGGCGCATCAGCGCGTCGACATTGAGCGCGATCAAGTCGCTCATCTTGTCGACATCGGATGCGAGCAGCGGCGCGGTCGCACCGACGCCCGCATTGTTCACCAGCACGCTGATGCCGGTATTGCTGCGCAGAATGGATTCGATCCGCGATACATCGCCGCGCTTGCTGAGGTCGGCGGCAACGATCTCGATCGATCGGCCCGTCTCCGCCGACAGACGCCTGGCAAGCCCATCGAGGCGCTCGCGGTTGCGTGCGACGAGGATCAGATCGTAGCCACGCCGTGCGAGCCGGTCCGCGTAGAGGGCACCGATTCCGGACGACGCACCGGTAACGAGCGCCGTTCCTTTGGCTGACTTGGTCATGTTGGTCTCCTGTTTGACCGGGGCGGCCGGTCTTGGCCGCTGGTCAGGTTGTACAGGCCCCCTTGCATGTCTCAAATGTCATATATACACCTTTTTAGGACAAGAACTACGGCCGGAGGGTTCCATGCAGCACATCGGCTTCGTCGTCTTCCCGGAATTCCAGGTGATGGGCTTCACCGCCATCACTGCCTTCGAGGTCGCCAACCTGATCGCAGGCGAGCCGTTCTATGAGGTCACGCTGCTGTCGGAGACTGGCGGCCCGGTGCGGTCATCCGCCGGCTTCAATGTCGAAACCGAAGCCTTTGGCGATCGCAGCTTCGACACGGTGTTCATCGGCGCCGGCCACGAGCTTCATCCGGCGTCGGCGAAGTTGATCGACTACATGCGACGCGCCATGAGGACATCGCAGCGGATCGCCGCGCCCTGCATCGGTGCCTTCTCGCTGGCTGAAGCCGGCCTGCTCGACGGCCGGCGCGTCTCCACGCACTGGCAATTCGCCCCCGAATTGCAGGCACGATTCCCCGGGCTCAAGGTCGAGCAGGATCGCATCTATATCGTCGACGGACCGATCTGGACCTCGGCCGGCATGACCGCGACGATCGATCTGGCGCTGGCGATGGTCGAGCATGACCTCGGCGTCGAGGTCGCCCGTTCGGTGGCGCGCAAGCTCGTCGTCTATCACCGTCGCACCGGCGGACAGTCACAGTTTTCGGCGCTGCTCGAGCTCGACCCGAAATCCGATCGTATCCAGAACGCGCTCAACTACGCCAAGGCGCATCTGCGCAACGAGCTCTCGGTCGAGGAGTTGGCCGCCGTCGCACGGCTCAGCCCGCGCCAGTTCAGCCGCGCCTTCCGTTCGGAGACCGGTCAGTCGCCGGCCAAGGCGATCGAGCATCTTAGGGTCGAGGCGGCGCGCGAACTGATCGGAGACGGCCGCCATTCGATGGACGAAATTGCTGGTGAGACCGGCTTTGCCGACCGCGAACGGATGCGGCGGGCGTTCCTGCGGGTGCTGGGCCAGCCGCCCCAGACCATCCGCCGCCACGCGCGGGCCGCCGCGCAAACCGCGGCCTGAGGGCCGATCCGGGACCAAAACCAAGCCAAACCCTTCATTTTTGGCCGGTTTTTGCCCTGCTTTACCTTGACTCTCGGTCGATTGCGGCTATAAGTCCGCCCATCCGGCGCGGGGATTTCTCGCGCCGATCGTTTTTGTGCGATCCAGTTTGGGAATTCATTCCCTTCGCGCGAAACACATAACCCATAGCGACTGAACAAAAAGCCGACCCGGGCGAACCGTCCGAGGCCGGAACCGAACACGAAGGAATCAAACGATGTTCGCAGTCATCAAAACCGGCGGCCGGCAGTACCGTGTCGTTCCGAATGATGTACTCGAGATAGGCAAGATCGCCGGCGATGTCGGCACGATCGTGCAGCTTGGCGAAGTTCTGGTGCTCGGCGGTGATACGCCGGTGCTGGGAACGCCCACCGTCGCAGGCGCGTCCGTTGCAGCCGAAGTGCTGCAGCACAAGCGCGGCGCCAAGGTGATCGCGTTCAAGAAGCGTCGCCGCAAGAATTCACGCCGCAAGCGCGGCTATCGCGACGAGCTCACGGTGCTTCGCATCACCGAGATCCTCGCCGATAACGCCAAGCCGACCGTCGGCCCGCGGCCGAAGAAGGAAAAGGTCGCAGCGCCCGCCGATGGCGAGGACGCCGCGCCGAAGGCGGCCAAGAAGAAGGCGCCCGCAAAGGCTCCGGCCGCCAAGAAGGCTCCGGCCAAGAAGGCCGCAGCCAAGGCTTGAGAAGAAGTGATCGTCGCGCTTTCAGATGTGAAGCGTGACAAAACGTGAAATGATTCCGTCAAGGAATTGATCTAGAGATCAAAGCGAAGTCGGAGACGAGCCATGGCTCACAAAAAAGCAGGCGGTTCATCGCGCAACGGGCGTGATTCCAAAGGCAAGCGCCTTGGCATCAAGGCGTTCGGTGGCGAGCGCGTGATCCCCGGAAACATCATCGCGCGTCAGCGCGGCACCACCTGGCATCCTGGCCTTAATGTCGGCATGGGCACCGATCATACTCTCTTCGCCAAGGTCGAGGGTCATGTCGAGTTCCGTGCCAAAGCCAACGGCCGCACATTCGTATCGGTTATTCCGATGGCAGAGGCGGCCGAGTAGACGGTGGACACACATGAGTCCGCCGGGTCCTGTTGAACCGGCGGAGTCGCAAAGGGCTCCAAGGGGAGGCGGGATGACCGGCCTCCCCTTTTTGTTGCGCGCGTTCGACTTCGACCGCGCGTGACGTTCCAAGCGTTGCGTAACGATTTTTCGCATCACAGGAGCTCGACATGTTGCAGGACATCCCGACGCCGACCTTGCGCGAGGCAAGAGCATGCGTCCTCGAGACCGAACGGCTGACATTGCGCAAGCCGACACTCGCGGACGTAAAAGCAATCGCACGCCTCGCCAATGATCGCCGCATCGCGGAGAACACCCGCCGCCTGCCGCATCCCTATACCCACGACGACGCCATCGACTTCGTGCGCGCGCTCGGCGCCGGCGGACGCGAAACCGTTTTCCTGATCGAGAACAATCACACGCCGATCGGCATGGTCGGCATCGACTGGCGCGAGGAGACATCGGCCGAACTCGGCTACTGGCTCGGCGTCGACTATTGGGGCCAGGGCTTCGGCACCGAGGCCGCGCGCGCGGTGATCGATTACTTCTTCGAGGAATTCGATCTCGACCAGCTGATCTCGGGCGCCCGCGTCGTCAATCCGTCGTCGCGCAACATCCTCGAGAAGTGCGGCTTCCAGTGGGGCGGCGTCGAGCTGCACCGCTTCGAGGCGCTGGGCTCATCGAGCCCGGTCGACTGCTTCCGCCTGTCGCGCGGCGTCTGGGCGTCGCTGAAGAGCTGGAACAACTCGACCCGGCGGGAGAGCTAGCCCCCGTCATTGCGAGGAGCAAAGCGACGAAGCAATCCATCTTTCCGCTTGTGGCGCCATGGATTGCTTCGCTTCGCTCGCAATGACGGAATTTGTCGAACAACCTTACGCCGGCGGATTGATCGCGGAGTCCGGGCGTCCGAGCTGCTGCTCGCGCACGAAGATGTAGAGGCCGGCCGCGATGATAATGGCGGCGCCGATGATCGTGGCCCAGGACGGCACGTCGCCGAACACCACGAAGCCGAAGATCACCGCCCAGACGATCATCGAATATTGGTACGGCACCACCACGCTCGCCGGCGCGAGCTTCAGCGAACGATTGACGCAAAGCAGCGCCGCGACCGAGATGATGCCGGCGGTGAAGAACAGCACGAGGCTGCCGGCTGACGGCGTCACCCAGCCGAACGGCGAGAGCACGAGGCCCAGGATGAACGTGCCGCCGAACTGCGACGTCGCCAGCACGATATCGGGCGTCGCGCGCAGCGAGCGCGTGATCAGCATCAGCACCGCAAATGACAGGCTGCCGCCAAGCGCGATCATCGCCGGCCAGCTGATCGTCTGCGCCGACGGCCGGAGCGCGATCAGCACCCCGCAGAAGCCGACCAGGATCGCCGTCCAGCGCCGCCAGCCGATATGCTCGCCGAGCACGAGGCCCGACATCGCGGTGACGAAGATCGGTCCGGCCAGATAGTAGGTGATGACGTCGGCGAGCGGCAGATAGACGGTCGCCAGGAAGAATGCCGCAACCTCCACCGTCGACAGCGTGACGCGCAGCAATTGCAGCCACGGCCGCTCCAGATGCAGGAAATCCGCGCGCCGCTGCCATACGATCGGCAGCAGCACGAGCAGTGCCGCGCAGGCGCGCAGCCACAGCAATTGCCCGACCGAATAGGTGGCGACGATGAATTTGCCCATCGCGTCGCCGAACGAGAACATGAAGATCGACAGCAGCATCAACCCGATGCCGGCGAGCCGCGCCGATCGATCGTCGTAGGAGGACAGTTTTGCGAACAGGCTCATGAGCAGACTTGCGCTTTTGTTCCGGAGTCGTCCGGTTTTAATGACGTGGATGCCCGGGACAAGCCCGGGCATGACGAATTGAACGGATTGCCGCACCTGCGTCGCTGCGATACCGGTAGCTGATCCCGGCAACAAAAAGAGCAGGAAACGCCGCATGAGCGACTTCGACCCCACCCAGCATCGCATGGTCCCCGCGCAGCGCTGGTTCGAGGATTTCGTGCTCGGCGAGCGCTTCGTGATTCCGAGCCGGACCCAGACCTCGGCCGTGTTCGCCGCGTTCCAGACCGCCAGCGGCGATACCCATCCGATCCATTACGACGTCGAATATTGCCGCGCGCGCGGCATGCCTGATTTGCTCGCCCACGGCTTCCAGACCCTGGTGCACACCGCGCCCGGCGCCGGATTGTTCCCCTATGTCGTGGAGGAATCGCTGATCGGCTTCCTCGAGCAATCGAGCAAGTTCCTGAAACCGGTCTATGCCGGCGATACCATCTACCCCGCGCTGGAGGTGATCGAGCTGTCGCCGGGCAAGACCACCGGCGTCGTGACGCTGCGCTCGACCGTGCACAACCAGCGCCGCGAGCTGGTGCTGGAGGGGATGCAGAAATTCCTGGTCCGGAGACGGCCTGCTTAGCCGCCTGGGCCGCAAAAAGGCCCGAAAATTAAGGCTTTTCGCTGAAGTCAGGGCCTTTCCGGGTTGCCGCAAAGGCCACCCTGCCCTAACTAGAGCGGATCATGAAATTCCTCGATGAAGCCAAGGTCTATATTCGCTCGGGCGACGGCGGCAACGGCTGCGTCGCGTTCCGGCGCGAGAAGTTCATCGAGTTCGGCGGTCCGTCCGGCGGCAATGGCGGCCGCGGCGGCGACGTCATCATCGAGTCCGTCGACGGACTGAACACGCTGATCGACTACCGCTACCAGCAGCACTTCAAGGCCCAGAAGGGCGGCAATGGCATGGGCAAGGACCGCCATGGCGCCAACGGCAAGTCGATCGTGCTGAAAGTGCCGGTCGGCACCCAGGTGTTCGACGAGGACCGCGAGACCCTGCTGCACGACTTCACCGAGCTCGGCGAGACCTTCGTGCTGGCCAAGGGCGGCAATGGCGGCTTCGGCAACGCGCATTTCAAATCCTCCACCAACCGCGCGCCGCGCAACGCCAATCCCGGCGCGCCGGGTGAAGAGCGCTGGATCTGGCTGCGGCTGAAGCTGATCGCCGACGCCGGGCTGGTCGGGCTGCCCAATGCCGGCAAATCGACCTTCCTCTCGGTGGTCAGCGCGGCACGGCCGAGAATCGCCGACTATCCCTTCACCACGCTGCATCCGCAGCTTGGCGTGGTGAATTTCGGCGGCCGCGAATTCGTGCTCGCCGACATCCCCGGCCTGATCGAAGGCGCGCATGAAGGCGCAGGCCTCGGCGACCGCTTCCTCGGCCATGTCGAGCGCTGCCGCGTGCTGCTGCATCTGGTCGATGCGACCTGCGAGCATGCCGGCAAGGCCTACAAGACGGTGCGTACCGAGCTCGAGGCCTATGAAGGCCACCTCGCCGACAAGATCGAGATCGTCGCGCTCAACAAGATCGATGCGGTCGCGCCCGACGAACTGAAGAAGCAGAAGGACCGCCTCAAGCGGGCGGCGAAAAAGACGCCGCTGTTGCTGTCAGGCGCGACCGGCGAAGGCGTGCAGGATGCGCTTCGCGCGCTGGTCGATGTGATCGGCGAGGCGCCGGTGTCCAACAAGGCCAAGGGCCAGGCGGAGCCGTGGGCGACGCCGGTGCCGCAGGGCTGAACGGCAAGAGCCGCGCAACGCCTGGACTTCCCAAGCCACATTGTGGCGTCTATTGCTTCCACCTTCCTGCCAGACCAAATCCATGAAACGCCCCGCGCTCAAAAACTTTCGCCGCATCGTCGTCAAGGTCGGCTCGTCGCTGCTGGTCGACTCGCAGGCCGGCGAAGTGCGCGCGTCCTGGCTCGCCGCACTGGTCGAGGACATCGCAAAGCTGCACAAGCGAGGCTGCGAAGTCATGGTGGTGTCGTCGGGCTCGATCGCGCTCGGCCGCAGCCGCCTGAAGCTGCCGCGCGGCCCGCTGAAGCTCGAAGAGAGCCAGGCTGCCGCAGCGGTCGGCCAGATCGCGCTGGCGCGAATCTGGTCGGAGGTGCTCGGCCATCACGGCATCGGCGCCGGGCAGATCCTGGTGACGCTGCAGGACACCGAGGAGCGCCGCCGCTATCTCAACGCGCGCTCGACGATCGCAAAGCTGCTGGAATGGGGCGCGGTGCCCGTGATCAACGAGAACGACACGGTCGCGACCACCGAGATCCGCTACGGCGACAATGATCGCCTCGCCGCCCGCGTCGCCACCATGGCGAGCGCGGATCTGCTGATCCTGCTGTCCGATATCGACGGCCTCTACACCGCGCCGCCCGCAGTCGATCCCGACGCCAAGCTGATCCCGGTCGTCGAAAGCATCACCTCGGAGATCGAGGGCATGGCCGGCTCGGCCGGCTCGGAGCTGTCGCGGGGCGGCATGACCACGAAGATCGAGGCCGCGAAGATCGCGACCACGGCCGGCACCCATATGCTGATCGCGTCCGGCAAGATCGAGCATCCGCTTGCTGCGATCGCCGATGGCGGCCGCTGCACCTGGTTCCTGACCCCCGCCAATCCCGTCACCGCGCGAAAACGCTGGATCGCGGGCTCGCTCGAGCCGAAGGGCACGCTGACCATCGATGCCGGCGCGGTGGCGGCACTGCGCGCCGGCAAAAGCCTGCTGCCGGCCGGCGTGATCCGGGTCGACGGCCAGTTCGCCCGCGGGGATGCCGTGGTGGTGCGCGGCCCCGACACCCATGAGATCGGCCGCGGCCTGGTCGCCTACGACGCCGAGAATGCCGAGAAGATCAAGGGTCGCTCCTCGCCCGACGTGATGGCCATTCTGGGCATCAGCGGCCGGTCCGAGATGATCCATCGCGACGACCTCGTGATCGGCCCGGCCGGCACGATCCCGCCCAAATAAAGCAACTGGATAGGCCATTGGCCGAGCGGAGCGGCCTGCCGCCCACCTGCCATGCCGGTTCCGCGCCTCGCCACCCTTCAATTGCCATGCTAGAACATGGCCTTAGTCCAAAGCTGGTAGTTTCATGAGCGCCCCCCTGAAGGCGATCGACGGCAACGCCGATCTTACTGCCCTGATGACCGACCTCGCCGCCAAGGCGCGCGCCGCGGCGCGCGTGCTGGCGCTGGCGCCGCCGGAGCAGAAGGACCGGGCGCTCGCCGCGATCGAGCGCGCGATCCGCGCCAACGCGCCGGCCATCCTTGCCGCCAATGCCGAGGATGTCGCCGAGGCCCGCGCCGCCGGCATGACCTCCGCCTTCGTCGACCGCCTGACGCTGACCCAGGCGCGCGTCGCCGGCATGGCCGATGGCGTCGCGACCGTGCGCGAGATCATCGATCCGGTCGGCGCCGTCACCGAAAGCTGGCAGCGGCCGAACGGCATGACCATCGAGCGCGTCCGCGTGCCGCTCGGCGTCATCGGCGTGATCTTCGAGAGCCGCCCCAACGTCGCCGCCGACGCCGGCGTGCTGTGCCTGAAGTCCGGCAACGCCGTGATCCTGCGCGGCGGCTCGGACAGTTTCCGCTCCTGCCGCGCGATCCATGCTTGCCTGGTACAGGGCCTGCGTGAAGCCGGCCTGCCCGAGGCCGCGATTACCCTGGTGCCGACCCGCGACCGCGCGGCCGTCGGCCTGATGCTGACCGGATTGAACGGCGGCATCGACGTGATCGTGCCGCGCGGCGGCAAGAGCCTCGTCGCACGCGTCGAGGCGGAGGCACGCGTTCCGGTCTTCGCGCATCTCGAGGGCGTCAACCACATCTATGTCGATGCCAGCGCCAGGCTCGATATGGCCAAGGCGGTCGTGCTGAACGCCAAGATGCGCCGTCCCGGCGTCTGCGGCGCCGTCGAGACCCTGCTGGTCGATCGCAAGGCTGCCGGAACGCAGCTGAAGCCGCTGGTCGAGCTGTTGATCGATGCAGGTTGCGAGGTGCGCGGCGACGACGTCGTGCAAAGCGCCGATGCCAGGGTGAAGCCCGCATCCGACGAGGACTGGGACACCGAATATGAGGACGCGATCATCTCGGCGAAGATCGTCGACGGTCTCGACGAAGCGATTGCGCATATTCAGAATCACGGCTCGCATCACACCGATGCGATCGTGACGGAGGATGCCGCTGCCGCGCAGAGATTTCTCAACGAAGTCGATTCGGCGATCGTGCTGCACAACGCCTCGACCCAGTTCGCCGACGGCGGCGAGTTCGGCTTCGGCGCGGAGATCGGAATTGCCACCGGCAAATTCCACGCCCGCGGGCCTGTCGGCGCCGAGCAGCTGACGAGCTTCAAGTACCGCGTCCACGGCACCGGGCAGACGCGGCCGTGATCATTGTCGCACGCGCACGGTAAGCCCTTGCAGCAAGCATCGAGCGTGTCGTTATCCGCAGCCCAGGCGCTTCCGTTCTATACCAACGGCATGCGCATCGGGCTGCTTGGCGGCTCGTTCAATCCACCGCACGCCGCGCATCGCGCCATCAGCCTGTTCGCGCTCAAGCGCCTGCAGCTCGACCGCGTGTGGTGGCTGCTGACGCCGGGCAATCCGCTGAAGAACCATGATGGCCTGCACGCGCTCGCCGAGCGCGCCGAGGCCGCGCGCCGCGTTGCCGACGATCCGCGCATCGACATCAGCTGTCTCGAAGCTGTCATTGGCGTCAGCTACACTGTGGACACGATCATCCACTTGCGCCGCCGTGTCTCCGGCGTGCACTTCGTCTGGATCATGGGCGCTGACAATCTCGCGCAATTTCATCGCTGGAAAGATTGGCGGCGCATCGCGTCCGATGTGCCGATTGCCGTGATCGACCGTCCGCCCCAAAGCTTCCGCGCCCTTGCCGCACCGGCGGCGCAGGCGCTCGCGCGCTATCGCATGCCCGAAAATCAGGCGACACGGCTGGCCGACCAGCAGGCGCCGGCCTGGGTGTTCCTGACAGGAATGAAATCCAATCTGTCTTCGACCGGACTTCGGAACCCGGACGGGAGCTGGAGAACGGGATGAAGCGCAAAAGGGTTACTGGAATATTGAAACCATTAACCCCACATGCGTAGTATGGCGCGTGGGGCCGAGGATTCGGCACCCGCGATACAGTGAAAGGAATGGTCCCTGGCCACATCTGTATTGTCAAAGTCTGTTTTACCCAAGGTTCCAAAGACTGCGCGTAAAACATCGACGAAAACCGCGGCCTTGCAGGCGCAGCCGGACGCCGACAAACCGGATGCCAACAAGACGCTGAGCCTGATCCTCTCCCGCCTCGAGGACATGAAGGCGGAAGAGACGGTCACCATCGACCTTCGGGGCAAATCCGCATATTCCGACTACATGATCGTCACCACGGGCCGCGTTAACCGGCACGTCGGCGCGATCGCGGAAAATGTGACGAAGAGCCTCAAGGAGAACGGGATCAGGAACATCCATGTCGAGGGCTTGCCCAATTGCGACTGGGTGCTGATCGATTCCGGCGACGTGATCGTGCATGTGTTCAGGCCTGAGGTGCGCGAGTTCTACAATCTCGAGCGGTTGTGGACTCAGAACCCGGCGGTCGCGGCGGTCTAAGGGGGTTCGTAGCCGATGCGAATCGGCTGCAGCGCAGCTAGTCTGCGTTGATGCGCCTTGTCGTGATCTGCATCGGCCGTCTGAAACAGGGCCCTGAACGGGAGCTCGCCGAGCGTTACCGCGAGCGCTTCGAGGATATCGGCCGCAAGCTCGGGTTTCGCGGCCTCGACATCCACGAGATCGCGGAAAGCCGCGCGCGTGACACCGCAGCGCGCATTGCCGAAGAAGCTGCGGCGATCTCCGCGCTGCTGCCTGAGAAGCACGCGCTGGTCGCGCTCGACGAACGCGGCAAGAGCATCGACAGTGCGAGCTTTGCCCGGCAGCTCGGCCGCTGGCGCGACGAGGGAACAGCACATACTGTCTTCGTGATCGGCGGCGCGGACGGACTTTCGCCTGAATTGCAGCGCAAGGCTTTGTTGCGAATTGCATTCGGCTCCGCGACCTGGCCGCATCAAATGGTCCGCGTCATGCTTTTGGAACAGATTTATCGCGCCGCGACCATTTTGGCCGGCCACCCCTATCATCGCGCGTAAGGCGTGGTGACGGACAGTCGAAAGCGCTGAGCTCACGCGAATGCAGCACAAGCGGGACACAGCTTCGTATTCGGCTTCGCATGTCGGCACCGCGCGCCGCCGCCGGCTGCCGGCATCGCTGCCGCTGTCGATCGCGATGTTCGCCGCCTATCCGCTGGTCGCGGCGCATGCGCAAGCGACACCATCAGCACAACAGCCCGCGCCGTCCGCACAGCAGGCCGCGACAGCAGAGACATCGCCCGACGCCATCAAGCAGCGCGAGCAGGAACTCGAGGCCGCGCGCGAGCAGCAGCGCAAGGCGACCGAGCTGCAGGAGAAGCTGAAGGCCGATATCGCCGCGATCGGCCAGGACCGCAGCAAGCTCAATCAGCAGCTGATCGACATTGCCGGCCAGGTGCGCGGCGTCGAGACCCGGACCGCGGACGCCGAGGCGCGCCTGCAGCCGCTCGACGGCCGTGAGCGCGAAATCCGCGCCTCGCTCGATTCACGTCGCTCCGAGGTAATCGAGGTGCTGGCCGCGCTGCAGCGCGCCGGGCGGCGCACGCCGCCGGCGCTGCTGGTGCGGCCCGAGGACGCGCTGCAATCGCTGCGCACCGCGATGCTGCTCGGCGCCGTGGTGCCGGAATTGCGCGTCCGCGCCGAGAAGCTTGCGGCCGATCTCGGCGAACTGGTGGCGCTGCGCAAGACCATCTCGACCGAACGCGATGCGCTGGCGGCCGACCGCGACAAGCTGAGGGAAGACCAGACCCGCCTGGCGGCGCTGGTCGACGAACGGCAGCGGCAGCAGAGCGCGGCCGAAAAGGACATGGAGGCCGAAGGCGCCCGCGCCATCGCGCTGTCCAAGCAGGCCGACAATCTGCAGAGCCTGATCGCCAAGATGGAGCAGGACCTCAAGAGCGCGGCCAAGGCCGCCGCCACGGCCAGCCTCCAGGGAGCGCCGGCGACCGTTAACGGCAAGCCGAATCTGGGGGCGCTGAAGGACCCGGCCCGCATGAGCCCGGCGGTCGCTTTCGCCTCGGCCAAGGGCCTGTTCTCCTATCCCGTGAATGGCACCAAGATTCGCGAATTTGGCGGTTCCGACGGCGCGGGGGGCGTACAAAAAGGCATTTCTTTGGCAGCCAAGCCGGGCGCGCAGGTCACAACCCCGTGTGACGGCTGGGTTGTTTACGCTGGTCCTTTCCGCAGCTATGGACAACTCTTGATCCTCAATGCCGGGGGCGGGTATCATGTCCTGATCGCCGGGATGGAGCGTATTTCGGTAAACATCGGCCAGTTTGTACTTACGGGGGAGCCGGTTGCGACCATGGGGTCGACGTCCCAAGTTGCATCCATTCTCGCCACCAATGCGAGCCAGCCAGTGCTCTATGTCGAGTTCCGGAAAGACGGCACTCCAATCGATCCAGGTCCATGGTGGGCCGCAAATGAAGGCGAAAAGGTTCGCGGATGATGCGCAAGACTTCGGTAATTCTCCTTAGCGCCGCCACCGGCGCGGCCCTGACGCTTTTCGTCACGCAGCCCCGCGCTGTGCTGATGGGATCGAGCGCGCGCGCCGCGACGTCGGACACCTATCGCCAGCTCAATCTGTTCGGCGACGTGTTCGAGCGGGTGCGCAGCGATTATGTCGAGAAGCCCGATGACAGCAAGCTGGTCGAATCCGCGATCTCCGGCATGCTGTCCGGCCTCGACCCGCACTCGAGCTACATGGACGCCAAGAGCTTCCGCGACATGCAGGTGCAGACCCGCGGCGAGTTCGGCGGCCTCGGCATCGAAGTCACGATGGAAGACGGCCTGATCAAGGTGGTCTCGCCGATCGACGACACCCCGGCCTCGAAGGCCGGCATCATGGCCAACGACATCATCACGACGCTCGACGACGAGGCCGTGCAGGGCCTGACCTTGAACCAGGCCGTCGAGAAGATGCGCGGTCCGGTCAACACCAAGATCAAGCTCAAGATCATCCGCAAGGGCCAGGACAATCCGATCGACGTCACGCTGGTGCGCGACAACATCCGCGTCCGCTCGGTGCGCGCGCGCGTCGAGGCCGATGACATCGCCTATATCCGCATCACCACCTTCAACGAACAGACCACCGAAGGCCTGAAGAAGGAGATCACCAATCTGCAGGGCCAGATCGGCGACAAGCTGAAGGGCTACGTCATCGATCTCCGCAACAACCCCGGCGGCCTACTCGAAGAAGCGGTCACGGTGTCCGACTCCTTCCTGGAGCGTGGCGAGATCGTCTCGACCCGCGGACGCAATGCCGAGGAAACCCAGCGCCGCGCCGCCCACCCGGGCGACCTGACCAAGGGCAAGCCGGTGATCGTGCTGATCAACGGCGGCTCGGCCTCCGCCTCCGAAATCGTCGCCGGCGCGCTGCAGGACCACAAGCGGGCGACGCTGGTCGGCACCCGTTCGTTCGGCAAGGGCTCGGTGCAGACCATCATCCCGCTCGGCTCGGGCAATGGCGCGCTGCGCCTGACCACCGCGCGCTACTACACGCCGTCGGGCAAGTCGATCCAGGCCAAGGGCATCGTGCCCGATATCGAGGTGCTGCAGGACGTGCCGGAAGAGCTGAAGGCGCGCACCGACACCAAGGGCGAAGCCTCGCTGCGCGGCCATCTGAAGAACGACGGCGACGAGAAGACCGGCTCGCAGTCCTATGTCCCGCCGGACGCCAAGGACGACAAGGCGCTGAAGATGGCCGATGACCTTCTGCACGGCATCAAGTCGACCTCGAGCGCGCCAGCGGCGCCGGAGGCTGCGCGCGACAAGGCCGCGGTCGACAAGCCGGGCAACAAGGCCGCGAACTGATTTAATCCGATCGATTCGGCGAACAGGGCGGCCCGCGGGCCGCCCTTTCTGCTTTCGGTGTGTCCACCCGTAACCGTGCTTTGACGGGCAGGCCGGCGCGCGGGAATGCACCGCATCGTGCTATCGTTCGCGCTGTTGATTCGGGGAGGGTCATGGCAGAGGCGGCCGACGAACTGAGCACGCCGCTTGGGCAGAAGACCGTGGGCAGGACGCGCCGTTTTCGCCTGCCATTCACGGCGATGCAGGCGCTCGCCGTGCTGCTCGGGCTCGTGCTGGTCGGCTTTGTCGGCATCGCGCTGTTCAACGACAACCCGCTCGGCGGCGAGCCGATCGCCCGTGTCACGCTCCGCAATCCCCCGCCCGCCGCCGCTGACGACAAGCACGCTCCGGCTGCCCAGGCGGCGGCCGAACCGGCGGCCAAATCCGCCGCCAAGGCGCCGGCCGCAGCCAGCGACGCGAGAACCGTCACCATCATCGACGGCTCCAGCGGCAAGCGCCAGGACGTGGTGATCGGCGCCGGCGATCCGGCCGACAAGGCCGATGGCGATACGCCGCCACTCGCGATGACCGGCATCGATCCGCGCCTGCTGGAAAAGTCACGCTATGGCATGATCCCGGTGGTCGCCGACGGCCTGAAGCCGTTTACGGTTTACGCGGCCGAGGCTGACCGCGCCAAGGCCGCCCGCATGCCCGTGGTCGCCATCGTGGTCGCGGGCCTCGGCGTCGGCGCCGCCAAGACCACCGACGCCATCATGAAGCTGCCGCCGGCGGTGACGCTGGCCTTCACGCCCTATGGCTCCGATCCGGGCAAGCTTGCGGAACGCGCGCGGACCCAGCGCCACGAGATCCTGCTGCAGATCCCGATGGAGCCGTTCGACTATCCCGACAACGATCCCGGGCCGCAAACCCTGCTGACCACGCTGAGCAGCGAGCAGAACCTCGACCGCTTCTATTGGCACCTGAGCCGCCTGCAAGGCTATGCCGGCATCGCCAATTTCATGGGAGGCCGGTTCGTCGCGGCCGATCCCGTGATGCAACCCATCGTCCGCGAAGCGGCCAAGCGCGGCCTGAGCTATTTCGACGACGGTTCCACCCCGCGTAGCGTCGCGCAGACCCTCTCCGCGGGCCAGTCATTGCCGTTCGCCAAGGCCGATTTCGCCATCGACGCGGTGCCGACGTCGGCGGAAATCGACCGCGCGCTGGTCAAGCTGGAAACGATCGCCAAGGAACGCGGCACGGCGGTGGGCGTCGCCTCGGCGTTGCCGGTCTCGATCGAGCGGCTCGGCGCCTGGCTCAAGACACTGGACTCCAAGGGCATTATGCTTGTGCCATTGACAACGGCGATGCTGAAATCAAAATCGGGCTAAAGATCAATCCGTTGGTGTTGCGCGAGACCTTGCCGGGGGGCCGGGTCGGGGCGGCGCCGGAACTGTGCGAGGTAGCGGCAGCATGGCACGTTATGAAGACCTGCCCTATCGAACCTGCGTCGGCATCATGCTGCTGAATACAGCAGGGCTGGTCTTCATCGGACGCCGCGCGGGCGGCATCGAGCATGTCGACGACGCGCATGTCTGGCAGATGCCGCAAGGCGGCGTCGATCCCGGCGAGGATACGTTTCAGGCCGCACGGCGCGAGCTCTATGAGGAGACCAGCATCAAGTCCGTGGAGAAGCTCGGCGAGGTCTCGGACTGGCTGATCTACGATATCCCGCGCACCGTTGCGGGCCGCGCCTGGAAGGGCCGCTATCGCGGACAGCGGCAAAAGTGGTTCGCGCTGCGCTTCACCGGCGATGAGAACGAAATCAACGTCGCCAATCCGGGCGGCGGCCATAAGGCCGAGTTCATCACCTGGCGCTGGGAGCCGATGAAGAATCTGCCGGAGCTGATTGTGCCGTTCAAGCGTCCGGTCTATGAGCGCGTCGTGAAGGAATTTGCCGGTCTCGCAGCCAAGTAGCCGGCCAGGTAGACGCGCGACGTAGCCACCGAGATGTCATCAGATAAGCCTTATCGCCCCAACGTGGGCATCGCGCTGTTCAATGCCGACGGACGCGTGCTGATCGGCCACCGGATCAAGGACGACGGTCCGGAGATCGTGCTGCCCGGCCTCGAATGGCAGATGCCGCAGGGCGGCATCGACGCCGGCGAGGATCCGCGCCAGGCCGTGATGCGCGAATTGTGGGAGGAGACCGGGGCGGTCAACGCCGACTATCTCGGCGAGACCGACTGGATGACCTACGAATTCCCCGCCTATGACGGGCCGGCATCGCACCGGCTGGCCAGATTCCGCGGCCAGCGGCAGAAATGGTTTGCGCTGCGCTTCACCGGACGCGACGAGGAGATCGATCCATTGACGCCGCGCAACGGCCAGCCGGCTGAATTCGATCGATGGCGCTGGGAGCGCCTCGACCGCGTTGCCGATCTCGTGGTGCCGTTCCGCCGCGACGTCTATCGCGCGGTCGCGACCCGGTTCGCGGCATTCGCCGGCTGATCCTGCGGCGGAATGCGCCGCGCGTCGCCCGGCGTCATGCCGTAGGTCGAACGGAAGACGCGATAGAAGGTCGCGATGCTGTCGAAGCCGCACGAGAACGCGATCTCGTCGATGCTGCGCTCCCGTATGGCGTAGAGCGCACGCCTCGCCGCCTTCAACCTTGCCGCCGTCAGCGTCCGCGCAAATGACAGGCCGGTCGGCTCGAACAGCGCATGCAATTGCCGCAGTGAGATGCCGAGCTCGGCGGCGACCGCGGCCGGCGTGAGCGAGGCACGATGCAGGTCGCGGAGCAGAATTTCACGGGCGGCATGCAGGTAGCCCGCATGCAGCGCGGCACGGATTTCGTCCTGGCGTGGCCGCAGGCGACCGCGCGCGAGCAGCGCCAGGCGCACCATATGCGCAACATCGTCGGCGAACTGCCCGGCTTGCGCGAGATCTCGCGTCATGGAGCGGAACATGGCGCCGACAAGCCGGGTCAGGCTCGCATCACGCGCCAGCGCGACCGGCGGCGCGTCCTCGATCCGCGCGCCGAGCACGAGCTCGTCGGTGGCCGGGATCTTGAGGCTGAAGAAGTCGAAGCCATCGGTCCGTTCGGGTGTCGAGGCGAACGGAAGATTGGAATGGCCGAACACCAGGTCGCCGTTGCGGACGAACTGGACGCGATCGCGGCCGATATTCATGTGGCCGGGGCCGCGCACCTGCCAGGCGAGATGCAGGCTATTGCTCGGAACGCGCGCGATGTCGGATGCGGTCCGGCTGACGCGATAAGAGGAGGCCGACATTTGCGCCAGCACGGCACTGCCCACCGGCGTCGCGGAGAAGCGCCCGCGGAAATCGGCCCTCTTGTCGCGCTCGAGTTCGATCGTGACCCCGAACAGGCTCTTGCCCCGCACCTCGCACCAGTGCTCGAAACGGTCCTGCGGGCGGAGAGCATCGGTGGAGAAAGTCAGCACGGCAGCTTGTCCGTTATGCCGGGAATGAAGTCGCGAAGCGGTCGGGCCAAATCGTCGTCGCGCTGCAGCTTGTCATTTGTGCACGATCACTGCTGTAAGCTGCTTCACATATTTGCAGGTCGTTCGTTCGGGCCGACCGCGAAGATGCCGACTTGTCGGGAAGAGGCGAGCCGCCGCAGCGTCTCTTCCTCATCGTCGGCAACCAATCGGCTCTGACTTGCAATATCGGCCGCGAGGATCGCTGCGACCTGCGCTTCATGAATACCAGCCCCGGAACCCAGATATGCCGGGGAGAATGCCGCCAGACGATCCCGCGCGCAACAAGCATTGAACGCTCGCCAGGGCGTGGCGAGCGTTGAATGATTCAAGCCTTCGCAGGCGATGATCGAAAAAAGTGTGAGCTATTCCACTAAGGGGGTCGGCTCACTCGACGCAAAGGCGCGATCGCCGGTCAGCAACCGCGCCCTAGTGCATAGCCGTCGTGTTGAGCTCTTGCTGGATGCTCTTGAAGTGGTCGAGCCGCTCGATCGCGTGGTCGAGCTCGGAGCCCTCCTTCTCGGCGAGCTTCTCCTGCATCTCGTTGATCGTCTCGGCGAACTTCGCGCGATCGATGTCCGCAAGCGCGGTCGCGACGTCGGCAAGCACGGTGAGGGCCTTGTCCGAGACCTCGGCAAGGCCGCCGAGCACGATCACCTTCTCGCGCTTGCCGGCCGCCGTGATCGTCAGGATGCCCGGACGAACCGTGGCGATGACCGGAGCGTGTCCGGCGAGCACACCGAAATCACCCTCCACGCCGGGGACGTCAACCTGATCGACCTCGCCGGAGAAGGCGAGCTTTTCGGGAGAGACGAGATCGAAGTGGAAGGTGGCCATGGTCTTTCCGTTCTTTGCGCGCTCACCCGCGGGCTCAACCCGCGGGTCCATCAGTCAAAATACTTCGCGTGCGATGGATCGCCGGATCAAGTCCGGCGATGACGACATCCCAAAGCTTAGGCGGCTTCAGCCGCCAGCTTCTTACCCTTCTCGACGGCTTCTTCGATGGTGCCGACCATGTAGAACGCCGCTTCCGGCAGATGGTCGTACTTGCCCTGGCAGAGATCGCGGAAGCCCTTGATGGTGTCGGCGAGGTCGACGAACTTGCCCGGCGAGCCGGTGAACACTTCGGCGACGTGGAACGGCTGCGACAGGAAGCGCTCGACCTTGCGGGCGCGGGCCACCGTCAGCTTGTCCTCTTCCGACAATTCGTCCATGCCGAGAATGGCGATGATGTCCTGCAGCGACTTGTAGCGTTGCAGGATCTGCTGGACCATGCGCGCGGTGTTGTAGTGCTCATCGCCGACGACGAGCGCCGACAGCATGCGCGAGGTCGAGTCGAGCGGATCCACCGCCGGATAGATGCCCTTTTCCGAGATCGCGCGCGACAGCACCGTGGTGGCGTCCAAGTGCGCGAACGAGGTGGCGGGCGCCGGGTCGGTCAAGTCGTCGGCCGGCACGTAGATCGCCTGCACCGAGGTGATCGAGCCCTTCTGGGTGGTGGTGATGCGCTCCTGCAGCGCGCCCATATCGGTCGCGAGCGTCGGCTGATAACCCACCGCCGAAGGAATACGGCCGAGCAGCGCCGACACTTCCGAGCCCGCCTGGGTGAAGCGGAAGATGTTGTCGACGAAGAACAGCACGTCCTGACCCTGGTCGCGGAAGTGCTCGGCGACCGTCAGACCGGTCAGACCGACGCGGGCGCGGGCGCCCGGCGGTTCGTTCATCTGACCGAACACCAGTGCGCACTTCGACTTCACGCTCGGATCCGGATTGTGCGGATCGGCGTTGACCTTCGATTCGATGAACTCGTGATAGAGGTCGTTGCCCTCGCGGGTGCGCTCGCCGACGCCGGCGAACACGGAGTAACCGCCGTGCGCCTTAGCGACGTTGTTGATCAGCTCCTGAATCAGCACCGTCTTGCCGACGCCGGCGCCGCCGAACAGACCGATCTTGCCGCCCTTCGCGTACGGAGCAAGAAGATCGACGACCTTGATGCCGGTGACGAGAATTTCGGCTTCGGTCGACTGGTCGGTATAGGTCGGCGCTTCCTGATGGATGGCGCGCAGGCCGTCGGACTTGATCGGGCCGGCTTCATCGATCGGCTCGCCGATGACGTTGATGATGCGGCCCAGCGTGCCTTCGCCGACCGGCACCCGGATCGGTTCGCCGGTGTCGGTCACTTCCTGGCCGCGCACGAGGCCCTCGGTGATGTCCATCGCGATGGTGCGGACGGTCGATTCGCCGAGATGCTGCGCGACTTCGAGCACCAGGCGGTTACCGCCGTTCTTGGTCTCGAGCGCGTTCAGAATCGCCGGAAGGTGGCCTTCGAACTGCACGTCGACCACGGCGCCCGTAACCTGGGTAACGCGACCGATCTGATTGGCTGCTGTAGCCATGGACTGTTCTCCTTCGAAATCTGCCTTAGACCGCCTCAGCGCCGGAGATGATCTCGATCAGCTCCTTCGTGATCTGGGCCTGACGGGTTCTGTTGTAAATCAGGGTTTGCTTGCGAATCATCTCGCCGGCATTGCGGGTCGCGCTGTCCATCGCGCTCATCTGCGCGCCATAGAACGAGGCGTTGTTCTCGAGCAGCGCGCGGAAGATCTGCACCGCGAGGTTGCGCGGCAGCAGGCTGCCGAGGATCTGGTCCTCTTCAGGCTCGTATTCGTAGGACGTGGAGGGCGCCGCATTGGCCGCGGGTGCAGTCACCTCCAGCGGGATGATCTGCTGCGCGGTCGGGATCTGCGCGATCACCGACTGGAAGCGCGAGTAGAACAATGTGCAGACATCGAACTCGCCGGCCTCGAACCGAGCCAGCACCTTGTTGGCGATGTCCTCGGCATTGGCGAAGCCGATCTGGCGCACCGAACGCAGGTCGAGGTGCTCGACGATGCGCTTCTCGAACGTCCGCCGCAGCTGCTCGTAGCCCTTGCGGCCGACGCAGAAGAATTTGACTTCCTTGCCCTGCGCGAGCAGCGCGTTCGCCCGCTCGCGCGCCAGGCGCACGATGGCGGAATTGAACGCGCCGGACAGGCCGCGTTCGCCGGTGCAGACCAGAAGCAGGTGCACCTGATCGTTGCCGGTGCCGGCAAGCAGCGCCGGCGCGCCGGGCGTGCCGTTGGCTGCCGCGGCGATGTTGGAAATCACCGCATCCATCTTGGTGGCATAGGGCCGCGCCGCTTCGGCGGCGTTCTGCGCGCGGCGCAGCTTCGAGGCTGCGACCATCTGCATGGCCTTGGTGATCTTCTGCGTCGCCTTGGTCGAGGCGATGCGGACCCGCATGTCTTTTAGTGACGCCATTCTTCGTTCACCCCGGCGATCCGACCACAACGGTCAGATCGCAAGCCTCCGTTCGTCACGCCCGGCGGCGAGCCGGGCGACGCCCCATTCGTTATGCAAACGTCTTGGCGAAGCCCTCGACGGCCGTCTTGAGCTTGGCGGCGGTGTCGTCGGACAGATCGCGGCTGGTGCGGATCGCATCGAGGATGTCGGCGTTCTTGCCGCGCAGCAGCGACAGCAGGCCGTCCTCGAACGCCTTCACCTTGTTGAGCGGCAGCGGATCGAGATAGCCGTTGGTGCCGGCCCAGATCACGCAGACCTGCTCTTCCATCTTCAGCGGCGAGAATTGCGGCTGCTTCAGGAGCTCGGTCAGGCGCGAGCCGCGGTTGAGCAGGCGCTGGGTCGAGGCGTCAAGGTCCGAACCGAACTGCGCGAACGCCGCCATTTCGCGGTACTGCGCGAGCTCGCCCTTGATCTTGCCGGCAACCTTCTTGGTCGCCTTGGTCTGCGCCGACGAACCGACGCGCGACACCGACAGACCGACGTTCACGGCGGGACGGATGCCCTGGAAGAACAGGTCGGTTTCCAGGAAGATCTGACCGTCGGTGATCGAAATCACGTTGGTCGGAATGTAGGCCGACACGTCGTTGGCCTGGGTTTCGATGACCGGCAGCGCCGTCAGCGAGCCCAAGCCATGTTCCTTGTTGAGCTTGGCGGCGCGCTCGAGCAGGCGGGAATGCAGGTAGAACACGTCGCCCGGATAGGCTTCGCGGCCCGGCGGACGGCGCAGCAGCAGCGACATCTGGCGATAGGCGACGGCCTGCTTCGACAAGTCGTCATAGATGATCACGGCGTGCATGCCGTTGTCGCGGAAGTATTCGCCCATGGTGCAGGCGGTGAACGGCGCGATGTACTGCATCGGCGCCGGATCGGACGCGGTGGCCGCGACGATGATCGAGTATTCCAGCGCGCCCTGCTCTTCGAGCACTTTCACGAACTGCGCGACGGTGGAGCGCTTCTGGCCGATCGCGACGTAGACGCAATACAGCTTGAGGTTCTCGTCCGGCTGGGCGTTGAGCGGCTTCTGGTTCAGGATGGTATCGAGCGCGATCGCGGTCTTGCCGGTCTGACGGTCGCCGATGATCAGCTCACGCTGGCCGCGGCCGATCGGGATCAGCGCATCGATCGCCTTGAGGCCGGTGGCCATCGGCTCGTTCACCGACTTGCGCGGAATGATGCCGGGCGCCTTGACGTCGACGCGCTTGCGTTCGGTGGCCTGGATCGGACCCTTGCCGTCGATCGGGTTGCCGAGCGCGTCGACGACGCGGCCGAGCAGGCCCTTGCCGACCGGCGCGTCCACGATCGCGCGGGTGCGCTTGACGGTCTGGCCTTCCTTGATCTCGCGGTCGGCGCCGAAAATCACGATACCGACGTTGTCGGTTTCGAGGTTGAGCGCCATGCCGCGCGTACCGTTCTCGAACTCGACCATTTCACCGGCCTGAACGTTGTCGAGACCGTAGACGCGGGCGATACCGTCACCGACCGACAGCACCTGGCCAACTTCGGTGACCTCGGCTTCCTGGCCGAAATTCTTGATCTGGTCCTTGAGGATCGCAGAAATTTCTGCGGCGCGGATGTCCATCAGCCTGCCTCTTTCATCGCGTTCTTGATCGAATTGAGTTTGGTGCGAAGCGAACTATCCACCATGCGGCTGCCGAGCTTGACCACCAGGCCACCAATAATGGAGGGATCGACCTTCACGTTGAGCGCGACGTCCTTGCCCGTCACTGATTTCAGTGCGGCCTTCAGCGCGTCGAGATTCTTGTCACTGAGCTGCTCGGCGACGGTGACTTCCGCAGTCGCCTCGCCCTTGAACTTCGCCACCAGCGCGCGATAGGCGCGGATCACATCGGCAACGGCGAACAGCCGGCGATTGGCGGTGAGCACCTTGAGGAATTTGGCCGACGTGCCGGCGATGCCGGCCTTGTCGAGCACCGCGGTCAGGGCCTTCAGCTGGGCGTCGGCGGCGAACACCGGGCTGCGGACGAGGCGCTTGAGATCGGCACTCTCGTTGAGCATGGCCTCGAACTTGTCGAGGTCGGCCCGGACTTGATCGACGGATTGCTCGTCGCGCGCCAACTCGAACAGGGCCGTTGCGTAACGACCGGACACTCCCGAAACGGACGGATCTTCAGCAGCCACGAGCTCGCTCTTTTTTGCTGTCAAATTCGCAAGGGAAAAACCGTCGCCACCAAAGCAGCGCCTAGCGATCCAAGCCCTTGGAATTCAAGCGGGACTTCGATTTTCGACCGGCACAGGACGTGCCGGGACCGTTAAAATCGCGGCTTTGCTAACATAGCAATCGCGCAGGTGCAACATGACGGCATCGTGAGTGCCGCCTTGTCGCATGCGCTTTTTGGCGACCGCAGCCGGCGGCCAAATCGGGAAAATTTGGCGCGCGGAAATTCGGCGCACCGGGTGCGATTCGCGCCGCCGCGATTTTGTTCCATCGAAATTTGCATAGGCCTATGGCCGAGCGCGCAGGGAACTCCGGGCAGGCTGCGGTTTCATTTGGCGATTACTTACCGAAAACTTACCGTCGCCTCGATAATCCGTATTGGCAAGTATATTGCTCGTTAAAAATTGGTTAAATAGCAAGATTACGGAACCTCGACCGACTACCCCAAGGCGGTAACAAGATATTTCAGCACGAGATAATCCGGATTTACTGCCCAATTCGTGCCTCATTGGGAAACCAAACGGCCTTGGTCAACGAAGGGACGGGGGTTCCACTTGCCGTGTTAGCGGCAATACTGTCTGAGGGTCTTATCAATGCTGAATATCAAGAAGGCGGCGGGCAATCTAACCCGCTCGCGCACGGCGCTTGCATTTGTAGCCGCAACTATCCTGGTCGGGGGCAGCGTGACCGAGGCGTCCGCGAAGTCCAGGCACCACCATCATCGCCACCACCATCATCACCACGCCCGCGCCGAAGGCTCGTCCTGGCGCGACGCCAATGCATCGATCCAGCCGTCCGGCGGTCACTCGTTCTCGGGGATGGCCTCCTTCTACGGCAATGAGTCGGGCAGCCGCACCGCTTCCGGCCAGCGCTTCAACCAGAACGCCATGACCGCGGCCCACCGCTCGCTGCCGTTCGGCACCAAGCTCCGCGTCACCCATGGCGGCCGCAGCGTCGTCGTCACCATCAACGATCGTGGCCCGTTCATCCGCGGCCGCGTGCTCGACCTCTCCACCGGCGCAGCCCGCGCCATCGGCCTGACTGGTGCCGGCGTCGGCCGCGTCACCGCTGAGGTCGTCTCGTAAGCGCGTTCAGTAAGCGTTGCGTTGCGTAACGGCCGCGAGGCCTGCTTCGCGCCAAAAAGGCCTGCCGTCGCAAATGACGGCAGGCTTTTTCTTTTGCCACCTCTCCCTCGTCATTCCGGGGCGGAGCGAAGCGACGAACCCGGAATCTCGAGATTCCGGGTCTGGTCCTGCGGACCATCCCGGAATGACGGTGGTGAAACTACAAAAAGCTCTGCGGATCGACGTCGACCTCGAGCTTCAGATTGCCCTTGGTCTTGGGACCCGCCGCCAGCCATTCGCGCAGATATTGCGACAGGTCGACATTGCGCAGCGACTTCACCAGCAGGCGGAAGCGGTAGCGGCCCTTGATGACGGCGAGCGGCGCCTCGGCGGGGCCGAGCACCTGGACCCGCTCATCGAGCGGCGCCACCCCGGCGAGCTTGCGGGCAAAACCTTCCGCAGTCGGACGGTCGCCGGCGGAGACGATCAGGCTCGCCAGCCGGCCGAACGGCGGGTAGCCGGTGCGCTCGCGAATCTCGATCTCGCTGGCATAGAACGCCTCGCGGTCATTGGCGATCAGGGCCTTGATCACCGGATGCTCCGGCTGGTGGGTCTGCAGAAAGCCGACGCCGCGGCCCTGCTCGCGGCCGGCGCGGCCGACCACCTGGTTCAGCAGTTGGAACGTCCGCTCGGCGGCGCGCGGATCGCCATTGCTCAGGCCGAGATCGGCATCGATGACGCCGACCAGATTGAGCCGCGGGAAGTTGTGGCCCTTCGCCACCAGCTGGGTGCCGATGATGATGTCGACGCGGCCCTCGGCGATCTCGTTGAGCTCGCTTCGCATGGTCTCGATCGAGGTGATGAGATCGCTCGACAGCACCATCGTCCGGGCCTCGGGGAAGATGTGGGCGGCCTCCTCCTGCAGGCGCTCGACGCCGGGACCGACCGCGGCCAGCGATTCCTCGGCCGCGCAATGCGGGCAGATATTCGGGCGCGGCATCGAGAAGCCGCAGTGATGACAGACCAGCCGCTGCCGGAACCGGTGATCGACCAGCCACGCATCGCAGATCGTGCAGGCGAAGCGGTGGCCGCAGGCGCGGCACAGCGTCAGCGGCGCGTAACCGCGGCGGTTGAGGAACAGCAGCGCCTGCTCGCGGCGCTCGATCGCATGGCGAATTTGCTCGGCCAGCACCGGCGAAATGAAGCGGCCGCGCGGCGGCGGCGCGCGGCGCATGTCGATCGCCTCGATATGCGGCATGTGCTGACCGCCGAACCGCGACGGCAGCGCCACGCGCTGGTAGCGCCCCTTGCGCGCATTGACCTCGCTCTCGACCGACGGCGTGGCTGAGGCCAGCACGATCGGGATCCTGGCGATATGGGCGCGGACCACCGCCATGTCGCGGGCGTGATAATGCGCGCCGTCGTCCTGCTTGTAGGCCTGGTCGTGCTCCTCATCGACGATGATGAGGCCGAGATCGGCATAGGGCAGGAACAGCGCGGAGCGGGCGCCGACCACGACCGGCGCCTTGCCCTCGGCGATCGCGGCCCAGTTGCGCGCGCGCGTGCGCGGCGTCAGCTCCGAATGCCATTCCAGTGGCCGCACGCCGAAGCGCTGCGCGAAACGGTCGAGGAACTGGCCGGTCAGCGCGATCTCCGGCATCAGGATCAGCGTCTGCTTGCCGCGACGGATATTTTCGGCGATCGCCTCGAAATAGACTTCGGTCTTGCCGGAACCGGTGACGCCGTCGAGCAGCGCGACGTGAAAGCTGCCGCTCGCAGCCAGCGTCCGCATCACGTCGACGGCACTGCGCTGCTCGCGCGAAAAATCCGGCTGCGCGTAGGAGGGATCCGGAACGGGCGGCGGTGCCGGCGGCGGCATCGCCTCGACCGTGAGAGTGCCTTCGTCGACCAGGCCGTCGATCACGCCGGAACTGACGCCGGCCTCCCGCGCCGCCTCCGACTTGCCGTGCAGCAACCGGTCCGACAGCACCTCGATCACCCGCCGGCGCGCCGGCGTCAGGCGCCGCGGCGGCTCGCCGACCAGCCGCACGCCGAGCCGCGTCCGCTCCGGCCCGAGATTGTCACCCATCCGCAGCGTCATCCGCAGCACCATGCCGCGTGCCGACAAAGTGTAATTGGAGACCCAGTCGACCAGCTGGCGCAGCTCCGGCTTCAGCGGCGGGACATCGAGTTTCTCGCTGACGTCCTTGAGCCGGTTGTGCAGCCGCGGATCCGGATTGGCGTTTTCCGCCCACACCACCGCAACGACCTCGCGCGGCCCGAGCGGAACGCCGATCACGTCGCCCGGCACAAGCTCCATGCCGCGCGGAACGCGGTAGGAATAGGTCTGGTTCAGCGCGACAGGCACCAGCACGTCGACGACACGAGTCGTCGATGCGGAGGCTGGGCCGGGGCGCGTGGTATGGTCCATTGAATCAGAGCCTTGGAGTCCGAACGTTGCACCGGGCTAGCACCGCCTTGCGGTCTTAGCGATCGGTAAACGAAGGCAGTGCGATATAATCAGGAGAATCGCAGCGCCAATAGCCCTTAAGAGATGGCCCGGACCGATCAGCCCATCCCACCGCTCGAACTCGACTGCGCCGACGCATCGGTCACGCAGGAGATGACGCGCTGGCTGTCGCATCTGCGTGCCGAGCGGCGGCTGTCGCCGAAGACGCTCGAGGCCTATGCCCGCGACGTGCGCCAATGCCTCGCCTTCCTGGCCGGGCACTGGGGCGCGCGGGTGACGCTTAAGGCATTCTCCGCGCTCGAGGCAAGCGATGTGCGCGCCTTCATGGCGATGCGCCGAACCGAGGAGATCGGCGGGCGATCGCTGATGCGGGCACTGGCGGGCCTGCGCTCGTTCGGACGCTTCCTGGAACGCGAAGGCAAGGGCAAAGTCGGCGCGCTCTCGGCGATCCGCGCGCCCAAGGTGGCGAAGAGCCTGCCGAAGCCGATTCACATGGAAGCAGCGAAACGCTTTGCCGATGCCGACGAGCGCGCGGACGAGACCCGCGAGACCTGGATCCTGGTGCGTGACGCCGCCGTCATGGCGCTGCTCTATGGTTCGGGCCTGCGCATCTCCGAGGCACTGGGGCTGAAGCGCCGCGACGTGCCGAAGCCCGGCGAAGGCGACGTGCTCGTGGTGACCGGCAAGGGCAACAAGACCCGCATGGTGCCGGTGCTGCAGAACGTGCTGCAATTGATCGCGGACTATGCGGCGATCTGCCCGCATCAGCTCAGCCCCGCGGGGCCGATGTTCGTCGGCGCGCGCGGCGGCCCCTTGAGCCCGCGCATCATCCAGCTCACCATGGAACGGCTGCGCGGCGCGCTCGGCCTGCCCGACAGCGCAACGCCGCATGCGCTGCGGCACTCCTTCGCCACGCATCTGCTCAGCCGTGGCGGCGATCTGCGCGCGATCCAGGAATTGCTCGGCCACGCATCGCTGTCGACCACGCAGATCTACACCGGCATCGACAGCGAGCGCCTGCTCGAAGTCTATCGCTCCGCGCATCCGCGCGGCTGAGCACCCAGGTCTGGATTCAAAATAAAGCGCGAGCTTTGGCCCGCCGTCATGCGCCGTTCATCTTCAGACGGCTACTCCAAGCCGCCCGCCCCTTGCCTTGTGCACCGCATTCGGCAATCGTGGCGCAGTCGCATCTGGAGGGGAATCATGAGCGCACATGAAAGTATGGAGCACGCGGAGCATGCCGAGCATGCTTCGGGCGAGAACAAGAAGATCGCGCTCCTGATCGCCGTGATCGCCCTGTGCCTGGCGCTGTCGGAAACGCTCGGCAAGGGCGCCCAGACCGAATCGATCAGCAAGAATGTCGAGGCCTCCAACCTGTGGGCCTTCTTCCAGGCCAAGAGCATCCGCCGGACCGCGGTGCAGACCGCGGCCGAACAGGGCAAGCTGAACCTCGCGACCACCACCGACGAGGCGGCCAGGGCTGCGCTGCAGAAGCAGATCGACGACTGGCAGAAGACCGCGGCGCGCTACCGCTCAGAGCCGGAAACCGGCGAGGGTTCAGAGCAGCTCTCCGAACGCGCCAAGCACGCCGAGCATGAGCGCGACGAGGCCACCGCGAAATATCATCATTTCGAGCTTGCCTCTGCTGCGTTCCAGATCGCCATCGTGCTGGCATCGGCGACCATCATCACGGGCATCCTCGCGCTGGCCTGGGTGTCCGGCCTGGTGACGCTCGCCGGCATCGTGATGACGGCGCTCGGCCTGTTCCAGCCGCACTTGCTTCATCTGCATTGAGTGCAGCGCGCCGCTTTCGAACCGTCATCCTGAGGAGAGCGCCCTTGCGCGCGTCTCGAAGGATCGACGGCCACCGGCCGGGCCGTGCATCCTTCGAGACGCGCTACGCGCTCCTCAGGATGACGGAATAGAAAGTTTTGATCAAAGAGGCTTGCTGGTCTGATGCACGCTTTTGCGGAAGCGCGCGATCACGCGCAGCGTGCGGGCCGCCCAGCCCTCGCCGTCGCCACGGATCATCTCGCGAATGCGTCGCTTGGTCGGCTCGACCAGCGCGGTGGCCTTGGCCCGCAGTGCCATCACGAAATTATAGAGCGCCTCGAACCAGGGCATCTCCAGCAGTTTCGGCCGCGTCACGTCGAACAGGAAGGCCGTCACGCCGACACCGACGAACTTGGCGAACAGGATCAGCGAGACCGCACTGAACCAGTATTGGTTCGCCAGCAGCCAGAGCCCGATCAGCTTGAGCGGAAACAGCGGGATGACCGGCACGACGAAGACGATCAGCGTCATCGCCGGCGACAGCGAATCGACCCGGTCGGCAAGCCATTGCTTGAGCGCGCGGAGCGGAATCCACGCGACCACCCGCGCCACGATCGGCTCGAGGTGGTCCCATAGCCAAGCCTCGACCAGGAAGACGATCGCAAGCAGGACCCAGAACGGCTGAAGCAGGCGGCGCAGCATCGCTATGATCTCAACCCGGCTGACGCCGGACGTTCGATCATCACATATGGATGGCGCGCTTGCCCACCGCAAGCGCGGCTTCCTTGATCGCCTCCGAACGGGTCGGGTGCGCGTGGCAGGTGCGTGCCAGATCCTCGGCCGATCCGCCGAATTCCATCAGAACGCAGGCTTCATGGATCATTTCGCCGGCTTCGCGGCCGACGATGTGGACGCCAAGCACCCGATCCGTCTTCGCATCTGCGAGAATTTTCACGAAGCCATCGGTGGTCTGATTGACCTTGGACCGGCCGTTCGCCGTGAACGGGAATTTGCCGACGGTGTATGCGACGCCAGCCTGCTTGAGGTCTTCCTCGGTCTTGCCGACCGACGACACTTCCGGCGTGGTATACACAACACCTGGGATGACGTCGTAGTTCACGTGGCCGGCCTGGCCCGCGATGATCTCCGCGCAAGCAACGCCTTCGTCTTCCGCCTTGTGCGCGAGCATCGGCCCGGCCACGACGTCGCCGATCGCATAGATGCCCTTCACGTTGGTCGAGAAGTGCGCGTCGATCTCGACGCGGCCGCGATTGTCGAGCGCGACGCCGGCCTCCTTCAGCCCGAGGCCCTCGGTGTAGGGCACGCGGCCGATGCAGACGAGCGCGACGTCGGCTTCGATAGTTTCCGCAGCGCCGCCGGCGGCCGGCTCGACCTTGACCTGCAGCGTCTTGCCGGAGGTATCGACCGCGGTGACCTTGGCGCCGAGCTTGAAGACGAAGCCCTGCTTCTCGAGCATGCGCTGAAATTGCTTTGCCACCTCGCCATCCATGCCGGGCAGGATGCGGTCGAGGAATTCCACGACCATGACGTCCGCACCGAGACGCCGCCAGACCGAGCCAAGCTCGAGGCCGATCACCCCCGCGCCGATGATCAACAATTTCTCCGGCACCTTCTCCAGCGACAGCGCGCCGGTCGACGACACGATGCGCTTCTCGTCGATGTCGATGCCCTTCAGGCGGGCGATATCGGAGCCGGTGGCGATCACGATGTTCCTGGTCTCGACGGTCTCGGACTTGCCGCCGCCGGAGACCTCGACCTTGCCGGCACCGAGGATCTTGCCGGTCCCCTTGAGCACGTCGATCTTGTTCTTCTTCATCAAGAACTCGACGCCCTTGACGTTGCCGTCGATGCCCTGCTGCTTGAAATTCATCATCGAGGGCAGATCGAGCTTCGGCGCCGAGACGCTGACGCCCATCTTGGCGAAGGAGTGCGCGGCTTCCTCGAACATCTCGGAGGCGTGCAGCAGCGCCTTCGACGGCATGCAGCCGACATTGAGGCAGGTGCCGCCCAGCGTCGCGTCCTTCTCGACGACGGCGACCTTCATGCCGAGTTGCGCCGCGCGGATCGCGCAGACATATCCGCCCGGGCCGGTGCCGATGACGACGAGATCGTAAGAAGCCATGATAGAAGGTCCTGTAGCTAAGCTCTGTGACAATTACGCGGGCGCGATCGTGACGGCAGACCGCCGCCCGCTCTTGATCGTGTGCTAGCGACCGCCCGACACGTCGAGGATCGCGCTGGTGACATAGGAAGCCTCGTCCGAGATCAGCCAGACGATGGCGTTGGCGATTTCATCGGCCGTGCCGACACGCTTCATCGGCACCATATGGGCAAGCCGATGCGCGCGATCGGGCTCGCCGCCCGCGGCGTGGATGTCGGTGTCGATCAGTCCGGGCCGGATGCCGGCGACGCGGATGCCCTCATTCGCGACTTCGTAGCCGAGGCCGATCGTGAAGGAATCGATCGCGCCCTTGGAGGCGGCATAGTCGACATAGGTGTTGGGCGCGCCGAGCTTTGCCGCGACCGAGGACAGGTTGACGATGACGCCGCCCTTGCCGCCATGCCTGGTCGACATGCGCTTCACCGCCTCGCGCGCACACAGGATGCTGCCGGTGACATTCACCGCCATCATCTGCTGGATGCGCTCGGCCGACATCTCGTCGACGCGCACGCCGCTCTTGCCGACGATGCCGGCATTGTTGACGAGCGCGCCGAGCGTGCCGAAGCCGTCGGCCGCCTTGAACAGCGCCAGGATGTCCTGCTCGCTGCCGACATCGCATTTCACCGCGATCGCCTTGCCGTTTTTGGCCTCGATCGCGGCGACGACCTCGTCCGCCGCGGTCTTGTTGGATGCATAGCCGACCACGATGCGATAGCCGCGCGCGGCGGCAGCGAGCGCGGTGGCGCGGCCGATGCCGCGGCTGCCGCCGGTGATGACAACGACCTTATCCGTCACTTTGATCCCCAAATGTGAGCACCCAACAGATCGCGGCGCCCAATCGGACGCCGCGCGCGATACGACCTTAGAGGTCCAGCACCAGGCGGGCCGGATCCTCCAGGCTCTCCTTGACGCGCACCAGGAAGGTCACCGCTTCCTTGCCGTCGATGACGCGGTGGTCGTAGGACAGCGCCAGATACATCATCGGCCGCACCTCGATCTTGCCGCCGACCACCATCGGCCGCTCCTGGATCTTGTGCATGCCGAGGATGCCGGACTGCGGCGCATTCAGGATCGGCGTCGACATCAGCGAACCGTAGATGCCGCCATTGGTGATGGTGAAGGTGCCGCCCTGCATCTCGTCGATCTTGAGCTGGCCGTCACGGGCGCGGCGGCCGTAGTCGGCGATCGACTTCTCGATCTCGGCGATCGACTTGTGGTCGCAGTCGCGCACCACAGGCACCACGAGGCCGCGGTCGGTGCCGACCGCAACGCCGATGTGATAGTAGTTCTTGTAGATCAGGTCGCTGCCGTCGATTTCGGCGTTGACCGCCGGAATGTCCTTCAGCCCCTGCACCACCGCCTTGGTGAAGAAGCCCATGAAGCCGAGCTTCGAGCCGTGCTTCTTCTCGAACGTGTCCTTGTAGAGGGCCCGCAGCTTCATCACCTCGGTCATGTCGACCTCGTTGAAGGTGGTCAGCATCGCGGCGGTGTTCTGCACGTCCTTGAGGCGGCGCGCGATGGTCTGGCGCAGCCGCGTCATCTTCACGCGCTCCTCGCGCGCGGCATCGTCGGCCGGCGAGGGCGCACGAACCTGCACGGCGGCGGCCGGCTGGTTGACCGGGGTCGGCGCCGAGGCGGCCTTCTCGATCGCGGCCAGCATGTCGCCCTTGGTCACGCGGCCGTCCTTGCCCGAACCGGGTACGGTGGACGCATCGATGCCGCTTTCGGCGGACAGCTTGCGGACCGAGGGTGCCAGCGGCGCATCCGCCGGCGGCGCCTTCGGCGCGGCGGCAGCAGCCGGCGCAGCGGCCTTGGCGGGAGCAGCAGCAGCGGCGGCAGCGGGCTTGGCCGCGGCCGCGCCGTCATTGATCTGGCCGAGCAGCGCGCCGACGGCGACGGTCTCGCCGTCATTGGCGATGATCTCGCCGAGCGTGCCGGCGACCGGCGCGGGCACCTCAATCGTGACCTTGTCGGTCTCCAGCTCCACCAACGGCTCGTCCACCGCGACGGCTTCACCGGCCTTCTTGAACCAGCGGCCGATCGTGGCCTCGGTCACGGATTCGCCGAGCGTTGGAACGCGAATTTCAGTCATGGTCTTTTCCTCGATAACCTTGCGGTCGCAAAATTGGCAGTCGTGAAACTGTCCACCACCGCCCGCCAAAGCGAGCGATCCGGTACTCCGTGACGACAGCACTTCTGCTGGATGACGCGGGATACCGGATGCCCCGCTTTCGCGGGGCATGGTCAATGAAGGTCGTTAGTTCAGTGCGTCGTCGAGCAGCGCCTTGAGCTGCGCCAGATGTTTCGACATTAGGCCAGTCGCGGTTGCCGCCGATGCCGGACGGCCGGCATAGCGCGGACGCCTGTTGGGTGCGTGGATCTGGTTGAGCACCCATTCCAGATAGGGCTCGATGAAGTGCCAGGAGCCCATATTGCGCGGCTCCTCCTGGCACCAGACCACTTCGGCGTTCTTGAAGCGGCCGAGCTCCTGCACCAGCGCCTTCAGCGGCACCGGATAGAGTTGCTCGACGCGCATCAGATAGATGTCGTCGATGTCGCGCTTCTCACGCTCCTCGTAGAGATCGTAATAGACCTTGCCGGAGCACAGCACGACGCGGCGGATCTTGTCGTCCGGCACCAGCTTGATCTTCTCGTCCGGCAGCATCTGCGCGTCATCGTACAGGATGCGGTGGAACGTGGCGTTCTTGCCGAGCTCCTCGAGCTGCGACACGGCGCGCTTGTGGCGCAGCAGCGACTTCGGCGTCATCAAGATCAGCGGCTTGCGGATTTCGCGATGCAGCTGGCGCCGCAGCACGTGGAAGTAGTTCGCCGGCGTGGTCGGATTGACCACCTGCATGTTGTCTTCGGCGCACATCTGCAGGTAACGCTCGAGGCGCGCGGAGGAGTGCTCCGGTCCCTGCCCTTCGTAGCCGTGCGGCAGCAGGCAGACGAGGCCCGACATGCGCAGCCACTTGCGTTCGCCCGACGAGATGAACTGGTCGAACACCACCTGCGCGCCGTTGGCAAAGTCGCCGAACTGCGCTTCCCAGAGCGCCAGCGCGTTCGGCTCGGCCAGCGAGTAACCGTATTCGAAGCCGAGCACCGCCTCTTCCGACAGCAGCGAGTTGATGACCTCGTAGTGGCCGGTGTCTTCGCCGCCGAGATGGTTGAACGGCGTGTAGCGGCTCTCGTCCTCCTGGTCGATCAGCACCGAATGGCGCTGCGAGAAGGTGCCGCGCTCGGAATCCTGCCCGGACAGGCGCACATGATGGCCTTCCTGCAGCAGCGTGCAGAACGCCAAGGCCTCACCGGTGGCCCAGTCGATCCCGACACCGCTGTCGATCGCCTTGGCGCGATTGTCGAGGAAGCGCTGGATGGTGCGGTGGACGCGGAAGCCGTCCGGCACCCTGGTGATCTTGCGGCCGATGTCCTTGAGCACCGTAAGGTCGACGCCGGTGACGCCGCGGCGGGCGTCTTCTTCCTGGTCGGCGATCTTGAAGCCCGCCCACTTGCCGTCGAGCCAGTCGGCCTTGTTCGGCTTGTAGCCGGCGCCGGCTTCGAGCTCGGCGTCGAGCCGCGCGCGCCAGTCGGCCTTGGCCTTCTCGACCTCGCCCTCGGTCAACACGCCGTCAGCGACCAGCCGCTTGGCGTAGATCTCCAGCGTTGACGGGTGAGACGCGATCTTCTTGTACATCACCGGCTGGGTGAACGCCGGCTCGTCGCCCTCGTTGTGGCCGTGGCGCCGGTAGCAGAACATGTCGATGACGACCGGCTTGTGGAATTTTTGCCGGAATTCGATCGCGACCTTGGCCGCGAACACCACGGCCTCCGGATCGTCGCCATTCACGTGGAAGATCGGCGCATCGATCATCTTCGCCACGTCGGACGGATAGGGCGACGAACGCGAGTAGCGCGGATAGGTGGTGAAGCCGATCTGGTTGTTGACGATGAAGTGCAGCGAGCCGCCGGTGCGGTAGCCCTTCAGATCCGACAGGCTGAAGCATTCCGCCACCACGCCCTGGCCCGCGAAGGCCGCGTCGCCATGCATCAAAAGCGGCAGGACCGAGATGCGCATATCCGGCGGATCGCCGTGCTGGTCCTGCTTGGCGCGCACCTTCCCCATCACGACCGGATCGACGATTTCCAGATGCGACGGATTTGCGGTCAGCGACAGATGGATGTTGTTGCCGTCGAACTCGCGGTCCGAGGAGGCGCCGAGGTGATACTTGACGTCGCCGGAGCCTTCGACCGAATCCGGATTGGCCGAACCGCCCTTGAATTCATGAAACAGCGCACGGTGCGGCTTGCCCATCACCTGGGTCAGCACGTTGAGGCGGCCGCGATGCGGCATGCCGACCACGATCTCCTTTACGCCGAGATTGCCGCCGCGCTTGATGATCTGCTCGAGCGCCGGGATCAGCGATTCACCGCCGTCGAGGCCGAAGCGCTTGGTGCCGGTGAACTTGGTGTCGCAGAACTTCTCGAAGCCGTCCGCCTCGATCAGCTTGTTGAGGATCGCGCGGCGTCCCTCGGGCGTGAACGAGATCTCCTTGTCCGGCCCCTCGATGCGCTCCTGGATCCACGCCTTCTGGGCGGCGTTGGAGATATGCATGAACTCGACGCCGAGCGTCTGGCAGTAGGTGCGCTCGCAAATCTGCACGATCTCGCGCAGCGTGCCGTATTCGAGGCCGAGCACATGGTCGAGGAAGATCTTGCGATCGAAGTCCGCCTCGGTGAAGCCGTAGGAGCGCGGATCGAGCTCCTCGCGGTCGCGCGGCGCCTCGATGCCGAGCGGATCGAGCTTGGCGTGGAAATGGCCGCGCATGCGGTAGGCGCGGATCAGCATCAGCGCGCGAACCGAATCGCGGGTGGCCTGATGGACGTCGGCATCGGACAGCTCGGCGCCCTTGGCCTGCGCCCTGGCCGCGAGCTTGGTGCCGACCGCCTTCTCGACCTGGGCCCAGTTGCCGTCGAGCGCGGAGGTCAGCTCGTCGCGCGGCGTCACCGGCCAGTTGTCGCGGCCCCACGAGGCGCCCTCGGCGTTCTTCTGGACGTCGGCCGGGGCGTCCTTCAGGCTTTTGAAGAAATCCTGCCATTCGGCGTCGACCGACGACGGGTCCTGCTCGTAGCGGGCGTAGAGGTCGTCGATGTAGGCGGCGTTGGTGCCCTGCAGGAATGATGAGAGTGCAAAAGCGGCGTTCGCGTCTTGGCGAGACATGGGCAGTCCTGGTGATTTTTTCGGTTCGCGCGTAGGAGACGGCGCTGATGCCGGTCTGGAAGTGCGCCGGCTGGATTGATACCCTTTACCCTATCTAGGACAGATATTCCTGCCTAAAAGAACTAAGAAATGAACTTGTTTTCATTTTTTAGTGATCGGTATTCTGGCGACAAAACGCAATAAAAAAGCGGGTTCCCCAAGGAGAACCCGCCCGAAACACGCCAAATCTGGAAGGGAACTTCGCCGGACGGCGGTTACTTCAGCATCTCCGCGAGCGTGTGCCCGAGGCGCGCCGGCGACGGCGACACCCTGATGCCGGCGGCTTCCATCGCCGCGGTCTTGGAACCGGCGTCGCCCTTGCCGCCCGAGATGATCGCGCCGGCATGGCCCATGCGGCGGCCGGGAGGTGCGGTGACACCGGCAATAAAGCCGACCATCGGTTTCTTGCGGCCGCGCTTGGCCTCGTCCTTGAGGAACTGGGCGGCGTCTTCCTCGGCCGAGCCGCCGATCTCGCCGATCATCACGATCGACTTGGTCTTCTCGTCGGCCAGGAACATCTCCAGCATGTCGATGAACTCGGTGCCCTTGACCGGGTCGCCGCCGATGCCGACCGCGGTGGTCTGGCCGAGGCCCTCCTGGGTGGTCTGGAACACTGCCTCATAGGTCAGGGTGCCGGAGCGGGAGACGATGCCGACCGAGCCGGGCTTGAAGATGTTGGCCGGCATGATGCCGATCTTGCATTCGCCGGCGGTCATCACGCCGGGGCAGTTCGGCCCGATCAGCCGCGACTTCGAGCCCGACAGCGAGCGCTTCACGCGCACCATGTCGAGCACCGGGATGCCCTCGGTGATGCAGACGATCAGCGGGATCTCCGCGTCGATCGCCTCGCAGATCGCGTCCGCCGCGCCCGGCGGCGGGACATAGACCACGCTGGCGTCGGCGCCGGTCTTCTCGCGCGCTTCGGCGACGGTGTCGAACACCGGCAGGTTGAGATGCGTCGAGCCGCCTTTGCCCGGCGCCACGCCGCCGACCATCTTGGTGCCGTAAGCGATCGCCGCTTCCGAATGGAACGTGCCGTTCTTGCCGGTGAAGCCCTGGCAGATGACCTTGGTGTTCTTGTCGATCAGAATGGACATGGTTCGAGATGCTTTCGCGAGACGATCGGTGAAGGGTTTCAGTGAACACGCCGGTACACGCCGGTGAGCACGTCGGCCCACCCTTCCGCATCAGGCGAGAACTGGATTTTCATGTTGTAGGTGTTGTCGTCGACGACCTCGTAGACGTGACGGGCATTGCCGCGCAGCGAGCCGCGCACCAGGATCAGCGACTTGCCCGCCCAGCCACCGGACGCCGGCGACGGCGGGTAGTAGCCGAGCGAGTCGTGCCAGAACAACTTGTAGGCCCGATCGTCGCGGTCGTAGGTGAACACGCCGTGGGTGGCGAAGCTCTCCTTGCCGTCGCGGGTCTGCACGCTGTCCTGGATCAGGTAGAAGCCGTTGAGCGCGATGCGCGCAACGACATGCGAGGTGGCCGGACCGCCGGCGGTCCAGCGCGACGGATAGACCATCTCTTCGCCGCTCCACTCGCCCGCAAACGCCGCGAGCTTGCGGTGTTCGTCCAGCGGTGTCGGAGCGTCGAGATGATCGGCCATCGTTAGCCTCCCTTGACGGCTTTCACGATCTTCTGTGCAGCGTCATCGAGGTTGTCGGCGGGCAGGACGTTGAGGCCACTCTCGCGGATGATCTTCTTGCCCTGCTCGACATTGGTGCCTTCAAGGCGCACCACTAGCGGCACCTTGAGGCCGACCTGCTTCACCGCGGCGACCACGCCCTCGGCGATCACGTCGCACTTCATGATGCCGCCGAAGATGTTGACCAGGATGCCCTTCACGTTCGGATCGGCGGTGATGATCTTGAACGCGGCCGCGACCTTCTCCACGCTGGCGCCGCCGCCGACGTCGAGGAAGTTCGCCGGCTCCATGCCGTACAGCTTGATGATGTCCATGGTCGCCATGGCGAGGCCGGCGCCGTTGACCATGCAGCCGATCGTGCCGTCGAGCGCGACGTAGTTGAGGTCGTATTTCGACGCCTCGATCTCCTTGGCGTCTTCCTCGGTCTCGTCGCGCAGCGCGACCACGTCCGGATGACGATAGAGCGCGTTGCTGTCGAACGACACCTTGGCGTCGAGCACGCGCAGCTGGCCCTGCTTGGTGACGACGAGCGGATTGATCTCGAGCATCGCCATGTCCTTGGCGGCGAAGGCGGCATAGAGCTGGCCGGTCAGCTTCTCGGCCTGCTTGGCGAGATCGCCGGTCAGCTTCAGCGCCTTGGCAACCGTGCGGCCGTGATGCGGCATGATGCCGGTCGCGGGATCGACCGAGAACGAGACGATCTTTTCCGGGGTCGAATGCGCGACCTCTTCGATATTCACGCCGCCTTCGGTCGACACCACGAAGGAGATTTCGGAGGTCTCGCGATTGACCAGGATCGAGAGGTAGAACTCCTTGTCGATGTCGGAGCCTTCCTCGATGTAGAGGCGGTTGACCTGCTTGCCGTGCGGACCGGTCTGCACCGTGACCAGCGTCGCGCCGAGCATCTGCTTGGCGAATTCGCCGACCTCGGCGGCCGACTTGGCGATGCGGACGCCGCCCTTGTCGCCGGCCGATGCTTCCTTGAACTTGCCCTTGCCGCGGCCGCCGGCATGGATCTGGCTCTTCACCACCCAGATCGGGCCGGGCAGCTGCTTGGCCGCGGCGTCGGCCTCTTCCGGCTTCAGCACCGGCACGCCGCGCGAGATCGGCACGCCGAATTCATGCAGCAAAGCCTTGGCCTGGTATTCGTGGATATTCATGGAAAGACGCTCCCAAACCCTCGTGCGGCGACCTTTTACGTCAGCCTTGAGACTGGCATACCATATACCAAAGCTCGCGCAACTAAAAAATCCGCCGGAATTTCATCGCCTTGCACCCGATAGACGATTGAAACCGCCTATCGGGTCATTGCCATTCGAGATTACTTGCCGAGCAGATCGGGCGCGATCTTCTTGCAGGCGTCGACCAGGCCCTGCACCGCACCGACCGACTTGTCGAAAGCCTCGCGGTCCTTGCCCGCCAGTTCGATCTCGACGATGCGCTCGACACCCTTGGCGCCGACCACGACCGGCACGCCGACATACATGTCCTTCACGCCGTACTCGCCGTTGAGATAGGCGGCGCAGGGCAGCACGCGCTTCTTGTCCTTCAGATAGCTCTCGGCCATCGCGATCGCGGACGCGGCCGGCGCGTAGAATGCGGAGCCGGTCTTGAGCAGGTTGACGATCTCGGCGCCGCCGTTGCGGGTGCGATCGACGATCTCATCGATGCGCGTCTGCGAGGTCCAGCCCATCTTGACGAGGTCGGGCAGCGGAATGCCGGCGACAGTCGAGTAGCGGGTCAGCGGCACCATGGTGTCGCCATGGCCGCCGAGCACGAAAGCGGTGACGTCCTCGACCGAGACGTTGAATTCGTCGGCCAGGAAATAGCGGAAACGCGCGGAGTCGAGCACGCCGGCCATGCCGACCACCTTCTTGTGCGGCAGGCCCGAGGCCTTCTGCAGCGCCCACACCATGGCGTCGAGCGGGTTGGTGATGCAGATGACGAACGCGTCGGGCGCGTACTTCTTGATGCCGGCGCCGACCTGCTCCATGACCTTGAGGTTGATGGAGAGGAGATCGTCGCGGCTCATGCCGGGCTTGCGCGGCACGCCGGCGGTGACGATGCAGACCTTGGCGCCGTCGAGCGCTTCATAGGAATTTGCGCCGACCAGATTGGAATCGAAACCGTCGACCGGCGACGACTGCGCGATGTCGAGCGCTTTGCCCTGCGGCACGCCCTCGGCAATATCGAACAGCACGACGTCTCCGAGTTCCTTAAGGCCGACGAGGTGCGCCAGCGTTCCGCCGATCTGTCCGGAGCCAATCAGAGCAATCTTGTCGCGTGCCATGGGAAATCAGTCCTTTGAACTGTGTACGGGAGGGAGGGAAGTCGGTTGCAAGGGTGGTTATCCCTTTCGAATGATCCATTCAAGTCGCGGCCTGCCCGATTGCGGGCCCTGCCTGGAATTCGATCAGGCATGCCAGCAACATCCGCCCCGGAGACACGAAAAGTTGCTCCGAACCGGACCGCGCGCAAGACGAAATTTCGAGGCTGAAATTTCAGGTCTCGACCAGGCCGGTCGACGCGCCGCTCGCGGAGGAGTCCTTCCGACCGTGCGGCAGCGCCAGGTAGGATTCCGAACTCATCTCGATCAGGCGCGAGGACGTGCGCTTGAACTCCATCGCTTCGACGCCGTCGGTCGCAAGGTACAGCGACACCGGATCGGCCTCGGCCGAGGCCATCAGCTTCACGGCATTGTCATAGAGCGTGTCGATCAGCGAGATGAAGCGCTTGGCGGCATTGCGCTCGGCGTAGTCCATCACCGGAATGTGGTCGATCAGGATCGTATGGTAGTCGTGCGCGAGCCTGAGATAGTCGGACGCGGCCAGCGGCTTCTCGCAGATGTCCATGAAGCTGAAGCGCGCGACGCCGTGCGCCGAGCAGGGCACGTTCAGGATGCGTCCCTTGATCGGAATGAGGCGCGCCTTGCACGGGGCATTGCCGGTCATCTTGCGCCAGGCCGCGTTGAGCGCGGCATCGGCCGCCTCATCCGCGGGCACCAGCCACATCTTGACGCCGACGAGTTTCTCCAGCCGGAAGTCGGTGCGCGCATCGAGCCGCAGCACGTCCATGTGGTCGGAGATCTGCGCGATGAACGGCAGGAACAGCGCGCGATTGAGACCGCCCTTGTAGAGATCGTCAGGCGCAACGTTCGACGTCGCGACCACCACGGTGCCGAGATCGAACAGCTTTGCGAACAGCCGGCCGAGGATCATCGCATCCGCAATGTCGGTGACGTGAAATTCGTCGAAGCAGAGCAGCCAGGCTTCGTCGAAGATCGCCTGCGCGGTGAGTGCGATCACGTCGCCGTCCACGATCTCGCCGCGCGCGATCTGCTGGCGGTAGCCGTAGATGCGCTCGTGCGCCTCGGCCATGAATTCGTGGAAGTGCGCGCGGCGCTTGTGCTCGACCGGGCTCTGCTGGAAGAACAGATCCATCAGCATGGTCTTGCCGCGACCGACCTCGCCGTGGACGTAGAGCCCGCGCGGCGGCTTGTCGTCCTTGTCGCCGCCGAACAGCCGCCCGAACAGGCCCTGCTTCCGCTGCGGCTTGTAGCTCGCGAGCCGCTCATCCAACGCGCCGAACGCCTCGGCGGCGCGGGCTTGCGCGGGATCGGCCTCGATCGCGCCGGAGGCGACCAGGGACTTGTAGTGCTCGAGAAAGGAACTGGGCGAGGTGGACAGCATGAGCCCACCTTACGGCCCTAGTGCGCGGCAAATTGCAAGTCGTGAATTGTGCCGGTGGGTATGCACTTTCCTCTCCCTCGCCCCGCTCTTGCGGGGAGAGGGCTGGGGTGAGGGGCTCTCACCACCCGACGCGCTCTATCGACGGACCTGTACCCCCTCACCCGGATCGCATCTTCGATGCGATCCGACCTCTCCCCGCAAGCGGGGCGAGGTGAAGAGGCTCACGCGCAGAGCGCGTAGGAATCCTCGACCACATAGGGGCCGCCGCCTGTCGACGCGCGCGACGAGAACAGCACGAAGCGGTCCGCCATGAAGCTGCGGCTCGGGAAGTAGCCGCGCACCGACAGATAATCCGCGACGTCCTGGCTCGACGCGTCATGCAGACGCGCCAGCGTGACATGGGGCGTGAATTTCCTGCCCTCGGGATCGAGCCCCATCCGCTGCATCATCCGCTCGAGCTCGGCCTGCAGTTCGATCAGCGGCCGGCTCGGCTCGACGGCGGCAACCACCGCGCGCGGCTTGCGTCCGCCGAAGCTCGACAGGCCCTGCAATTTGACCTCGAACGGTTTTCGGTTCACCCGAAACAGCATCGTCGCGATCTCGTTGGCCCAGAGGCCATCGATGTCGCCGATGAAGCGCAGAGTGACGTGATAATTTTCGGGATCGATCCAGCGTGCGCCGGGAAGGCCGCCACGCAAATTGGAAAGTGTCTGGCCGATCTCGGCCGGAATTTCCAGTCCAGTGAACAGACGCGGCATCGCATTAATCCTCGATGCTTGGCGCGGGTTTTGGGAGCCCGCACCCTGTAACAGCCCGGTGACGAATCACCGATGCCTATTTGTACCCGAGATATGTGACTCTGCGAAGCATGACCCGTTAACAGCTCGTAAACCTACGGACACAACCCGGCTCGCTGCCTGCGTTTCAGCTGCGTTGCCCTGATATTGCGCCGAGAAATGCCTCCACCGTGGGCAGGATATTCTTCACGATGATGTCCACACCTTCCGCCTTCGGATGCATGCCGTCAGCCTGGTTGAGCTTGGCATCGGCAGCAACGCCATCGAGGAAGAACGGATAGAGCCGCACGCCAAGGGACTTCGAGAGATCCGGATAGATTGCGTTGAACTTCGCTGCATACTCACTGCCATAGTTCGGTGGCGCGAGCATGCCGCACAAGAGCACGGCGATCTTGCGCGCCTGCAACTTTGTGATGATGTCGGAGAGCGCGGCACGCGTGACGGCGGGATCGATGCCGCGCAAGGCATCGTTGGCGCCGAGCTCGACGATCACGGCATCGGTTCCATCAGGCACCGACCAGTCGAGCCGCTCGCGGCCGCCGGAGGCGGTGTCGCCGGACACCCCGGCATTGCTCATCTCGACCTTTATCCCCTTGGCTTCCAACGCCTTTTGCAGCCGGATCGGGAACGCCGCCGGGCCCGGGAGGCCGTACCCGGCGCTCAGGGAATCGCCCAGTACCACCATCTTGATCGGCTTCGCCGGGCCTTTCTCCGGGCCGTTCTCCGGTCCTGGCGTCTGCGCGCTGGCCGCCGTCATCAAGCCCATAAGCAACACGAGTATGTGCACGAAGATTCTCAACCGGCCCTCGACCGCAGCCGCGGAAGTGCCATATGACCGAACCATGGACAGTCTCATCGAATCCTCTTCACTGACCGACGTCGAGCCGGACACCATTGCCGTCAGGAACGTCAATCTCTCGCTCGGCACCGGCGCGGCACGGGTCCATATCCTCAAAGATATCAGCCTTCGTGTGGCGGCGGGTGAGGCCATCGGCCTGATCGGCCCGTCGGGCTCGGGCAAGTCGACCTTGCTGATGGTGATGGCGGGGCTCGAACGTCCTGACAGTGGAGAAGTGGTCGTCAACGGCACCTCGTTCAATGCCCTCGATGAAGATGCGCTGGCGCGCTTCCGCGGCCGCCAGGTCGGCATCGTCTTCCAGTCGTTCCATCTGATCCCGACCATGACGGCGCTGGAGAATGTCGCGGTGCCGCTCGAACTCGCCGGCAATCCCGATGCGGCCGCGCGCGCCGCGCAGGAGCTGCAATCGGTCGGGCTCGGCGAGCGCTTGCATCACTATCCGACGCAACTCTCCGGCGGCGAGCAGCAGCGCGTCGCGATCGCGCGCGCGCTCGCGCCCGATCCCGCGATCCTCGTTGCCGACGAGCCGACCGGGAATCTCGACGAGACGACGGGCAAGCAGATCGTCGACCTGCTGTTCACCAAGCACGCCGAGCGCGGCATGACGCTGGTGCTGGTGACGCACGATCTCGCGCTCGCGCAGCGCTGCGACCGCGTCGTGCGGCTGCGCTCCGGCCGCATCGACGGACAATCAACTACATGAGCTTTGCCACCACATGAGCATTGCGTCAGAAGTCGCGCTGCAGGGCCGCGCGTCGTCGCTTGCCTTCCGTTACGCGCTGCGCGAATTGCGCGGCGGCCTGCGCGGCTTCTACGTGTTCATCGCCTGCATCGCGCTCGGCGTGATGGCGATTGCCGGCGTCGGCTCGGTCGCCGCCAGCCTTGGCGACGGCCTGTCGCGCGAGGGACGCACGCTGCTCGGCGGCGACGCCGCGTTCTCGCTGATCTCGCGCGAGGCCAAGCCCGGCGAGGTCGCCTATCTGCGCACGCGCGGCGAGGTTTCGATCGCGGCCACGCTCCGTGCGATGGCGCGCAGCAATGACGGCAAGCTGGCCCTGGTCGAGCTCAAGGCGGTCGACGGCAAATATCCGATGCTCGGCGAGCTGACGCTCGAGCCGAACATGCCGGTCGCCGATCTGCTCGCCGAACGCGACGGCGCCTATGGCGCGGCCGCCGATTCGACGTTACTGGCGCGGCTCGACCTGAAGCTCGGCGACCGCGTCACCATCGGCAGTGCGACTTACCAGATCCGCAGCGTGGTGGTGGCCGAGCCCGACAAGCTCGCCGGCGGCGTCGGCCTCGGTCCGCGCTTCCTGATCAGCGAAGCCAGCCTGCACGCCACCGACCTGCTGCAACCGGGCAGCCTGGTGCGCTGGATCTACCGGGTGAAACTGCCTGACGGCGCCAACGACGATCGCGCCACCACCGCGCTGATCGACGGTGCACGCAGCGCCGCGCCGGAGGCCGGCTGGGAGGTCCGCAGCCGCAGCAATGCCTCGCCGCAGCTCGAACGCACGATCAGCCGCTTCACCCAGTTCCTGACCCTGGTCGGCCTCGCGGCGCTGCTGGTCGGCGGTGTCGGCGTCGCCAACGCGGTGAAGAGCCATATCGACCGGCGCCGCGACGTCATCGCCTCGTTCAAGGCGCTCGGCGCCACCGGCCGCGACGTCTTCACGATCTACTGCACGCAGGTGGTGGTGCTGGCCGGGATCGGCTCGGTGATCGGGCTCGTGCTCGGCGCCGCGCTGCCCTTCGTCATCGTCGGCCTGTTCGGCAAGCTGCTGCCGCTGCCGGTGGTGCCCGCGCTGCATCCCGACGAGCTCGCGCTGTCCTTCATCTACGGCCAGCTCACCGCGCTGGCGTTCGGGCTGTGGCCGCTCGGCCGCGTGCATGACGTGCCGGTCGCCGCGCTGTTCCGCGAGACCGTCGCCAGCGAGTGGCATCGCCCGCGCTGGAGCTATCTGGCGCTGATGGCCGTGGTGATCGCGCTCCTGATCGGCGTCGCGATCGGGCTTGCCTATGACAAGCGGGTCGCCGCCGTGTTCGTCGCCTCGTCGATCGCGGTGTTCCTGCTGCTGCGCGGAATCGCCGAGCTCCTGATGGCGGTGGCGCGGCGGCTGCCGCGCAGCCGCATGACCATGCTGCGGCTCGCGATCGCCAACATCCACCGGCCGGGCGCGCTGACGCCGTCGGTGGTGCTGTCGCTGGGGCTGGGGCTCGCGGTGCTCGTCACCATCACCCAGATCGACGGCAATCTGCGCCGGCAATTCCTCGCCGCCCTGCCCGAGCGGGCGCCGTCGTTCTTCTTCATCGACATCCCCTCCACCGAAGCCGACCGCTTCAATGCCTTCCTGGCCAAGATCGCCGCCGGCTCGACCGTCGAGGACGTGCCGATGCTGCGCGGGCGCATCGTGGCCGCGCGCGGCGTCAAGGCCGACCAGCTCAAGCCGTCCGTCGATTCGGAATGGGTGCTGCAGAGCGACCGCGGCCTGACCTATACCGGCGAAATCCCCAAGGGCTCGAAGATCGTCGAGGGCGAATGGTGGGGACCGGACTACAGCGGCCCCCCGCTGGTCTCGATGGAGAAGAAGATCGCCGACGGCCTGTCCCTGAAGATCGGCGACGAGATCGTCGTCAACGTGCTCGGCCGCGACGTGCCGGCGAAGATCGCCAACCTGCGCAACATCGACTGGCAGGGCCTCGGCATCAATTTCGTGCTGGTGTTCTCGCCGAATGCCTTCAAGGGCGCGCCGCACAGCCATGTCGCGACCCTGACGGAACCACACGCCGATTCCGCCGACGATGCGCGCATCATCAAGCAGGTCGCCGACGCGTTCCCGATGGTGACCAGCGTGCGGGTCCGCGAGGCGCTGGAGACGGTCGGCAGCGTCGTCAGCAATCTGGTGCTGGCGATCCGCGGCGCCAGCGCCGTGACGCTGATCTCGGCGATCCTGGTGCTCGGCGGCGCGCTCGCCGCCGGACACCGCCACCGCGTCTATGACGCCGTGATTCTCAAGACGCTCGGCGCCACGCGGGTGCGATTGCTCGGCGCCTACGCGCTGGAGTATCTGATGATCGGTTTTGCAGCCGCCGTGTTCGGGGTGATCGCCGGCTCGATCGCGGCCTGGCTGATCGTGACGCGGCTGATGACGCTGAGTTTTGTCTGGCAGGCCGGCAGCGCCGCGCTGGTCGTGGTCGCCGCGCTGGTCGTCACGGTCGGACTGGGGCTCGCCGGGACGCTGCTCGCGCTAAACCAGAAGCCGGCCTCAGTGTTGCGGAATTTGTGACAAAATGTAGCGGCGCGAGCGCCGTTTTTGCCTGTAACGCTAGGGTAGAGCGACATTCGGCCGCGCGTGGAAGCTTGCGTCGGATGTGTTAATTTCCCACATACCAATCGGGTCGGATAGTCGGTTTGAATGACACGGAATTAATGTTCCGCAAACCGAGCCATCTGAGATAGATTTACGACCGGCGCCGCAAATCCCTTGCGCTCCACCGGGACCAACCACGGGAATTCGACCATGTCGGACCTAGACCGCAACTACGCTTCTCCTTTCGGCCGGGCCGCCGGGCGCATTGACGCTGCGGCCGTCGACGCCGGTCTGCGCGCCTACATGCTGCGCATCTACAACTACATGAGCATAGGCCTGGCCATCACCGGCCTTGCCGCGCTCGGCGTCTACATGGGTGCGGTGACCACTGACCAGTCCGCCGCCGTCGCCAAGTTCGGCAACGCCTATCTGACGCAGTTCGGCTATGCGATGTTCGTGAGCCCGCTGAAGTGGCTGTTCATCCTCGCCCCTCTGGCGATGGTGTTCGTCATCTCGGCCGGCATCAACCGCCTGCAGCCCGCGACCGCCCAACTCCTGTTCTGGGTGTTCTCGGCGCTGATGGGTCTGTCGCTGTCGTCGATCTTCCTGGTGTACACGCACACCTCGATCGTGCGCGTGTTCTTCATCACCGCGGCGACGTTCGGTGCGCTGAGCCTCTACGGCTACACCACCAAGCGTGACATGAGCGGCATGGGCTCGTTCCTGTTCATGGGTCTGATCGGCATCATCATCGCGAGCCTGGTCAACCTGTTCCTGGCGAGCTCGGCGCTGCAGTTCATCGTGTCGGTGGTCGGCGTGCTGGTGTTCGCGGGCCTCACCGCCTGGGACACCCAGCGGCTGAAGAACGACTACATCTACGGCTACGCCTCGCAGGGTGGCGTGATGGCAGAGCGTGCGGCAATCACTGGTGCGCTGTCGCTCTACCTGAACTTCATCAACCTGTTCACGCTGCTCCTGCAGCTGCTCGGCCAGCGCGACTAAGCGCCTCCAGCGAGCCGATCGATCCAGCCTTGCAATCCAAGCCCCGGCTATCCGGCCGGGGCTTTTTCTTTTGCGCGGAGCAGGATGTGGCGTAGCCCGGATGAAGCGCAGCGCAATCCGGGGCAAGTTCATCCATGGCTTCGGCCGTCCCGGATTTCGCGAAGCCTGTCATCGGGCGCGCGTTCGCACGACCCGTTGGCTCCATCCGGGCTACAAGCTTTTCGTTTGCGCGAGGCAAAAATAGTGGCGAGGCCGCGCGAGGGCCGCACAACTGCGCCGGCGGATTAGCGGATTTGTAGCCCGGATGAGCGAAGCGATATCCGGGGAAGCTGTACCCGGGTGGTGAGATCCTCCCGGATGTCGCTTCGCTCATCCGGGCTACGAGAAATCCCTACACCAGCGACAGCTTGCGGTCGATCACGAACAGCACGCGTTCCAGTTCATGGCCGCGGCGCAGGATCAGGCCGGTCGCGGAAATCACGCTGTACATGCCCTGCTTGCGCGCAAGCCGGGGGTCCTTCTCGATCCGGTAGATCGGCACTTCCGACGCGCGCCGGAACACCGAGAACACGGCTCGGTCCTTCAGGAAGTCGATCGCATAATCGCGCCACTCGCCGTCGGCGACCATGCGGCCGTAGAGATTGAGAATGCGGTTGAGTTCAAGTCGATTGAAAGTCACGCGGTTGGGCTGAGGGGTCGCGGCGGCGGTGCGCGCCGCGGCACGACTCCCGCTCGGATCGGTGTCCTCCGAGATCAAACTCATCGAGCGCCTCCTGTCACCTCGGCGACGATCGGGTTCCGAAGGCCCCTCTTCGGGATCGTCACGAGAGTGACATGATCGCGCTAAGCGAGCGTGCCCGCAAGGGGCCAATCGCAATGCAACCGGGCCCTAACCACGGCCGCGCGCGGCGGATTGTCCGGAAAACCGCAGAGTCACGGGAACGTTAGCGGAATCATATTGCTGCCCCACTTCCGCCCATCGCCCGCCCCGCTGCCCTGCGAAAAGGAAATCCTGCGTTGGCCCGGTCCTTTCGGTTCCGGATTCCTCAGCCCCCAGCCCCCCGGGGCCGTCGGGATCGGGCCTGTTCGCAGGGGAGTTAAATCCCAACACTGGGCCAACGAAAGTTGGTCCTTTTTGTTTTTGGGACCTGCGCAAGCGAGACGCGCGCAAAACCCCGGCGCTTTCCTTTCGGCAAATCACTGAATGCAGGTTCGTCGCCATGCGCGGCTGCACGACAACATGCGTGCGGTCCAACGGCCGCGCCACGGGCGGAAGCCGGCGCATCGCGCCTTACCGCAGCAAGGCTCTAGTGAAGCGAGGTGAAGGCAGCGCCGAGCATCGGGCCCGGCTTGTCGCGGTTGCCGTCCTGGACGTACACCGCCGCAGCATCGACACCGTCACGCGTGATGTTCTCCAGCGGCACGGTCCAGCTCCCGGACGAACCGTTCCAGTCCCCGACCTTGAGGAGATTGCGCACCACGTTGTGGTAGGTGATCTCGCGGCCGCGGTTCTCGCCGCGCGCGATCGAGATCGGCACCGACTTCGAGATCGAGCAGATCCAGACCTCGCCGCGCGACACTGCGGGCGACTTCGACGCGGCGACCGACACGTTGATCTGCTTGCCGGTCAGCGTCATCGTCACCGGCACCGACATCACGCTACCGCTCCTTTCGGTGCTCTTGATGGCGTCCTCGATACTGGCGCGGTCGCTGCCGATCACATGCGCGGAGCCGTTGATCACGGCCTGCGGCGTGTAGACGTCGCGATCGCCGCGCACATGCGAATAGGCCTTCTGGCGCGCGCTGAAACGGGAGTCGGCCAGCGTGTCCTTCCAGCCGAGATAGTCCCAATAGTCGATCGGCATGCTCAGCGCGATGACGTTGGGGTCCTTCGCGAGGTCACCGATGATCTTGTCCGCGGGCGGACAGGACGAGCATCCCTGCGAGGTGAAGAGTTCGACGACGGCACGCGGATCGGCGTGGGCGGGGCGGATGATCGCGACGATTGCGCAGATACCAAGGGCGCTGGACCATCGCGAGATAGAATTATAGGCCATCATCGCTGTCATACTGCGAACCAGTCGTGATGATTTCCATCCGTAATTGTACGGAGCATGAAGTCTGTCCCTGAACTTGCGTGCCCCAAAACGCGAGAAAGCGGCCTTTTCATAGGCCGCCTTCTTTTTAGTCGCTACTCACTAAGCGGTGAGGCACCGATCACAAATCCGCGTTAGGCCGCGAGTTTGCGCAGCACATAATGCAGGATGCCGCCGTTGCGATAGTAGTCGAGCTCGTCCAGCGTATCGATGCGGCAGAGCAGCGGCACATCCTTCTTGCCGCCGTCGGCGGAGACGATTTCGGCCGTCAGCGTCTGGCGGGGCTTCAAATCGCCCTGCAACCCGCGGATCGTGACCTTTTCGTCGCCCTTGAGGCCGAGCGAGGACCACGACGTGCCGTCCTGGAAGGTGAGCGGAAGCACACCCATGCCGACCAGGTTGGAGCGATGGATACGCTCGAAGCTCTGGCAGATCACCGCGCGCACGCCGAGCAGACGGGTGCCCTTCGCGGCCCAGTCGCGCGACGAGCCGTTGCCGTATTCGGCGCCGGCGAACACCACCAGCGGCACGCCTTCCGCCTGGTACTTCATCGCGGCGTCGTAGATCGACATCTGCTCGCCGTCGGGCCAGTGCTTGGTCAAACCGCCTTCCGGAATATTGCCGTCGGCGCCCTTCAGCATGAAGTTCTTGATGCGGATGTTGGCGAAGGTGCCACGCATCATCACTTCATGGTTGCCGCGCCGTGTGCCGTACTGGTTGAAGTCGGCGGGGCGCACCTGGTGCTCGCTGAGGAACTTGCCGGCGGGCGAGGTCAGCTTGATCGAACCGGCCGGCGAGATGTGGTCGGTGGTGATCTTGTCGCCGAACATCGCGAGGATCCGTGCATCGACCACGTCGACGATCGGCTCCGGCTGCTTCTTCATGCCCTCGAAATAGGGCGGGTTCTGCACATAGGTCGAGCTCATGTTCCAGCGATAGGTCTCGCTTTCCGTGGTCTTGATCTTGCGCCAGTTGGTATCGCCCTTGAACACGTCGGCGTACTTCTTCTTGAAGATCGTCGCGGTGACGTACTTCTTCATGAAGGCATTGATCTCCTTGGCGGTCGGCCAGATGTCCTTGAGGAACACCGGCTTGCCGTCCTTGCCGATGCCAAGCGGCTCAACCGCGAGATCCTTGGTCACGGTGCCGGCGAGCGCATGCGCGACGACGAGCGGCGGCGAGGCGAGGTAGTTCGCCTGCACGTCGGGCGAGACGCGGCCTTCGAAGTTGCGGTTGCCCGACAGCACGGCGGCGGCGACGATGCCGTTTTCGTTGATCGACTTCGAGATATCTTCCGGCAGCGGGCCGGAATTGCCGATGCAGGTCGTACAGCCGAAGCCGACGAGGTTGAAGCCGACCTTGTCGAGATCGGCCTGCAGGCCGGAATTGGCGAGATACTCCGCCACCACCTGGCTGCCCGGCGCGAGCGAGGTCTTCACCCACGGCTTGGCCTTGAGGCCCTTGGCGGCGGCCTTGCGCGCCAAGAGGCCGGCGCCGATCAGCACGCTCGGATTGGAGGTGTTGGTGCAGGAGGTGATCGCCGCGATCACGACGTCGCCATGGCCGAGATCGAAGTCGCGGCCCTCGACCGCATAACGCTTCTGCTCGCCCTCGGGCTTCTTGTATTCGCCGACCAGCGCGGTCGCGAAACCGGTCGACACCGCCGGCAGCGCGATGCGGCCTTCGGGACGCTTCGGCCCGGCCATCGACGGCACGACGTCGCCGAGGTCGAGCGTCAGCGTGGTGGTGAACACCGGATCGGCCGACTTGGCGGTGCGGAACAGGCCCTGCGCCTTGGCATAGGCCTGCACCAGCTTGACGCGATCGGCCTTGCGGCCCGAGGTCTTCAGGTAATCGATGGTCGCGGCATCGACCGGGAAGAAGCCGCAGGTCGCGCCGTATTCGGGCGCCATGTTGCCGATGGTCGCCTTGTCCGCGACCGAGAGATAGTCGAGGCCCGGGCCGAAGAACTCGACGAACTTGCCGACCACGCCGAGCTTGCGCAGCATCTGGGTGACGGTCAGCACGAGGTCGGTCGCGGTGACGCCTTCCTTGAGCTGGCCCTTGAGCTTGAAGCCGACCACCTCAGGCAGCAGCATCGACAGCGGCTGGCCGAGCATGCAGGCCTCCGCCTCGATGCCGCCGACGCCCCAGCCGAGCACGGCGAGGCCGTTGACCATCGTGGTGTGCGAGTCGGTGCCGACCAGCGAGTCGGGATAGGCGACCTCGAAGGTGCCGGTCTTCCGGCCGACCGTCATCTTCTCCTTCTTGGTCCACACCGTCTGCGCGAGATATTCGAGATTGACCTGGTGGCAGATGCCGGTGCCGGGCGGCACCACCGAGAAGTTCGAGAACGCCTTCTGGCCCCACTTCAGGAACTCGTAGCGCTCCTGGTTCTGCTTGTATTCCTCGGTGACGTTCTTCGCGAACGCCTTGTTGTCACCGAAGAAGTTGACGATCACCGAGTGGTCGATGACGAGATCGACCGGCACCAGCGGGTTGATCTTCTCGGCATCGCCGCCGAGGTTCTGCATCGCGTTGCGCATCGCGGCGAGGTCGACCACGGCCGGGACGCCGGTGAAATCCTGCATCAAGACGCGCGCCGGGCGGAACGCGATTTCGTGCTCGAGCTGGCGCTTCTTCAGCCACTTCGACACCGCGACGATGTCTTCCTTCTTGACGGTGCGGCCGTCCTCGTTGCGCAGCAGGTTCTCCAGCAGAACCTTCATCGAATACGGCAGCTTCGAAATCCCCTTCAGTCCGTTCTTCTCTGCCTGGGGCAGGCTGTAATAGACGTAGGACTTGCCGCCGACCTTCAGGGTCTTGCGGCATTTGAAGCTGTCGAGCGAGGTCATGCGAGGAATCCCAATTCTCAGTTATACCCGGCAAGGGTAACTAAACACCGGCGATCGGCACTGGCCAAGGGATGGCCTGGGGTGGGTTGCGGCCGCCGATTGTGTGTGCTGCATCAAGTTCCGGGCTTATAGAACCTTTCTAGAAGCACCGCCACACCGACAAGCGTGCGACAGCGTTGCGCGACCCAAAAATTCTCACGCGGTAGCGAAAGATTTCAGAGGGCTGTGACAAGACGAACCATGCGGCTCTCGGGACGAAATCTGAAATGCGTGCGCGGCGGACGCGAGGTGTTTTCCGGCCTCGACCTGTCGGCCACAGCCGGCGAGGCGCTCGCCATCACGGGCCCCAACGGCGCCGGCAAGACCTCGCTGCTGCGCGTCCTCGCCGGGCTATTGGTTCCCGCCGAGGGCTCGGTCGCGCTCGAAGGCGGCGACGCCGAGCTCAGCCTGCCGGAGCAGGCCCACTATCTCGGCCATCGCGACGCCCTGAAGCCGGCGCTCAGCGTTGCGGAGAATCTGTCCTTCTGGCGGGAATTCCTCGGCGGCGAGACACAGGACGCCGACGACTGCCTTGCTGCGGTGGCGCTCGACCACGCCGCGCATCTGCCGGCGGCCTACCTCTCCGCCGGCCAGCGCCGCCGCCTGTCGATCGCGCGCCTGCTCTCGGTGCGGCGGCCGGTGTGGCTGCTGGACGAGCCGACATCGGCGCTCGATGCGGCCGGACAGGCGCTGTTCGTCGGGCTGATGCGCGACCATCTCGCACTGGGCGGCCTGATCGTCGCAGCGACGCACCTTCCGCTCGGCATCGATGCGCGCGATCTGCGGATGGGAGGCGCGGCATGAGCGCGCTTGGCGCCTTGATCCGGCGCGACATCCGCATCGCGCTGCGCGTCGGCGGCGGCGCGCTGATCGGCGTGCTGTTCTTCCTCACCGTCACCGTGCTGATGCCTTTTGCGGTCGGGCCGGATCTGGCGCTGCTGTCGCGGCTCGGCCCCGCCATCCTCTGGCTCGGCGCGTTGCTGGCGAGCCTGCTCACGCTCGACCGGCTGTTCACGGCCGACCACGAGGACGGCTCGCTCGACCTCATCGTGATGAGCCGGACGCCGCTGGAACTCGCCTGCGCGGCCAAGGCACTGGCGCACTGGATCGCGGCGGGCCTGCCGCTGATCGTCGCAACCCCGGTGCTCGGCCTGCTGCTCAATCTCGACGGCACCGCGACGCTTGCGGTTGCCGCGACGCTGCTGGCGGGAACACCGGCGCTGACCTTCACCGGCATGATCGGCGCGGCCCTGGCGGTGACGCTGCATCGCGGCGGGCTATTGCTCGCGGTGCTGGTGCTGCCGCTGTCGATCCCGGTGCTGATCTTCGGCGTGGCGGCCTCGCAGGCCGCGATATCGGGGCCCCTGCCCTTTGGAACACCGTTCTCGATCCTCTGCGCGCTGTCGCTTGCCAGCCTCGTGATCGGCCCCTTTGCCGCCGCCGCGAGCCTGCGGCACGGGCTGGACTGACTGGTCCAGATCAAATCGGACCCGATCAAATCTCGCCGAGAGGAAATCGGCCAATTGCCTGCGACACATCGGACGATTATCAGGGTGCCATGACGCTGACCGACCTCGCCAATCCGACCAAGTTTCTGGCGCTGACCGCGCGCATCCTGCCGTGGCTCGCCGGCGTGACCGCGATCCTGCTCGCGATCGGGCTCTACCAGTCGGCGATGGCGCCCGACGACTACCAGCAGGGCGCCACGGTAAAGATCATGTTCATCCACGTTCCAAATGCGTGGCTGTCGATGTTCGTCTGGGGCGTCATGAGCGTGGCCGCGCTCGGCACGCTCGTGTGGCGGCATCCGCTCGCCGACGTCGCCGCGAAGGCCGCCGCGCCGATCGGCGCCGCCTTCACCTTCCTTGCGCTCGTCACCGGCTCGCTGTGGGGCCGGCCGATGTGGGGCACCTATTGGGAATGGGATGCGCGCCTGACCTCGGTCTTGATCCTGTTCCTGATGTATCTCGGCCTGATGGCGCTGTGGCGCGCAGTGGAGGACCCGTCGCGCGCGGCAAGAGCGGCGGCGGTGCTGACCCTGGTCGGGGCGATCAATATCCCGATCATCAAATTCTCGGTCGACTGGTGGAACACGCTGCACCAGCCGGCCTCCGTGCTCCGGATGGGCGGATCGACCCTCGACAAGGCCTTCCTGTGGCCGCTGCTAGTGATGGCGATCGCGTTCTCGCTGCTCTTCATCACCTTGCACCTGGCGGCGATGCGCAACGAGATCCTGCGCCGGCGCGTGCGCAGCCTGCAGATGATGCAGGCCAGCCGCGTCTCGTTCACGACTGGTTCGCGCGATCAAAGCGCGTCAAACGAAATTGGAGCGGCGTGACACGATGGCGCTTGGTCCCTACGCCTCCTTCATCGTGACGTCCTACGCGCTGGTCGCGGCGGTCGTGCTGCTGTTGATCGTCTGGATCATCGCCGACCATCGCCGGCAACAGTCGCGTCTCAGGGAGATCGAGGCCAGCGGCGTGACGCGCCGCTCCGGCCGCAGTGCGGCGGACATCAGATGAGCGATCAGGCGACCAACGGCCCGCCGCAAGCCCGCCGCCTGCTGGTGGTGCTGCCGCTGCTGATCTTCCTCGGCCTCGCCGGACTGTTCCTGCTGCGGCTCTTTGGCGGCGATCCCTCGAAAATCCCGTCGGCGCTGATCGGCCGGCCGGCGCCGCAGACCGCCCTGCCCGCGCTCGACGGCCTGGTGCGGGACGGCGCGCCTGTCCCCGGTCTCGATCCCGCCGCCTTCAAGGGCAAGGTCTCGGTCGTCAATGTCTGGGCGTCGTGGTGCGTGCCGTGTCACGACGAGGCGCCGCTGCTGACCGAGCTCGGCAAGGACAAGCGCTTCCAGATCATCGGCATCAACTACAAGGATTCGCCCGAGAATGCCCGGCGCTTCCTCGGCCGCTACGGCAATCCGTTCGGCATCGTCGGCGTCGACGGCAACGGCCGCGCCTCGATCGAATGGGGCGTCTATGGCGTGCCCGAAACCTTCCTGGTCGGGCGCGAGGGCACCATCGTCTACAAGCTGGTCGGCCCGGTGACCCCGGACAACGTCAACAGCGTGCTCAAGGCCGAGATCGAGAAGGCGCTCGCGGCGGGCAGTTAGCCACAGCGGCTTCTCGGCCCTCACCTCTCCCCGTTCTTTACGGCGAGAGGTCGAAATTCGCGCGAAGCGGGAATTTCGGGTGAGGGGCTTTGGACGGTGTTTGTCACAAACTCCGAGCCTATCCGTGGAGAGACACCTCACCCCAACCCTCTCCCCGCAAGAGCGGGCCGAGGGAGCAGAGTGCTGATCACCCCTTCCGCACGTCGCCCGCGTCGGCCTCGCTCGCCTCCAGCGAGACCGGCTCGAGGTGATAGCGCTTGGTCAGCGGCATCTGGGCGATGGCGAAGATCATGGTCAGCGGCGTCACCCCGAACACCTTGAAGTTCACCCAGAAATCCGTGGTCTGCGTGCGCCACACGAGCTCGTTGAGAACCGCCATGCCGGCGAAGAACAGCGCCCAGCGCATGGTGAGGATGCGCCAGCCCTGCGGCGTCAGGTTGAACACCTGGTCGAACATGATGGCGATGAAGGAGCGGCCGAAGAAGAGCCCGCCGCCGAGCACGGCCGCGAACAGGCCATAGATGATGGTCGGCTTGAGCTTGATGAAGGTCTCGTCGTGCAGCACCAGCGTCAGGGTGCCGAACACAAGGACGATCGCGCCGGTCACCAGCGCCATGATCGGCACGTGCCTGGTCACCACATAGGATGCGATCATTGCGGCCACGATCGCCACCATGAACGCGCCGGTCGCGACGAACAGATGGTACTTCGCGTTGGCGATAAAGAACACGAGCAGCGGCCCGAGTTCGGTCGCCAGCTTGAACAGCGGATGCGGCTGGGTCTTGTCCATCAACTCTCTACTTTGATTTGAGGCATGACCCGATCCGAAAACCGGTGTCCACTTTTCGGGGTCATGCCTCGATTCCAGCAATTGCCTTGGCAAAATCCTTCGCCGTGAAGGGCGCGAGGTCCTCGACGCCTTCGCCGACGCCGATGAAATGCACCGGCAGCTTGTGCTTCTCCGACAGCGCGACAAGGATGCCGCCGCGCGCCGTACCGTCAAGCTTGGTCATCACGAGCCCGGTGACGCCTGCCGTACGATGAAACGCCTCGACTTGCGACAACGCATTTTGTCCCACCGTGGCGTCGAGCACGAGCAGCACCGCGTGCGGCGCCGACGCATCGACCTTCCTGATGACGCGCACGACCTTTTCGAGCTCGTTCATCAGCTCGGATTTGTTCTGCAGGCGGCCGGCAGTGTCGATCAGCAGCACGTCGCGCGCCTGCTCCTTCGCCGCGGTCAGCGCGCTGAAGGCAAGGCTCGCCGAATCCGACCCCTGGGCGCCAGCGATCACCGGCGACTTGGTGCGCTCGCCCCAGACCTTGAGCTGCTCGATTGCCGCGGCACGGAAGGTGTCGCCGGCGGCCAGCATGACCTTGCGGCCCTCTGCGGAAAATTTCGCCGCCAGCTTGCCGATCGTCGTGGTCTTGCCGGAGCCGTTGACGCCGACCACCAGGATGACGAACGGCTTTTTTCCGGCATCGATCTCGAGCGGCTTCGCCACCGGCGACAGCACCTTCTCGACCTCGGTCGCGACCACGTCCTTGACCTCGTCGGCCGAGATCGCCTTGTCGTAGCGCCCTTTGCCGACAGCCTCGGCAATGCGGACCGCGACATCGGTACCAAGATCGGCGCGCAGCAGCACATCCTCGATGTCATCGAGCATGGCCGAATCGAGCTTGCGCTTGGTGACGAGGTCGGCGACCGCGGTCCCGATCGAACTCGAGGTCCGCTTCAGGCCGCCTTTCAGCCGCTGCCACCAGCTCTGTTTTGGAGTTCCCGCAGTGGTATCGTTCATGGCGCGGACGTGTTAGCCGTTTCGGCCCATAAACGAAAGTCTCGACGAATTGATCGATGTTCCCCAATTGACCGCGGAAGAAATCCTGGGCCGCGTGCTCCACCGCGACGGGCTGATGCTGGTGATCGACAAGCCGGCCGGCCTGCCGGTGCATCGCGGCCCGAAGGGCGGGCCCAATCTGGAGGCCTCGTTCGACGCGCTGCGGTTCGGCCTGCCGCGGCCCCCGGTGCTGGCGCATCGGCTCGACAAGGACACGTCAGGCTGCCTCGTCCTGGGCCGCCACCGCAAGGCGACCGCCTCGCTCGGGCTGTTGTTCAAGCACAGCAAGATCTCGAAGACCTATTGGACCGTGGTCGAGGGCGGCCCTGCCGAGGATGAAGGCACCATCGACATCCCGCTCGGCCGGCTCAATGCCGAGCGCGGCTGGTGGCAGAAGCCGGACCCGGATGGCCAGAAGGCGATCACCAACTGGAAGGTGCTGGGGCGTGGCGACGGCCTCACCTGGCTCGCGATGGAGCCGGTCACCGGCCGCACCCATCAGCTGCGGGTGCATTCGGCGGCGATGGGCTGGCCGATCGTCGGCGACAATATCTACGGCAACGGTCCGCGCTTCGGCGAGCCGACCTTGCATCTGCATTCCCGGGAGATCGGCATCCCGATCTCCAGGAACAAGGACCCGGTGCATGTGGTCGCGCCGGCGCCCGAACACATGCGGGAGCGGCTCAAGGCCTGCGGCTGGAACGGGCAGTAGCCTCCGTGATTTTACGGACAATTATCCTTTACGGAACATTCAGGCCGATCGGATAGTCCTGCAGGCGGCTTAGAAAAAGCGCGCCGCGACGGCTCAGGACGAGCAATGCTGAATGATGGGCAGGCAATTGTCGACGAGGTCGAGGCTGCGATACGCGCCGGCTCCGCCGATAAATGCCTGGCCACGGCAAGGCGCGTCACCAGCCTTTTCCTCGCATCCGCCGGCAAGTTCAACAGCGAACAGATCGAGCTGTTCGACAACGTGCTCGAGCGTCTGGTGAAGACCATCGAGTTGCGCGCGCTCGCCGACATCAGCGCCCGGATGGCGCTCACCGACATCAGCGAGCAGCTCGCACCGGTCGCCCAGGCACCGCCCGCGATCATTCGCCGTCTCGCCGGCAATGACGAGATCAGGATCGCGCGGCCGATCCTGCAGGAATCGTCGCGGCTCAGCGCGGACGACCTGGTCGAGATCGCACGGACCAAGAGCGAGCAGCATCTGCTCGCTGTCGCCGGCCGCTGGTGGCTGAAGGAGGTCGTCACTGACGCGCTCCTGGCGCGTCGCTTTGCGAGCGTGAGCCACCGCCTGGTCAGCAATCCCGGCGCCAAAGTATCGCCCGGCGGATTTGCCGTCATCCTTGCACAGGCCGAGCACGATCCGGTGCTTGCGGTCGAGACCGGCATTCGCGCGGACCTGCCGTCGGAGCTCCGACTTCAGCTCCTGCGCCGCGCAACGGAAGAGGTTCGCGGCCGTCTGCTGGAACGCGCCCCGCCCTATCTGTTCGAAGAGATCCGGCACGCGATCGCGGCGGTCGCCGCCGGCGTCGAGCGCGATATGTCGCAGGTCCGCGACTTCACCGCGGCCAAGCGCCATGTCGCGAAGCTGAAGGATGACGGCGAGCTCAACGAAACTTCGCTGCTCGGTTTCGCCAGGCAGCGCAAATATGAAGAGACCATTGTTGCGCTGGCGGATCTTGCGCGGTCTAACATCGAGGTGATCCGTTCCCTGATGCAAAGCCTGCGCAGCGAAGGCCTGCTGGTGCCGTGCCGGGCGGCAGGCCTGAGTTGGGAGACCACCGCCGCGGTGATGGAATGTCGCTATACCACCGGCTCCATGGGACCGGTCGAGCTCGCCCATGCGAGGAGCCAGTTCACCAAATTGACCCGCGAAAACGCCGATCGCCTGCTACGGTTCTGGCAGGTTCGCGCGTCGCAGCCGGCAAGGCCGGGCGCGCGCACGCACTGAGTGCGTCATGCGCGATGCGCATGTAGAGATTCAACCTGTCAAATAGCTCGTTCAGTATCATCACATGCGAAATGCAGGTGATCCGCTGCTCCGGAGGCGCCATGCGCGGCTCCCCACATTCGTCGTCCTGGCGAAAGCCAGGACCCATAACCACCGCCTTGGGTGGCTGTGCGAGATCGCGGCCCCGCGTCGCGCAACAATTGAGATTTGGGGTAATGGGTCCCGGCCTGCGCCGGGACGACAATGGGAGCGAACTTTCTCAGCGGCCCGATGCAATGAGCCGCGCACCGTCATGGCCGCGGATAGTCATCGCGCGCACCATGCCCGGCACATCTCTCTCGATCGCGACCGGCAGGAAGTGCTCGGTGCGGCCCTGCGTGCCGCTCTCGATCAGCACCTCGCGCGTCGCGCCGACTTCCGCATCAAGCCGGCGCAGCAGCGCGGCTTCGCCTGCCGTGCGCAGCCGCCTGGCGCGCTCCTTGATCGCGCCGCCCTCGACCTGCGGCATCCGCGAGGCCGGCGTGCCCGGACGGCGCGAATAGGGAAACACATGCAGGAAGGTGAGATCGCATTCCTCGACCAGGTCGAGCGAGCGCGCGAACATCTCTTCGGTCTCGGTCGGGAAGCCCGCGATGATGTCGGCGCCGAGAGCGATGTCCGGCCGCAGCCGGCGGACCTGCGCGCAGAAATCGATCGCGTCCCGGCGTGAATGCCGGCGCTTCATCCGCTTCAGGATCATGTCGTCGCCGGACTGCAACGACAGATGCAGATGCGGCATCAGCCGCGCATCGTCGGCGATGACATCGAGCAGGTCGCGATCCGCCTCGATCGAATCGATCGACGAGATGCGCAGCCGCTTCAGCGCGGGCACATGGCGCAGGATCTGACGGGTCAACTGGCCGAGTTTCGGCGCGCCCGGCAGGTCGGCGCCATAACTCGTGAGATCGACGCCTGTCAGCACGATCTCGGCATGGCCGCGCTCGACCAGCGCGCGGACCTGATCGACCACCGCGCCCATCGGCACCGAGCGCGAATTGCCGCGGCCGTAGGGAATAATGCAGAAGGTGCAGCGATGATCGCAGCCGTTCTGCACCTGCACGAATACGCGCGGCAGGCCGCGCTCGAAGCCGTCGAGCAGATGCGGCGCCATCTCGGTCACCGCCATGATGTCGGCGACCGCGACCTTTTCGCTCGCATCGATGCCGAACGGCGCCTCGAATGCTGAACGTGTCGCGCGCCACGCGTCGCCGCGCATCTTCTCGTCATTGCCGACGACGCGATCGACCTCGGCCATCTCGGCGAACATCTGGCTTTGCGTCTGCGCCGCACAACCGGTGACGACGATGCGCGCATGCGGGCGTTGGCGTTTCAACTTGCGGATCGACTGCCGCGCCTGCGCCACCGCCTCGTTGGTGACGGCGCAACTGTTGATGACGATGGTGTTGGAAAGCCCGGCCTGCTCCGCCTCGCGCCTGATCACCTCGGATTCAAATGAATTGAGGCGGCAGCCAAAGGTGACGACATCGACGCCCATAACCGATCTCACGCCCGATCAGGCGACGCTGGCGAACAGCGCCGGATCGAAGCGGCCCTCATATTCGAAATCGGCGGTGCCGGTCATCAGCACGTGATCGTCGCGCTCGCGCCATTCGATGCCGAGCTTGCCGCCGGGCAGCGTGATCTCGACGCTGCGATTGGCACGCTTCAGCCGCGCCGCCGCGACCGCCGTCGCGCAGGCCGCCGAGCCGCACGCTTTGGTGAGGCCGGCGCCGCGCTCCCAGGTGCGGATCGTGATGTGGTCGCGATCGACGATATGGGCCAGCGTGATGTTGGCGCGCTCCGGGAAGATCGGATGGTTTTCCAGCAGCGGGCCGAAACGCTCGAGGTCGTAGGCATTGACGTCATCGACCCAGAAGATCGCATGCGGATTGCCCATCGAGACCACCGAGGGCGAATGCAGCACCGGATTGTCGATCGGCCCGACCTGGAGCTCGATGTACCGGGTGTCGCGAAATTCCTCAGCCAGCGGAATGTCCTGCCAGCCGAACTTCGGCGCGCCCATGTCGACGGTGTAGAGATCGGGCGCCGGCCCCTGCCAGCAATTGAGCAGGCCGGCGCGGGTCTGGAACGTCGCTGATGTCTGGCCGGTCTTCTCGAAGATCCGCCGCACCACGCAGCGCATGCCGTTGCCGCAGGCGCCCGCCTCGGAGCCGTCATTGTTGTAGATCGAGATGAACGCTTCGGTGCCGTCGAGCCGCGGCGGCTGCAGCACCATCAGCTGGTCATAGGGCACGCCGGCCGGCGAAGCCACGGCGCGCGCCTCCGCCGCCGAAACCTGCGCCCGACCTTGTGCCCGACCTTGTGCCTCTGAATCGCGCAGGTCGACGACGACGATCTCGTTGCCGATGCCGTTCATCTTGGCGAATGCGTGATTGGCGAGCGCGCTCATCGATTTTCCCAAATTCTGCCCGGTTATATGGCGAGTGATGGCCCGTTAGCCAGCCTGAATAGCCCCATGACACATCTGTCATGGGACGAATGCAGAACTTGCGTGTTAGGAATATCGCACCTCGCGGACCGCGCGCCGGGACAGATCGAGCGGCCGTTTGAGGAAGGGGATGGAGAATAACCAATGAACCGTATCAACACGCTCCGCGCGGCCCTTGTCGCGATGCTGCCCTTGGCCGCGATCGCACTGGCAAGCCCGGCCCCTGCCCAGTCGCCGTCAGCCTCGCCCGCTCCCGCAGTGAGCCCAAGCCCGACCCCGGCGCCTGCACCATCGGCGACGCCGGTGCCCCCGCCGGCCGAGACCAAGTCGCCGGCCGACAGCCCGGCCGCAGCGCAGACCCCGACGCCGGCGCCGGCCGCCCCGGTGCAGACCGCCGATCCCTTCGGCGAGCCGTTCACGCTGGAGCCGAAGAAGGTCGTGATGCTGAAGGGCACGGCCAATTGGGATTCCGCCTTCGACGCCCTGATCGAGGCGTTCAAGCAGCTCACCGCGCTGCTCGACAAGGACGGCGTCAAGGCAGCGGGCAATCCGATGATCGTCTACACCTCGACCGACGACACCGGCTTCACCTTCATCGCCGAGATCCCGGTCGATCAGGACGTCAAGAACCTCGGCAAGAACATGAGCATGGGCAATTCGCCTGACGGCAAGGCGCTGAAGTTCGTCCATCGCGGTTCCTACGACAACATGGACAACACCTATGAGGCGATCACCAATCACCTCGACGACAAGAAGCTCGAAGCCAAGGACACCTTTATCGAGGAATACATCACCGATCCGCTGAAGACCGCGGAGGACAAGCTTGTGATCAACGTCTACGTACCCCTGAAGTGAGCCAGATGACCCATCGCCTCTCCCTTGGCCTCCCCCTCGCCGCCACCCTGATCGCGACCACGCTGCTGGCTGCGCCCGTACTGGCCAATGACGACTTTCCGCCGGCGATTTCGGTCACCGGCGAGGCGACCGTGTCGGCGCCGCCCGACCAGGCGCAGCTCGACGCCGGCGTCACCACCGACGCCAAGACCGCACGCGAAGCCGCCGAAGCCAACAATGTGACGATGGGCAAGGTGCTGGCCGCGCTGAAGGGTGCCGGGATCGCGGAGAAGGACTTTCAGACCTCGCGGCTGTCGCTGCAGCCGCAATTCGCCAATCGTGGGCCGTCGTCGCCGAACGCCCCGCCCAGCATCGTCGGTTACCACGCGAGCAATCGCGTCACGATCAGGCTGCACGATGTGAGCAAGGTCGCCAGCGTCATCGACGCGCTGGTCGGCGCCGGCGCCAACGATATCGGCGGGCTCAATTTCTCGGTGTCGCAGGCCTCGAAGCTGCTCGACGACGCCCGCGAGAAGGCGATTGCCGACGCCCGCCGCAAGGCGGAGATCTACGCCAAGGCCGCCGGCGTCACGCTCGGCGCACCCGTGAATATCGCGGAGGTCGGCTCGGCGCCGGTACCGGTGTTCCGTCCCAAGATGGCCACGGCCGGCTTCGCCGCGCCGACGCCGGTGGCGCAAGGCGAGGAAACGCTGACGGTCAATGTCAGCGTCTCCTGGGCGATCAAGGAGAAGTAGTGCCGCAGGCGTAGCCCGGATGGAGCGTAGCGAAATCCGGGGCCAGCTTCTTCGCGGATAGTCTTTCCCGGATTTCGCTGCGCTTCATCCGGGCTACTCATTATTGTCGTCCCGGCGAAGGCCGGGACCCATAACCCCAAATATCGATTGTTGCGCGACGCTGGGGCCGCGCTTCCGTTCACAACCAGACTCGGTGGTAATGGGTCCCGGCCTTCGCCGGGACGACGCTAAATCTCGAACACCTGACCCGGCTTCAACACGGCGAATTTCTCGCGCGGCACGCTCGCTGCGTCGAGCGCTTCGCCAAGCGCGATCGCGGGCGCGTCGATTGCCTCGTCGGTCAGCTGGAATGTGCCGTGGTGATGCGCCAGCGCTTGCGCCGCGCCGCAATCGGCCAGCGCCTTCACCGCATCCTCCGGATTCATGTGCTGGTCGCGCATGAACCAGCGCGGCTCATAGGCGCCGATCGGCAGGATCGCGAGCCGGAACGGGCCATGCGCCTCGGCCACCCGGCGGAAATGCCCGCCGTCGCCATAGCCGGAATCGCCGACGATGTAGAGCTTGCCGGCCGGCGTCTCCAAAACAAAACTCGCCCACAGCGCCTTGTTGCGATCGAACAGCCCGCGCGCCGACCAGTGCCGCGTCGGAACCAGCGTCGCGGCAAGGCCATTGCCGAGCTCGACGCGCTGATGCCAGTCGAACGCCTCGGCTTTGATCGCGGCATCGGACGTACGCATCGTGACGTCGTTGCCGAGCGGCGTGATCACGCGAGGACCAAATGCCCCTGCAAGTCTCGACAGCGTCGCGACGTCGAGATGGTCGTAGTGGCCGTGCGACACCAGCACGACATCGATCCTGGGCAGTTTCTCGAATGCGATGCCGGGATCGTTGTGCCGCTTCGGCCCGGCGAAACTGAACGGTGAGGCACGCATCGACCAGACCGGATCGAACAGGATGTTGAGGCCCGCGGTCTGGATCAGCCAGCTGGCATGGCCGACGAAGCAGAACCGCACCTTGTCGCCCTCGACGCGGGGCGGCGGCGTATCGGCATGGGGGCTCGGCGCCCATTCCGGCCAGACCGCGCGCTGCCGGCCGCCCCCGAACTGCCAGCGCAGCACCTCACCAAGCGATTTCGGCGGCGAGCCGTCCGGATCGAAGAAGTGCAGGCCGTCGAAATGATCGGAGACGGGGCCGTCGTAGGTTTTCATGTAGATCATCCAGATCGAGGGCACGCCGATCGCAGCGGCGGCTCCGGTCAAGGTTGCAAGAAAGCGGCGGCGGGTGATCAGCACGCGGGTTCCGGAATAGGAGGCAGGCTCCGGTTATATGGGTGGCAGCGGCGAATTCGGAACCAAGGCAGCAAATCGACGTGATTTCAGTACCTTACTGTCCAGACTGAGCGGATTTCAGCGAAACTTTCCTTGACTTTGCCGCCCCGGCAGCGTTTAACGCGGCCACTTTCTCGGAAAGCTCCGTCTTTTCGACCCGCCGACTGGTCCTGGAGGCCAGAGGCCAACGCCCGACAGCGCGATGCGCCCTCGGGCGCGAAAGCGTTTGGACCATCGTCTTGGCACGGTGCCGAGGCAAATTATCTGGTCATCACCGCGAAAGCGGGTGATCCAGTATCCCAGAGGTACCTCGGATTGAACCGGGAGGCCGCGGCGTACTGGATACCCCGCTTTCGCGGGGTATGACGAGAAACGGGTGACCGCGCTCACGGGCGCAACGAAGGACAACGGCATTGTTCGACAATCTGTCGGAACGGCTTGGTGGCATTCTCGATCGTCTGACGGGGCGCGGTGCGCTGACCGAAAAGGACGTCGATGCCGCGATGCGCGAGGTGCGCCGCGCGCTGCTCGAGGCCGACGTCGCGCTCGAGGTGGTCCGCAGCTTCATCGACCGGGTCCGCGAGCAGGCGATCGGCGCCACCGTCGTCAAGTCGGTGACGCCGGGCCAGATGGTGGTGAAGATCGTCCATGACGAACTCGTCGCCACGCTCGGTTCCGACGGCCAGACCATCGATATCAACTCCGTGCCGCCGGTGCCGATCATGATGGTCGGTTTGCAAGGCTCCGGTAAGACCACCACCACCGCAAAGCTCGCGCGCCGCATGGTCCAGCGCGACAAGCGCAAGGTGCTGATGGCCTCGCTCGACGTCTACCGCCCGGCGGCGATGGAACAGCTCGCGGTGCTCGGCCGCGACCTCGACATTCCGACGCTGCCGATCGTCGCCGGCCAGATGCCGCCGCAGATCGCGAAGCGCGCGCTAGAGGCCGGCAAGCTCGGCGGCTACGACGTCGTGCTGCTCGACACCGCCGGCCGCACCACGCTCGACGAAGACATGATGAAGGAGGCGGCCGAGATCAAAGCCGCCGCCAACCCGCACGAAGTGCTGCTGGTCGCGGATAGCCTCACCGGCCAGGACGCGGTCAACCTCGCGCGCTCGTTCGACGAACGCGTCGGCCTCACCGGCATCGTGCTGACGCGCGTCGACGGCGACGGCCGCGGCGGCGCGGCGCTGTCGATGCGCGCCGTCACCGGCAAGCCGATCAAGCTGATCGGCACCGGCGAAAAGACCGACGCGCTGGAAGACTTCCATCCGAGCCGCATCGCCGGCCGCATCCTCGGCATGGGCGACGTGGTCTCGCTGGTCGAGAAGGCCGCCGCCAATATCGACGCCGAGAAGGCCGCGCGCACCGCCGAGCGGATGCGCAAGGGTCAGTTCGACCTCAACGACATGCGCGAACAGCTGCAGCAGATGGCCAATATGGGCGGCATCGGCGGCCTGATGGGCATGATGCCCGGCATCTCCAAGATGAAGAACCAGATCGCGGCGGCCGGCATCGACGACAAGATCTTGAAGCGCCAGGTCGCGATCATCGACTCGATGACGCGGCAGGAGCGCAAGAACCCGGACATCCTGAAGGCGAGCCGCAAGAAGCGCATCGCGGCGGGTGCCGGCCAGAGCGTCGAGCACGTCAACAAGCTCTTGAAGATGCATCGGAACATGGCCGACATGATGAAGGCCATGGGAAGCGGCAAGCGCGGCCCGCTCGCCGGCATCGCGCAGGCGATGGGCTTCGGCGGCGGCATGAAGCCGCCCTCGGCCGAGGAGATGAAGGCGCTGGCCGAGAAGATGCAGGGCGGCGCCGGCGGCGGTCTGCCCAATCTGCCGAAGGATTTGCCGGCCGGCCTACGCGGCGGCCTGCCGAATGTGCCGGGCCTGACCGGCCTTTCCGGCAAGCCGATGCTGCCGGGCCTCGGTGGTTTCCCGGGCAAGAAGAAATGACCCTCTTTCGTCATTGCGAGCGCAGCGAAGCAATCCATCTCACCGCGCGCGGAGACATGGATTGCTTCGTCGCTTCGCTCCTCGCAATGACGGCGTAACTGACCAACACAGACTTTGAACCAACACTGAAGGAGAACTGAATGTCCGTTGTTATCCGCCTCGCTCGCGCAGGCACCAAGAAGCGTCCGGTCTATCACGTCGTCGTTGCCGACTCGCGCTTCCCGCGCGATGGCCGCTTCATCGAGCGTCTCGGCCACTTCAACCCGCTGCTGCCGAAGGACAACGAGTCGCGCCTGAAGCTCGACATGGACAAGGTGAAGGCCTGGCTCGCCAAGGGCGCGCAGCCGTCGGATCGCGTGACCCGCTTCCTCGACGCCGCCGGCGTCGTGAAACGCACCGCGCGCAACAACCCGGAAAAGGCCGTGCCGCGCAAGGAGCGCAAGGCGCAGGCCGAAGCCGCCGCCAAGGCGTAAGGTACCAAGACGATGACCTCGGCCTCGTGCTTCGAGACGCACGGCATTCGCCGTGCTCCTCAGCACGAGGGTCTCTCACCTCATCCTGAGGAGCGGCGTCTTCGCCGCGTCTCGAAGGATAAGGCCCGCTGATGCCGTCCCTCGTCTGTGTCGCCCGAATCGGCGCTGCGCATGGCGTGCGCGGCGCCGTCAGGCTTTGGACCTTTACCGAAGATCCGCTGGCCGTGAAGGACTACGGCCCGCTGATGACCAAGGACGGCACGCGCCAGTTCGAGGTCACGCATGCGCGCGAGGCCAAGGACCATCTGGTGGTGACGCTGAAGGGCGTCGCCAGCCGCGATGATGCCGAACGGCTCAACGGCCTCGAGCTCTACGTTCCGCGCGACCGGCTGCCGGACACCGACGACGGCGAATACTACCACACCGATTTGATCGGGCTCGCCGCGGTGACGACATCAGAGCAGCCGCTCGGCAAGGTGATCGCGATCCATAATTTCGGCGCCGGCGACATCATCGAGATCGCCCCGCCGCAGGGCGCGACGATGCTGCTGCCGTTCACCAATGCCGTGGTGCCGACTGTCGATCTCGACGGCGGCCGCGTGGTGATCGACCTGCCCAAGGAAATCGACGGCGACGATCCGTCGGCGGCCTGATCAGATAAAATCTTCAGCCCGTCATCCGGCCCTGCTGCTCGAGCCAGTCGCAGAACACCGCGCTGTGCGGATCGTTGCTGCGGCCCGCCGGAAAATACGCGAAGTAGCTCCGCGCCGGCAGGCTAACATCCGGAAACGGCGTCACCAGACGCCCGGCCGCGAGATCGTCCGCGATCAGCGCGGTCGGTCCCATCGCAACGCCGAGCCCATCGAGCGCGGCCTGGATCGTCAGATAGAAGTGATCGAAGGTCAGCGCGGCCGCCGGCTCCAGCGCGGATTGCCCGGCCTCGGTGAGCCAGTCGCGCCACAGCCGCGGCATCGACGTGACATGCAGCAGCGTGTGCCTGGAGAGGTCCGCGATCTCATTGAGCGGCAGCTGCGCCAATAGCGACGGACTGCACACCGGCAATCTGCGCTCCGACACCAGGAAGCGCGACGAGAAGCCGTGGAAGGTGTCGGGGCCACCGCGGATCACGACGTCGAATGATTCAGACAACGCATCCACCGGATCGTTCGACGTGCTCAGGCGTACCTCGATATCCGGATGCTCGGCGCGAAACCGGCTCATCCGCGGTAATAGCCAGCGCAGGCTGAAGGTCGCGAGCGCATTGACGCGCAGCACCGCGACCGCTGCATCGCCGCGCCGCTCGCGATGCTGCTGCACGGCGGCCGAAATCCGGTCGAGCGCGGGCGCGAACTCCGCCAGCAATGCCGCGCCTGACGGCGTCAGCACCACGCGCCGCACCGATCGCCGAAACAACGACGGCGCGCCCAGCCATTCCTCGAGCAGGCGGATCTGCTGACTGACCGCGCCATGGGTCACGCTGAGCTCGGCGGCGGCCTCCTTGAAGCTGCCGAGCCGTGCGGCGGCCTCGAAGGCGCGGACCGCATTGAGCGGTGGCAGGCTGCGACGTGGGACGAACATTGATCCCTCAATACAAGATTTTCTAACGCATGATCCGATTATTACTGATTTGTGACAACAGCTTTGGCGGCGCATACTGCCATACAAGCTACTTACATAGCTTTCTTTTTTGAGGTCCACTCCTGATGCTCGCCCGTCCAAACTTTAGATTTTCTTGCACTGGAGGGCGGCAATGAGCGTGTCGGCTGAAACCGGCACGACGCGGCCCGACCGGGCCCGATCAACCCGCACCCTGACCGTGACCGGGCTCAACCACGCCCTCCACGACGGCTACACCGACGTCATCTACGTGCTGCTGCCGGTCTGGCAGGCCGAATTCGCGCTGAGCTACGGCCTGCTGGCGCTGCTGCGCGGGCTATATGCCGGCGCCATGGCCGGGCTGCAGATTCCGGTCGGACGCATCGCGGAGCGGATCGACGGCAAGGTCATCCTGATCGCGGGCACGGCGCTGTCGGCGCTCGGCTACGCGTTTGCCGGATTCTCCGGCGGTGTCATTGGTCTCGGCCTCGCGCTCGCGCTCTCCGGCGCGGGTTCGAGCACGCAGCATCCGATCGCTTCATCAGCGGTGTCGCGTGCCTATGGCACGGCGGCGCGCGGGCCGCTCGGCATCTACAATTTCTCGGGCGATCTCGGCAAGGCGGCGATCCCGGCGCTGACCTCGATCCTGCTGGTGATCATGTCGTGGCGGCACACGCTGCTCGTGCTCGCTCTTGCAGGCCTGCTCGTCGCGGTCTGCATTGCGCTCTGGATGCCGTCGGTCGGCAAGGGCGCCGAGCACAAGGCGGCATCAGCATCGCGCGGCGCCAGCACAGGCCGCGGCTTTCATTGGCTGCTCGCGATCGGAATTCTCGACACCGCGGTCAGGATGGGCTTCCTCACCTTCCTGCCGTTCCTGCTGCGCGACAAGGGCGCCTCGCTGCCGACCAACGGCCTTGCGCTGGCGCTGGTCTTCATCGGCGGCGCCGCGGGAAAATTCACCTGCGGCTGGCTCGGCGAGCGGGTCGGCACGCTGCGCACCGTGCTGATCACCGAAGGCGGCACGGCGGCGCTGATCGTCGCGGTGCTGGCGCTGCCGCTCGCACCGGCCATCGTGCTGCTGCCGCTGCTCGGCGTGATGCTCAACGGCACGTCATCGGTGCTCTATGGCACTGTGCCCGAGCTCACCCCCGCGCACCAGACCGAGCGCGCCTTCGCGCTGTTCTATACCGGAACGATCGGATCGGGCGCGATCGCGCCTGTTATCTACGGCCTGCTTGGCGACGCGCTCGGTCCGACGCTCGCGACGGCGGCGACCGCGCTCACGGCGCTGGCGATCTGTCCGCTTGCGGTCGTGCTCGCGCGGCATCTCGCTGACGATCCGAAGGCGGCGTGACGCATCACGTGCCTAAGCCCGGGCGACCGTCCATCTTCTCCTTCCCCCTGAAAGGGGGAAGGTCGGGATGGGGGTCAGCCGCGGGCGATGCTGCAAGCGGACAGAGCTGATCCCCACCCGCTTTGCTCTCGCGAGCAAAGCGACCTCCCCATTTCAAGGGGAGGTTGGAGCGGATTGCGCTTCGCTCCATCCGGGCTACCTAACCAATGGTGCCACGGAGGATGATAATGACAAGCACGCACAAGGCCTGGCGGCTGCACGCCCACAATGATCTTCGCTTCGAGGATGTCGCGACGCCGAAGCCCACGCCCGATGGCGTCGTGGTGCGGATCGAGGCCGGCATGGTGCTGTCCTACACCAACAGGCTTCTGTCCGGCGCGCTGCCCTACAGCCTGCCGCCGATGCCGTTCGTGCCGGGCACCAATGCGATCGCACGCGTCGTCGCCGCGGGCGACAACGTCACCCATGTGCAAAGCGGCGACCGCGTGTTCCTCAGCCCGCATCTGCGCGGCGACGTGCCGGATCGCGATCCGCCGCAGATCCTGATCGGCCTCACCGCGACGGTGACGACGCCGGAGGCGCTCGCCTTGCAGACGCGCTGGCGCGACGGTGTGTTCGCGGAGATCGCGCACTGGCCGGCCGCCTGCGTCACGCCGCTCGCCAATCTCGACGACAAACCGGCGGCCGAGCTGATCGGATTGGCAAAGCTGATCGTGCCGTTCGGCGGATTGCAGCGCTCCGGCCTGCGCGGCGGGCAGACCATCATCGTCAACGGCGCCACCGGCTATTTCGGCTCGGGCGGCGTGATGCTCGCGGTGGCGATGGGCGCAGGCCGCGTCGTTGCGGTCGGACGCAAAGAGGCCGCGCTCGAGCAATTGCGCGATGCGTTCGGCCCACGCGTCATTCCCGCCGTCGTCAGCGGCGATGCCGCAGCCGACCTTGCGGTCATCCGCCGCGCCGCCGGCGGCAGCGCAGATGTCGCGCTTGATTTGCTCGGCGCCGCCAAGAGCACGTCGACCACACTGGCCTCTCTGCGCGCGCTCAGGCGTGGCGGCCGGATGGTGCTGATGGGCAGCGCCGAGGTGCCGCTCGAACTCTCGTTCCGCGAGATGCTGGCCAATGACTGGGAGGTGGTCGGGCAGTTCATGTACGATCGCACGGCACCAGGCCAGCTCGCCGGCCTCGCCGCCGAAGGCCTGCTGAACCTCCGCAAGATCAACGTCGCGACCTTCGCGCTCGCCGACTTCCGCCGCGCGGTGGATGCGGCCGCGATGATGCAGAGCCTCGACCTCACGGCCGTGGTGCCGTAACCAGAGGCCATGACATCGCAAGACACCCCAGCCCAGGCGACACCATGGCGCGCCACCGTGCTGACCCTGTTCCCGGACATGTTTCCGGGGCCGCTCGGCGTGAGCCTCGCCGGCAAGGCGCTGGCTGGCGGACTGTGGGCGCTGGAAGCGCGCGACATCCGGGCCTCGGCCATCGACAAGCACCGCAGCGTCGACGACACGCCGGCCGGCGGCGGTCCGGGCATGGTGCTGCGGGCCGATGTGCTGGCGGCGGCGATCGACGCGGCCGATATCGCGCCTGACCGCCCGCGCCTGCTGATGAGCCCGCGGGGTCGGCCATTGACCCAGACCAAAGTCGCGGAGCTGGCGGCCGGGCCCGGCCCCCTGATCGTCTGCGGCCGCTTCGAGGGTATCGACCAGCGGGTGATCGAGGCGCGGGGCCTCGAGGAGGTCTCGATCGGCGATTATGTGCTGTCCGGCGGCGAAATCGCCGCGATGGCCCTGATCGACGCCTGCGTCCGCCTGTTGCCGGGGGTGATGGGCAAGCAGGCCTCGGGAACCGAGGAAAGTTTTTCCGAGGGATTACTGGAATACCCCCAATACACCCGCCCGCAGGAGTTCGAGGGCCGGCAAATCCCGGAAATCCTGATTTCCGGCGATCACGCCAAGGTCGCGGCCTGGCGGCTGGCCCAGTCCGAGGCCCTGACGGCGGCCCGGCGGCCCGATCTCTGGGCCCGCAAGGCCGGCCAAAAAGCCGCTCCGCGAAGGACAAAAAACAAGACAGACGGGTGACAAACCCTGCGCTTTGCCTTATACGGGCGGCCAAATCCGCACCCGCGCAGGATAGATGGACGTTTGCGCAGCCCGCGAAAGGCTGGGCGCGCCGCCGATGGAGATTTCAATGAACCTTATTCAGCAGCTCGAAAAAGAGCAGTTCGACAAGCTCGCCGCCACCAAGGATATCCCGGAATTCGGACCCGGCGACACCGTCATCGTCAACGTGAAGGTGGTCGAAGGCGAGCGCACCCGCGTGCAGGCCTATGAGGGCGTTTGCATCGGTCGTTCCGGCCAGGGCCTCAACGAGAGCTTCACCGTGCGCAAGATTTCCTACGGCGAAGGCGTCGAGCGCGTCTTCCCGGTGATGTCGCCGATGATCGACTCGATCAAGGTCGTGCGTCGCGGCAAGGTTCGTCGCGCCAAGCTCTATTACCTGCGCAACCTGCGCGGCAAGTCGGCCCGCATCGTCGAGAAGCAGGACCGTCAGACCGCCGTCGGCGAGTAATTTTTCCCTCGTAGCGTTTTCGAGCGAAGTGGGGACCGGTTCGCGTCAAGAAAACGCGTCAAACGACAACCGGATGTGACCGAAAGCGCGGGGCCTGCCCCGCGCTTTTTTGTTGCGGCATACCTATCTGACGTGCAGGCCCGCGCATGGATCGATTGTCGCGGGCGCGAGCCCTGTGTTAGAAATTTAGAATGGTTCCGGATCAAGCAAGCCAGCGCTGCCCAAGTCAGACCTGCAAGCGCGTCGTGATCGACGATCGCTCGCGGCTGCCCGGCCGCTTCTTCGGGCGCTTTGCGACGTCGGCAACATCAGAGCTTAGACGCGCAGCGTAACGCTGCCTGGACGCTTTCGCCTGTCCGCGCGCTTAAGACGCGCTCATGCCATTCCACCACTGAATTTCTTCTGGAGCTGAAGCTCATGTCCAAACCGACAACGCTGTACGACAAGATCTGGAACGACCATCTGGTCCACGAGGCCGACGACGGCACCTGCCTGCTCTATATCGATCGCCACCTGGTGCACGAGGTGACCTCGCCGCAGGCGTTCGAAGGGCTGCGCGCCGCCGGCCGCAAGGTGCACGCGCCCGAGAAGACACTCGCCGTCGTCGACCACAACATCCCGACCACCGACCGCTCGAAGCCGAACCCCGATCCTGAAAGCATCGAGCAGATGCGGGTGATGGCGGAGAACGCCAAGGAATTCGACATCGAGTATTACAACGAGTTCGACAAGCGTCAGGGCATCGTTCACGTCATCGGCCCGGAGCAGGGTTTTACGCTGCCCGGCACCACCATCGTCTGCGGTGACAGCCACACCTCGACGCATGGCGCGTTCGGCGCGCTCGCGCACGGCATCGGCACCTCCGAGGTCGAGCATGTGCTGGCGACGCAGACGCTGATCCAGAAGAAGGCCAAGAACATGCGCGCGATCGTCGACGGCAAATTGCCCGAAGGCGTGACCGGCAAGGACATCATCCTGGCGATCATCGGCGAGATCGGTACCGCCGGCGGCACCGGCTATGTGCTGGAATATGCCGGCGAGGCGATCCGTGCGCTCTCGATGGAAGGCCGCATGACGGTCTGCAACATGTCGATCGAAGGCGGCGCGCGCGCCGGCCTGGTTGCGCCCGACCAGAAGGCGTTCGACTTCCTGCGCGGCCGCCCGAAGGCCCCGAAGGGCGCCGCCTGGGACGCCGCGATGCGCTACTGGGAGACGCTGCGCTCCGACGAGGGCGCGCATTTCGACCACGAGATCCGGCTCGATGCGGCCAAGCTGCCGCCGATCGTCACCTGGGGTACGAGCCCTGAGGACGTCATCTCGGTGACCGGCTTCGTGCCCGATCCCGACAAGATCGCCGATGAGGCCAAGCGCATCTCCAAGCATCGCGCGCTGAAATATATGGGCCTGTCCGCCGGCACGAAGATCACCGACATCAAGCTCGACCGTGTCTTCATCGGCTCCTGCACCAACGGCCGCATCGAGGATCTGCGTGCCGCTGCGAAGATCGCCGAGGGTAAGACCGTCAACGCCAACGTCAACGCGATGATCGTGCCGGGCTCGGGCATCGTGAAGGAGCAGGCGGAAGCCGAAGGCCTCGACAAGATCTTCATTGCGGCCGGCTTCGACTGGCGCGAGCCGGGCTGCTCGATGTGCCTTGCGATGAACCCGGACAAGCTGAAGCCGGAAGAGCGCTGCGCCTCGACCTCGAACCGCAACTTCGAGGGCCGCCAGGGCTTCAAGGGCCGCACCCATCTGGTCTCGCCCGCGATGGCCGCGGCCGCCGCGATCGCCGGACACTTCGTCGACGTCCGCGACTGGCGGTAAGGTACGCGCGGGTTTCGTCTCAAGCTCGAGTCGTTTCGGAAACGGCTCGTTAACGGGGCGCACGCACACTGCCTCCTTGCGAAAACGAGCCTTCGCAAGGAGCGCGTGCCGTGGCCGATAAACCCGAATTCGTCGACATGATCAGCGACGCGACGCGCCAGAAGCGCCGTCGTGCAGTAGCGCGCATCATCGATCCGCTTCCCGAGGTGAAGGAAACCTCGCGCCTCAGCCATTGGCCGCCGGAGCGCTGGACGCAATGGCGGATGGAAAACCTGACGCCGTGGAAGATAAAGTCCTGGAAGCTGAAGAACTGGGATTAACGCATCTCTCTTGACGCGGTTTCTTCACGCCAACCGGCGTCCACTTCGCTCGAACAGGCTCTGGCGCGCAAAGAGAGTGACCCAACAAGACGGGCGCCGTGAGGCGCCCGCTGTCATTTCAGACTTTACCAATAGACCCGGTACGGCCGCCAGTAGTGGCGGTGGTGCCACCACGGCCGGCAGATCCGGCGCGGTCCGTAATAGGTCCAGACCACCCGGCAACGGCGGTGATGATAGTAGGCCGGGTAATAGTAGGACGATCCGTAGAAGAAGCGCCGGTGATGGAAGTGCCGGCGATAATAGGGCCGATAGCCGTAGCGGTAACCGCCGCCATAGAAGCGGTGATAACCGCCATAATGGCGATGGAAGCCGCCATGGCGATAGCCGCCACGGAACGCCGGTGCGGCGCGAAAGCCGCCACCATGGAAGCCGCGGAACCCGCCGCCGTGGAATCCACCACTACGGAAGCCGCCGCCATGAAAACCTCCGCCGACGCGGCCGCCGCCACCGCCATGCCGGATCTGGGTCGTCATGGCATCGGCCGCAGATTTTGCTGCGGGCGCTGCGCCCGGGCTCGCCAGCGACAGCGCTTCGGCGCGCTGCTGCGAGGCGACCGACAATGCGAGGACCACGGCCGCCGCAACGCCGAGACGGCGCACCAATCCGCGCCGCAAATAGCTCTCCCTCATCTCTGAACCTCCCACAACGGCAATGCGCACCACGCTGCATGGCAGCCGGCTTCATTGCGTTCATTGCAGTCGCTCCCGGCATGACGCTAGAAACCGCTGACTGAATGCGCCATGAACGCGCAAAACGCTGCGACGAAACGTCCGGGAGAAACGTCAGTGACTGTCTATGTGATCGTGCAACTCAAGATGACCGATCGCGCCGCCTATGATCGGTATCAGGCGCGCTTCTTCGACGTGTTCAGGAAATTCGACGGACGCCTGCTGTCGGCCGACGAACAGCCCGCGGTGCTCGAGGGCAGCTGGGATCGCGACAAGCTGGTGCTGATGTCGTTCCCTGACGAAGCCGCATTCCGCGCCTGGTCGGAGTCGCCCGAATATGTCGAGATCTCGAAGGATCGCAAGGCGGGTGCGCAGGGCGTTGTGCTGCTGGCGAAGGGCTTCGCGCCCTGAGGCGGGCGGGGCAGCTCCGATCGGAGCTGCTCTCTCGTTGCAGCGCTGATCGCGCCCAGCGCGACGACGCGCATCACCAGAACGGGCCGAACCCGAAGCCGAAGGTGAATGGCGCCGGCGTGGCATATGGGTACGGCCGATAGTAATAGGGCCGGCCGTAATAATAGGAGCCGTACGGCCGATAATGGGAATAGGGCCGGTAGTACGGCCGGTAATAAGGACGGTAGCCGTAGTGATAGTGGCGACGATGGTAATGGTGATGATGGCGCTGCGCGCTGATATCCGTTGCCTTGCCTGCTTGCCGCTGCGGTGCCGCGGCCTGCGGCTTGGCTGATGCCGCGGCGGTTGCCGATGCCGGCGCTGTCAACGCGAATGCACAAGCGACAGCCGCAACACCGATCCATCTCATCATGATCAACTCCTGCAGATTGCGATTGATATCATCTCGCGTGGGCAAATCTGCCGGTTTGATGGCTGAGAACGACAACAGGCCCGCTGCTCACGGGCCTGTGTCTCATCTGCGCTGATACGCCGCGCGATTAACGGCGCCAGTGGCGACGATGCCCCCAGCCGCGGTGATGTCCGCGATGCCAGCCACGATGCCAGCCGCGCCCGCCCCAGCGTACCTGCGTGGTCGTCTGGTTCGCATTGTCCTGAACCGTTGCGGCTGTGCCCGGCGTGGCGAGCGACATCGCGCTTGCACGCTCGGCCGGCGCCGCCAACACCAACACGGCACCGACGGCCGCCAGTCCCAGAACCTTCATCGCCTTCATGAATTGTCTCCTTGATCCCTTTAAGTCACGTCTTGCAACGGACGATCAGTTCTTGCTTTGACGCGTTTTCCTCACGCGAGCCGACGTCCATCCCGCTTCACGTGCGGGACAGGCTCCGCTGGAAAACGCCTGAGCTTTCGAATCGACCCCCGTTGCCGCGACGCAGATCGCAAGCAGAATGCGGACGACGTGAATGGGAAGTGAATAACTGCGCCACGATCATGAATGCTGCGAGCGCGCTTCAGGTTCCGACACAGCCGCAGGATTTTTCGTGTCGATGCGTAAATCCGGCATAGACTATGGTCGCATGTTGTGAGGTGCCTCTCGCAGGACATCGCCAATGGCACAACAAGGCCCGCGCAAATGGTTGGCGCTCGGCGGTTCCATCATTTCAATCGATGTCGCGCTCGCCTCGCAAGGACCGGGCGGCGCCATGGGCACTGCAAGCCATCTCACGCAATTGGTGATGGCGGTCGCGGTCCATGGATCGATGGGAGTGATCGCGGCTGTTGCGATGATCGGCGCGACGCGCCGACATACGCGCGCAACTAGCCCGGCCGCCAGAAGCAGTTCATGCGCGGCGTGATCACGGTACCGCTCGGCCGGTGCTCCTGCACATAAGTCGCGGTGCAGTCGCGCACGGCGTTCGGACCGGGGTTGTAGCGCGGGATGACATCGGGTTCCCAATGATCGGGCCGGGACCGGTAGATCGGCACACGCTTCAGCCGGCGGCGCTCGACGACACGCTCGCGCACGACCGGTGCCGCCTCGCCGACGCGCGCCTCAGCTGCCGCGCTCTGTGCCTGCGCCTCCGTCGCCGGGAGCGAGAGCCCGACTGCTACAGCCAACGACGCTGCCGCCACGATCCGTTTCATTACGCCCACCCAAGCTCGATTCTTGAGCCCCATTCGTTGGCGGCACGGTCTCCCATTGCGCCGCCAAGGTCAACTGCGCTGGCGCCGCCGACAGCACTCGCGCTAAAGGAGTGTCATGTGGACCACAGAAAAAGCCCCCTCGCTCGCCGAGATGGAGGCCATGGCGCACGAGGTTTTCGAGCGCCTGCCCAAGACGTTCCGGGCCCTCTGCGAGGGCCTGATCATCCGCGTCGACGATTTCCCGACCGACGAGGTGCTCGACGAGATGCAGGCCGAGAGCGAGTTCGACTTGCTCGGCCTGTTTCAGGGCATCGGCCTGCCGCAGCAGAGCCATAGCGACGTGGCCCGGCTGCCCAACCTGGTCTGGCTGTACCGCCGGCCGATCCTGGATTACTGGGCCGAGCACGACGAGACCCTGGGCCACATCGTCCGCCACGTGCTGATCCATGAGATCGGGCACCATTTCGGCCTCTCCGACGCCGATATGGAGGCGATTGAGGCCGATGCGGGCTAGCCCTGCAGAAATGGCCCTTTTACCGCTGTCACATTCGCGATAAACATCCGGCCGATATCCGCTATTTTTTGCCCGGGAAGAGCACCGATGGACAAGTTCACCACGCTGGAAGGCGTCGCGGCGCCGCTGAAGATCATCAATGTCGACACCGACATGATCATTCCGAAGCAGTACCTCAAGACCATCAAGCGCACCGGCCTTGGCAAGGGGCTTTTCTCCGAGCAGCGCTACAAGGATGACGGCAGCGAGAACCCGGATTTCGTCCTCAACCAGCCCGCCTATCGCAACGCGAAGGTGCTGGTCGCCGGCGACAATTTCGGCTGCGGCTCGAGCCGCGAGCACGCACCCTGGGCGCTGCTCGATTTCGGCATCCGCTGCGTGATCTCGACCTCGTTCGGCGACATCTTCTACAACAACTGCTTCAAGAACGGCATCCTGCCGATCCGCGTGTCGCAGGAGGACCTCGACAAGCTGTTCGACGACGCCGAGCGCGGCGCCAACGCGACGCTGACCATCGACCTCCCCAACCAGGAGATCCGCGGTCCCGACGGCGGCAAGGTCAAGTTCGAGATCGACCCGTTCCGCAAGCACTGCCTGATCAACGGCCTCGACGACATCGGCCTGACGATGGAGAAGAAGGCGTCGATCGACAGCTACGAGACCAAGCTCAAGGAACGCGCCTGGGCTTGAGGCTCAGCGCATCATCGTGCCCCGGTGCCGTCAGGCGCCGGGGCTTTTCTTTGCCGAATTCGCTCGCCGCAAACCCGCTGATAGCTGACGCGCATGCTGCCTGACATCGTCACCTTCTGGCACGGCTCGATGGACGCGCTGCGCCAGACCTGCCTGCGCTCGCAGGTGGCGGCGGGGCACAAGGTCACCGTCTACAGCTTTGATCCGATTCCCGGCCTGCCGGACGGTATCGGCAATGCCGAAGCCGAGGCCGTGCTGCCGCATTCGTTCGCGGAGAAGCTGCGCCCGGCGGAGCCCGACGGCTCGTGGCGCGACTGGACCATGCTGCAGTTCAGCGACTTCTTCCGCATGCGGCTGATGGCGCAGCGCGCCGGCCTCTGGCTCGACGCCGACGTGCTGCTGCTGAAGGGCGTCGAGCTCGATCCGGCAAAGCCCTATTTTGCCTGGGAGCGGCCGCGGCAGCTCGGCAACTCCGTGCTGTATCTGCCGCCCGACGATCCGATCGTGCGCGCCTTCGAGGCGCTGATGCAGCAGGACGAGTTGATCCCGGACTGGCTGGCGCTGCGCCACCGCCTGACCTTTGCGATGCGCCGGCTGCGCGGCAAATCCAACCGCCTCGCCGACATCCGCGTCGCGATCTACGGCCCGGCGGCGCTCACCGCGCTGGCGCGCCGCGCAGGCGAATTGCAGCACGCGCTGCCGAAGCGATCATTCTACGCCGTGCACGCCGAGCCGAGACTGTTCTTCGAACCGTCGGATTTTTCGAAGTACCTGAACGATCCCGGGATCATCGGCCTGCACATCTCGCCGAAGGGGCGCGGCAAGGAGGCGCCGATCCCCGGCAGCCTCTACGCGTGGGCGGCGGAGAGGTTTGGAGCGCGATAATCACCCTCCCCTGGAGGGGCGCACCGCCAAAATATCGAAAACAACCCCATGCAAAGTAGCCGGCGGCTGCCGGCGCTCGACATGGCAGCTTGACTCGTCGGGCAAATCAGCGGTACTCTTCTATTATTCAGAAATTATGTGACCGCCCCGCGGCTATGGCATATCATGGGCGTCGGAGAGGTTTGGCAGCTGATACAGGCGCGGTCTTACCCCCTCCCCTTGTGGGAGAGGATGCGCTCGCGAAGCGAGTGCGGGTGAGGGGTTTCTCTCCGCACGGATAAATCTCGCTAGCGGAGACAACCCCTCATCCGGCGCTTCGCGCCACCTTCTCCCACAGGGGGGCTAATGCCCCATCGCGGCGATTGCATCGGCGATCGCGATGGTGCGCTTGGCCATTTCGGCGTGCAGGCGCTCGACCATGCGGCCGTCGAGCTGGATCGCGCCGCGCGAGGCGTTCTCCGGCTTCTCGAAGGCGGCAATGATCTTGCGCGCCTCGGCCACCTCGGCCTCCGGCGGCGTGAAGATCGCGTTGCAGGCATCGATGTGGCTCGGATGGATCAGCGTCTTGCCGTCGAAGCCGAGATCGCGGCCCTGCGCGCATTCCTCGGCGAAGCCGTCGACATTGCTGATGTCGCTGTAGGGCCCGTCGAGGATCTCGAGCCCGTGCGCGCGGGTCGCCAGGATGCAATGCGTGATCATCGGGATCATCGCCGCGCGGCCCGGCTTCATCCGGATCCGGGTCTCCCGCGCAATGTCGTTCGGCCCGAACACGAAGCCGGCGAGCCGGGTTTCGGAATCCTTCGATGCCGCGGCCAGCTTGTCGGCGTCGAGCACCGCGCGCGCGGTCTCGATCATCGCCCAGACCCGGATCGAGGCAGGCGCATTGATGTCGCTGAGGCGATCGGCCACGGCGTTGAGATCGCCGACGGTCGAAATCTTGGGAACCAGGATCCCGTCCGGCTGCGCCTTGCCGGCCATGCCGATGTCGTCGACCCACCAGGGCGTGTCGAGCGCGTTGATGCGTATCAGGACCTCGCGCTTGCCAAAGCCCCTGGCCGCGACCGCCTTGGCGATCTGCTCCCGGGCCGTGGCCTTGGCGTCGGGAGCCACGGAATCCTCCAGGTCGAGGATGATGCCGTCCGCCGCCAGCGTCCGGGCCTTTTCCAGCGCCCGTGCATTCGATCCCGGCATGAACAACAGGCTGCGGCGCGGACGGGTCATCGACACTCTCCTGGGGGCTTGGGCTCCGCCGGTGTCCATTGTTTGGGCATCGGGCGGAACCATTCTTCAACGCTGCCGTATCATCTCAGGCCACACGCCGAAAGTCTTGTTCCCGTTACCCGCATGTGGTTAGCCAGAGGCCATGAAATTCTTTCCGAAGCAGTTGATCGACGGCTACCGGACATTCGCGACCCAGCGGCTGCCGACCGAACAGTCGCGCTACCGCGACCTGTCGGAGCGCGGCCAGTTTCCCGAGACCATGGTGATCGGCTGCTGCGACTCCCGCGTCTCGCCGGAGGTGATCTTCGACGCCGGTCCCGGCGAATTGTTCGTGGTCCGCAACATCGCCAATTTGGTTCCGGTCTATCAGCCCGACAGCAACGCCCACGGCGTCTCGGCCGCGCTGGAATATGCCGTGACCGTTTTGAAGGTGAAGAATATCGTGGTGTTGGGCCACGCCCAGTGCGGCGGCATCCGCGCCTTCGTCGACAAGATCAAGCCGCTCACGCCGGGCGACTTCATCGGCAAATGGATGCAGATGTTCATCAAGCCCGGCGAGGTCGTCGAACAACGCGAGCATGAGACGATGCAGGACTTCGTCGTCCGCATCGAGAAGGCCGCGGTGTTCCGCTCGCTGGAGAACCTGATGACCTTCCCGTTCGTGCGCGAGCGCGTGGAGAGCGGCGAGATGCAGCTGCACGGCGCCTATTTCGGCGTCGCCGAAGGCTCGCTGTTCGTGCTCGACCGGGTCGCGAAGGAATTCATCAGCGTCCGCGACGAGCTGAAATCAGGCGGATAGAGGCTACTCCCCGCCGTGATGGCCGCTGCCCCAGCGGTCGGAGATCGCGAGCATGAAGGCCGAGACCACGAACACCAGGTGCACGCCGACGAGCCAGGCGAGCTTGCTGGGATCGAAGATGGTATCGATGTTCATGAACGCCTTCAGCACCTGAATGGCCGAGATCGCGACGATCGACGCCAGCAGCTTTTGCTTCAGGCCGCCGAAATCGACCTTGGTCATCCAGTCCGGCCAATCCGGGTGCCCTTCCGGATCGATCTTCGAGACGAAATTCTCGTAACCGGAAAACACCACGATCAGGATCAGATTGCCGGTCAGCGAGATGTCGATCAGGGCAAGCACGCCAAGGATGATGTCGGATTCCTTGGCCTGCGGCACATGCAGGATGAAGTGCCACAGCTCCATGCAGAACTTGAGCAGCAATGCCGCGAGGCTGATGACGAGGCCGAAATAGAATGGCGCCATCAGCCAGCGGCTGTTGAAGAGCAGGCTTTCGAAGCTTCTTTCGACGCGCTTCAGCGTCGGATTGGGCCGGTAGGTCGCCGGTTCTTCCGCTTCCGCCATGGCACGCGCTTCCCGATTTCCGCTGCTAGGCCGCTTTCTGCTTCGCGGTGATCAGCTTGCGGTTGATCAGGACCTCGGCGATCTGCACGGCGTTCAGCGCCGCGCCCTTGCGCAGATTGTCCGACACGCACCAGAACGACAGGCCGTTCTCCACCGTCGCATCCTCGCGGATGCGGCTGATATAGGTGGCGTCCTCGCCGGCGGCCTCATAGGGCGTGACGTAGCCGCCCGGCTCGTGCTTGTCGATCACGAGGCAGCCCGGCGCATTGCGCAGGATGTTGCGCGCCTCGTCCGCCGTGATCGGGTTGGCGAACTCGACGTTCACGGCTTCGGAGTGACTGACGAAGACCGGCACGCGCACGCAGGTCGCGGTCAGCTTGATCTTGGGATCGAGGATCTTCTTGGTCTCCACCATCATCTTCCACTCTTCCTTGGTGAAGCCGTCTTCCATGAAGACGTCGATCTGCGGAATGATGTTGAAGGCGATGCGCTTCGGAAACTTCTTATTGACTAGCTCGTCATTGGTGTAGACGGCCTTGGTCTGCGAGAACAATTCGTCCATCGCGTCCTTGCCGGCGCCCGACACCGATTGATAGGTCGAGACCACGACGCGCGTGATCGTCGCCTTGTCGTGCAGTGGCTTCAGCGCGACCACGAGCTGCGCCGTCGAGCAGTTCGGGTTGGCGATGATGTTCTTCTTGGTGAAGCCGGCGACCGCATCCGCGTTCACCTCCGGCACGATCAGCGGCACGTCAGGGTCCATCCGCCAGGCCGAGGAATTGTCGATCACGACCGCACCGGCCGCGCCGATCTTGGGCGACCATTCCTTGGAGACCGAGCCGCCGGCCGACATCAGGCAGATGTCGATGTCGGAGAAGTCATAGTGCTCGAGCGCCTTCACCTTCAGCGTGCGGTCGCCATAGGAGACCTCGATGCCGACGCTGCGGCGCGAGGCCAGCACGACGACCTCGTCGGCGGGGAATTTGCGCTCGTCGAGAATGTTGAGCATTTCGCGCCCGACATTGCCGGTCGCTCCGACCACTGCGACTTTGTAACCCATCGTTCACTCTCCGACGAAAAATGCCCGTTCCCCCGCCAGCTGCGGAAAGGGAAGAGGCAGCGCTTCTATGCGAGAAACCCCGTCAAGACAACGTTGCGTAGCTTTTGAGCGTTTTGATGCGTTTATTTCGGGCCGGTCCGGCCGCGCCCCATCATACGAGAAATCCGTCAGCGCTGACGAGCTTCGTCGACGAGGTGTACGCCACGCTCTCCCGGCTGTTCGCCTATGTCGCCGTGCTCGCGCTGTTCGTCGTCCTCGGCAACTATCTATGGAAGCAGCTACCCGACGCAACGGCGATGGCGGCACCTGCCGCCGCGAGCTGGAGCCCGGCCGGCCGCACGGCGCCGGCGTTTGCCGTGAGCCGGCTCGATCTGCGAGACAAAACAGAGACTTATGAGATCTTCCGGCACCCCGAAGGCGGCCGCAAGGACGTCTTCCGCTGGGCCGATGCCAACGGTGCACCGGTCGCCGAGCTGGAAATCTACCGCCCCAGCGGCGAGGCCATGGGCCCTGCGGTCACCGAGATTGCCGGGCGGCTCGACCCGAGCGGCGTCCGCGAGCTCGAGGCGGCCGGCATCGTCGACAGCAAGTTCGGCAACGTCACCTTGCTGCGCCCGGCGCGGCAGGACGGCGACCGCGCCTGCCTCGGCTTCCTCAAGCAGGCCGACGCGCCTGACCTCCGGATCTCCGGCTGGACCTGCCAGGGCACCAGCCTGCCGGCCCGGCGCGCCGCGATCGTCTGCATGCTGAACCGCCTGACCCTGCTGGCCGCGGGCAACGATCCGCGGCTCGCCGCCCTGTTCGCGCATGCCGAGCTCAAGCGCACCGACTACGTTACCTCCGGCGCGCCGGCCCTGTCGGCCGACTGGGTCATGGGCAGCGAGAACCCGCGCCTGCGCGGCGCCCTTTGATGGCGAGACCGTGGCAAGGCACTGGTTTTCATGAAACTTTTGCGCTTGGACACGCATTATCTCGGCCGGTGTGGCGCAATTGACCTAGTGACGGCCTCCCCACCATGGCTACAATGTGTTCCGAGTGATTTTGGCGGACGCGCCAGCCCCGATGGGGCCGTAATGACGAGGATGCGATGACCTTGAAATTCCCTGCCGCGAACAAGCTCGTGGTGTTGCTTGCCGCGGCTGCCGTCACCGCAACTGCGTTCGGCATGACCGCGGCCAGCGCGCAGAGCCCGGCCAAGCGCAAGCAGCAGGAGCAGTATGACCGCGACGGCCGCCGCTATTACGGCGCGCAGGGTCCGAACCGCGTCTATCAGCAGGGTCCGCGCACCCGCGTTTACGTCACCACGCGCTCGTGGCTCGACGCCGGCACCGAAGTGCTGCCGGGCGATCGCAAGTTTAACGATTACGCGTATCCGCCGGAGATCGGCTACCCCACGTTCGCACGCGAGAACAACAATCGCCCGATCGATCGCCAGCCGCTCAGCACGCCGGCCGATCTCGGCGGCTATCCGCGGAATTTCCCGCTGTACTGAGAATTTCGGCGAGCACCGACACGAAAATGCCCGGCTCCGGCCGGGCATTTTTATTTGGATCAAAGTGTAGGGTGGGCGCGCTTTCGCTTTGCCCAGCTTACTGATGTTCAACGTCCTGCGTCGTCCCGGCGAAGGCCGGGACCCATAACCACTGCTGTTGGTTATGACGCTCGTCTGCCAGTCGCTTCAGATTGAGAAGCCGCGGCGTATGGGTCCCGGCCTTCGCCGGGACGACATCGTGTTTGTGTCAGCCGCGCGCCATCACGCGTGCAGCTTCTGCAATTCCTTCAGGATCGCCTCGCCCATCTGGCTCGTGCTGGCCGGCGTGGTGCCTTCCGACTTGATGTCGGCGGTGCGCAGGCCGCTGGCGAGCACGGCCGCGATCGCGGCATCGACCTTGTCGGCGAGCTCGCCCATGTCGAAGGAATAGCGCAGCGCCATGCCGAACGACGAGATCATCGCGATCGGGTTGGCGAGGCCTCGGCCTGCGATATCGGGCGCCGAGCCGTGCACCGGCTCGAACAGCGAGCGCCGCTTCTTCGTCTTCGAGTCGACTTCGCCGAGCGAGGCCGACGGCAGCATGCCGAGCGAGCCGGTCAGCATCGCCGCGATGTCGGACAGCATGTCGCCGAACAGATTGTCTGTCACGATGACGTCGAACTGCTTCGGCGCCTTGACGAGGTTCATGCCGCCGGAATCAGCGAGCTGGTGCTCGAGCGTGACGTCCTTGTATTCGCGCGCATGGACCTGGGTCATGACCTCGTTCCAGAGCACGCCCGACTTCATGACGTTGCGCTTCTCCATCGACGTCACCTTGTTCTTGCGCTTGCGCGCCAGGTCGAAGGCGACGCGGCCGATGCGCTCGATCTCGTAGGTGTCGTAGACCTGGGTGTCGACCGCGCGCTTCTGGCCGTTGCCGAGATCGGTGATGGTCTTCGGTTCGCCGAAATAGACGCCACCGGTGAGCTCGCGCACGATCATGATGTCGAGACCCTCGACCACGTCGCGCTTCAGGCTCGAGGCCTCGGCGAGCGCCGGGTAGCACACCGCCGGGCGCAAATTGGCGAACAGGCCGAGATCCTTGCGCAGCCGCAGCAGGCCGGCCTCGGGACGGACCTCATAGGGCACGCTGTCCCATTTCGGGCCGCCGACCGCGCCGAAGATCACGGCGTCCGCCGCCGTCGCCTTGGCCATGTCGCCTTCGGAGATCGACACCTTGTGGGCGTCATAGGCGGAGCCACCGACCAGGCCCTGCTCGGTCTCGAACTTCGCAATGCCCTGCGCATTCAGCCAGTCGATCACGCGTTGCACCTCGGCCATCACTTCGGGGCCGATGCCGTCGCCGGGGAGAAGCAGCAGTTTATGGGTCGCCATGATGTTACCTCGAGCTAATCGTTGTTGTCGTTGCCGGGCAAAAGCGCGAAGCGCGTCCTCGCACAGATGACCCGGCAATCCATCCCGCTTCGAAAGGCCTCTCTGAAGATGGATGGATGCCCGGGTCGAGCCCGGGCATGACGAGCGGGGGAAATCCGGCCGGAGTGCTAAAACGCCGGAGCCGGATTGGCAAGGCACCCCGGATCGGCCCAGAATGGCCCCAACGAGCAACCCGCGCCCCAAGAAGCTAACAAGAAGCCAACAAGACGGACCTCATGACCGCAGCCATCGTCTACGCCTTCGCCTCGGCGATTTTCCTCGGCGCCGGGGTGGTGCTGGCGCAGCTCGGCCTGCGCACCGTCGAGCCGCTGTCGGGCGCCGCGATCAGCGTGCCCTCTTTCACCCTGTTGTTCCTGGTGCTGTCGCCGCTGATCCTGCACGGCGAGCCGGTGGTCTGGCGCGCCCTGCCGATCTTCATGGCGATCGGGCTGTTCTTCCCGGCCTCGCTGACGCTCCTGACCTTTGCGTCGAACCGGGCGCTGGGACCGGTCATCACCTCGACCTTGGGCAATCTGGCGCCGCTGTTTGCGGTCACCGCCGCCGTGGTGCTGCTGCACGAGCCCTTGCTGCCGCAGCAGCTCATCGGCCTCGTCGTCGCGGTCGCGGGCGCCGCCATCATCACCGTGACGAGGCCGCGCGACCTCGGCCATTGGCGCAGCTGGGCCCTGCTGCTGCCGCTCGCGAGCGCGCTGGTGCGCGGCATCGTGCCGCCGATCGCCAAGCTCGGCCTTGCGATCTGGCCGAGCCCGCTATGGGCCTGCCTGGTCGGCTATGTCATGTCCTCGCTGGTGGTGCTGACCGTGCAACGGGTCCGCAAGGGCAGCTTCATGGTGCAGGCGCCGCGCGAGGGCCGATTCTGGTTCGCGCTGACCGGGATCAGCAATGGGCTCAGCGCGCTCAGCCTGTTCGCCGCGGTCCGCAACGGCCCGATCACGCTGGTGGCGCCGCTTGCCGCGATCTATCCGCTGGTCACCGTGGTGATGAGCGCGATGATGCTCAAGCATGTCGAGATCACCGCGCGGATCGTCGGCGGCACCCTGCTGACCGTGATCGGCGTCGCGCTGGTCCTGATCGCCTGATTGCCTGATACGCAAGACAGTGTTGCGGGCATCGGCGCTGGGCAGCGCCGCCGCGGCCTGTCACAATGCGGGCATTGCCGGAGTGAATTGTGAGAGCCCCCGCCCCGTCCTACCCGCATCCCGCGCGGCTGATCCTTATTCTGTCGCTCGCACCGACGGTCGGTCTCGGCATCGGCCGGTTTGCCTATTCGCTGGTGCTGCCCGACATGCGCGACTCGCTGGCCTGGTCCTATTCGGCCGCCGGCTTCATGAACACGATCAATGCCGCCGGCTATCTGGCCGGCGCGCTGCTCGCCTCGCGTCTGATTGAACGCTTCGGGCTTGCCGCATCGGTACGCTGGTCGACGCTGGCCTGCGCGCTGTCGCTGGCGCTTTGCGCCCTCTCGGGCAATTTCGTGGTGCTGAGTTTTGCCCGCCTGCTGGTGGGCTTCGCCGCCGCGATCGGCTTCGTCGGCGGCGGCGCGCTCGCGGCGACGATCGCGCAATCGCGACCGGAACGCGCGAACTTCCTGCTCAGCCTGTTCTATGCCGGGCCGGGCGTCGGCATCCTCGCATCCGGATTGATCGCGCCCTTCGTGCTGCAGGGTTTTGGCGCCGGCTCGTGGTGGATCGTGTGGTGGGCGATGACGCTGCTTTCCGCGATCATGACCGTGCCGCTGATGCTGGCGCCGCTCCACGCCAACGCCGCCGCCGGCGGCATCGTGCGGACCCAATTCGCCGTGATGCCGGTCCTGATCTACCTCGCCGCCTATTTCCTGTTCGGTGCCGGCTACATCGCCTACATGACCTTCATGATCGCCTATGTCCGCGACGGCGGCGGCGGCGCGGCTGCACAGAGCGCGTTCTGGAGCCTGATCGGCGTCAGCGCATTCGTCACGCCCTGGGTCTGGGGGCGGGTGCTGGCGCTCGACCGCGGCGGGCTCGCCACCACCATCATCCTCGGCGTCAACGCGCTCGGCGCCAGCCTGCCGATCTTCGGGCATTCGCCGCTGCTGCTTGCGATCTCGGCGCTGGTGTTCGGCGTCGCCTTCTTCGCCGTGGTTGGCTCGACCACCGCCTTCGTGCGCTTCAACTACCCGCCGCAGTCCTGGCCGACCGCGATCGCGGCGATGACCATCGCCTTCGGCATCGGCCAGACGCTCGGACCGATCGTGGTCGGCGCCATCACCGACGCGGTCGGCAGCCTGTCATTCGCGTTGAACGTCTCGGCCGCGATGCTCGCGCTCGGCGCGCTGCTGTCGGCGTTTCAAAGGAAGGTGACTCCCTGAGTCATTCCGGGGCGATGCAATAGCATCGAACCCGGAATCTCGAGATTCCGGGTCTGGTCCTTCGGACCATCCCGGAATGACGCTTCGCGTCAGCTCCCGCTGAACGAATTGTAGCCTTGGTCTTCCCAGTAGCCGCCCTTGTAGTCGTTGGTGACTTCCATCGAGAGCACGTATTTCGGGTTCTTGAAGCCGAGCTTGGTCGGGACCCGGATTTTCATCGGAAAGCCGTAGGCGCGCGGCAGGACCTCGTCGGCGAATTTGAACGTCATCTGGGTCTGCGGGTGCAGCGCCGAGCGCATGTCGAGCGGCGAGTTGTAGCCGTCCTTGTCGGCGCACTGGAACCAGACATATTTGGCGCGGGTGTCGGCGCCGACCAGCTTGAGGAAATCGCGCAAGGGCGTGCCGGTCCAGCTGCCGATCGCGCTCCAGCCCTCGACGCAGATATGCCGCGTCACCTGCTTGACCTGCGGCAGCTTGTACAATTCGTCGAGCGTCCACGACTTCTTGTTGTCGACCAGCCCGCGCACCTCGAGCTTCCAGTCCGCTGCCGCAATCTCAGGTGCGTCGTCGAGATCGTAATAGGCGTTGAACGGGAACGGCTTGGTGATCATGCTCTCGGGAAAGGTCGGCGCCAGCGCATCCGGATTGAACATCCAGGCCTGCACCGCGTCGTTGAACTTCGAGACCTGCTTCAGCATTTCCTCGGCCGACGACGAATCGACCACGTCGCAGCCGGTGAGCAGCGTCAGCGCGCCGAGGCTGGTGCCCGCCGTGATGAAGCGGCGGCGCGTCAGCTCCGGCATCGTCTTCACCGCATCGCGCACGAGCAGCTTCTTGTCGACACCGGGGATCAGGAGCTTGCGGAGACGACCCATGACTACCTCCCTAGCGTCCGATGATCATGGCGCGCAGGCTCTTCGGCACCAGCAGCGCGAGCGCGACATGGATCACCAGGAAGGCGACGATCAGCGCCATGCAGGTGAAGTGAATATAGCGGGCGAAATCGTAGCCGCCGAACAGCGACACCAGCCAGTGCAACTGCACCGGCTTCCACATCGACAGGCCGGACAGCACGATGACGACGCCGACGATGATGATGCCGGCATAGAGCAATTTCTGCACGGAATTGTATTTGCTGAGATCGTCATGCGACAGCTTGAAGGTCAGCGCCGCCTTGGTGTCGGCAATCACGCCGCCAGGGGTGATCGGCAGCAGCTTCTTGCGAAAGCGGCCGGTGGCAAAACCCAGCGCCAGATAGACCAGGCCGTTGACCATCAACAGCCACATCGCCGCGAAGTGCCAGAGCAGCGCACCCCCGAGCCAGCCGCCGAGCGTGATGCTCCGCGAGAAGGTGAAGCCAAACAGCGGCGAGGCGTTGTAGATCTGCCAGCCGGACATGATCATCAGGATCATCGCGAAGGCGTTGATCCAGTGCACCATGCGCACCCAGACCGGCTGGATCGCCTTCGCGGGCGCCGCGGTCTCTGCCTGGTGGTCGCTGACGGCAAGGCTCGTCATGGGATGTCTCTGCTCGTGGTCGTTACCGGATTATACGCCCGGAACCGGCGTTCCGTTACGGGGTCGCGCACCATCAGTTTGATATACGCCACTTGATATAGTCACAAAAATGCGAGCCGGGGCGAGGCGCCGGCTCGCTATGTCGCCGGTCCTTTGAGGGACTAAATCAGGCCGCCAGGTGTTACGTCGCCGGCATCAGCACGGTGTCGACCACATGGATGACGCCGTTCGACTGGTTGACGTTCGAGATCGTCACCATCGAGCTGCCGCCCTTGGCGTCGACGATCCAGACCTTGCCGTCCTGCTTCTTCACGGTCAGTTCCTCGCCCTCGGCGGTCTTCAGCTTCTTGCCGTCGGTGAGGTCGGAGGCCTCGAGCTTGCCCGGCACCACATGGTAGGTGAGGATCTTGGTCAGCGTCGCCTTGTTCTCGGGCTTGACCAGGTTGTCGACGGTTCCGGTCGGCAGCTTGCCGAACGCGGCATTGGTCGGCGCGAACACGGTGAACGGGCCCTTGCTTTCCAGCGTGCTGACCAGGCCCGCGGCCTTCACCGCGGCGACGAGCGTGGTGTGATCCTTCGAATTGACGGCGTTCTGCACGATGTTCTTCGACGGGAACATCGCGGCGCCACCGACCATCACGGTCTTTTCCTCGGCGCGGACCGGCGCCACGACAGTGGCCGTGATTGCGAGCGCGCTGAAGGCGGCGGCGGTGAGATAGGCAATACGCTTCGACATGGTTTCGTCTCCCGATGAGTAGGCCGACCGGCGAGGCTTCGCCGGCGTTGAAGGGGCAACAACGGCGCGTGCTGATTGATGAATGCGTCGTCGTTGGCCGAGCTACGGCAGGTTTTCCGGACGGTTTCCGGAAATAATTCTTTGTGATTGTTGAAACCGGCCGGCGCGCGCTGCGTACGCGCGACGCCTCGCGCAGCCCGCCAGGCATTCCATTCAGCGGAATGGACGCGTGCGCTGCCGCGAGCAATTTGCTTGCCGCCACTAGCTGATTGGTTCAGCTTGAGGTTGCGGCACGGCTTCGCAGAAAGCGGCCACGGGGAGGCATCATGAGCAGCATCACGGCTGACGGCCACGCCGCACCTGCGGTGAGCGATGCAAGCATCGACATCGGTCCGCTCGAGCAGAAGCACCTGCAATACGCCAACTACCGCGCGGTTGCGGACACAACCGAGATCACGAAAACGCATTGGCACATCGCCACCGCCAACGCGCTCGGCTGGGGCTTCGACGGCATGGACGGCGTGATCTTCGCGCTGATCTCGCCGATGGTGATCAAGGAATTTTCGCTGAGCCTGCCGGAGTACCGCTCCGGCATGCAGATCGCGCTGTTGATCGGCATCGCGGGGCTTTACTTCTGGCCATGGCTCGCCGACCGCTACGGTCGCCGCACGCTGCTCGCCGTCAATATCGCGCTGTTCTCGCTCCTGATGCCGGTCGCGGCGATGTCGCCGACCTTCGCGGTGTTCGTGATCGCGCGCTCGCTGTTGTTCTTCGCACTGAACGGCGAATGGTCGCTCGGCTCGATGCTGGTGGCGGAGACCTGGCCGGCCCGGCTCCGCGGCCGCGTCATCAGCATCACCCGCTCGGCCTGGTGCCTCGGCGCCACGCTCGCCGGTGCGATCACCGGGCTCGTGGCCGCCAATTTCGGCTGGCGCATCGCCGTGATGGTGCCCGGCGTGATCGCGCTGCTCGCGATCTATATCCGCTCCACCTGCCCGGAATCGCCCTATTGGGTGCGCGCGCAGGACCGCAAGCGGCGCATCTCGGAGACGCTGGCGCGCGGCGGCACGGTCAGCGCCGAGGACAGCGCCTGGTTCGGCAAGGCCAAGTCGGTCGGCATCCGCCAGGTGTTCATGCCCGACGTGCTGCCCGCCACGCTTGTCGCGCTGTTCGTCGCCTGCGCCTCGACCTGCATCTACGGCACGGTCGGCGCCTGGATGCCGCTATACCTGTCGACCGAGAAGCACTGGTCGACCGCCGAATACAGCCTGTTCTACGTGTTCTACGGGCTGTGCGGTTTCCTTGGCTTGTGTCTGGTCGGCTGGCTGATCGACAAGATCGGCCGCCGCCGCACCTTCATCATCACCCTGATCGAGGGCGCGATCTTCATGACGCTCTGGGTCTATTCCGAGGACCGCGTGCTGCTGTGGGCGTTCGGGCTCGCCTGGTGTCTCGGCTTCCTCGGCTTCTGGGGCCCGAGCACGACGCTGACCGCGGAGATCTTCCCGACCCGGATCCGCGGCGCCGCCAACGGCGTGGTCTGGGCGATCGCCTATTTCGTCGGCTTCGTGCTGTTCCCCTTCGTCTCGATCGCGCTCCAGCAGCATACCGGCTCGTTCGCACTGTCGTTCCTCTGCATCCCCGTGCTGATGATCGCGATGGCGATCGGCGTGTTCCTGTTCGTGCCGGAGCATACCGGCAAGGAATTGAACGAGATCATCGAGTGACGTAGATCGCACAACCATCCACGCCGTCGTCCCGGCCAAGCGAAGCGCGAGCCGGGACCCATAACCACGAATGGCCGTTATCGGGCGTCGCTGGAGCCACAGCGCGCCCAACAATCCGACCCTGTGGTTATGGGTCCCGGCTTTCGCCGGGACGACCGTTGTGAGAGCTACTCTAATCCCGGTTCGCCGGCGTCTGAATAAATCCGCGGTTGTGGGTCGGGCTGATCAGGATCTCATTCATGCAGACCCGTGCCGGCATGCTGGCGACGAAGGCGATAGTGCGGCCGCAATCCTCCGGCTGCAGCATCTTGGCCTGCTCGGCTTCGCTCGGCACCACCGGCCGCTGCTTCAGGATCGGGGTCGCAACCTCGCCCGGCGACAGGCAGCAAGCGCGCAGGCCGTTGACGCATTCGTCCATGTTGAAGGAATGGGTCAGCGCCAGCACCGCGTGCTTGGTCGTGGTGTAGGCCGGGCCCGGCATCTTCGAGACGTGGCGGCCGGCCCAGGAGGCGACATTGATGATGCAGCCGTCCTTCTGCTTGCGCATCGTCGGCAGCACCGCGCGCATGCAGTAGAGCACGCCGTTGAGGTTGATCTCGACCAGTTTGTCCCAACCTTCCAGTTCCATGTCGGCCCAGCTGCGCTTCGGCACGTTGATGCCGGCGCTGTTGACCAGGAGGTCGATGCGGCCGTGCTTGGCGACGATCGCCTCGGCGGCCTTGTTGACGTCGGCCTTGTTGCTGACATCAAGCGGGATCGCCTCGGCCTTGCCGCCGTTTTTCGTGATGCCGGCCACCACGCGGTCGAGCTCTTCCCTGCGGCGGCCGGAGACCACCACCGTCCAGCCGTCCGCAGCCAGGAATTCCGCCCCGGATTCGCCGATTCCGGTGCCGCCGCCGGTGACCCAGGCCACGCGTTTCCCATTGTTTGTCATGCAAACTGTCTCCGTTGCTTTCCGAAGGGCGTTTTTGCTAATCCAGCCGAAATCTTCCGGCCCTTGCCCCTCGGGGAATCTTTGCATGAACACGACCACCAACGCCAATCTGTTTTCCCGCCTGTTCGACGGCCTCGACGACCCCGGCCGGCTCGCGATCGAGCAGCTCGACGGCAGCCGCATCTCCTATGGCGATCTGATCGCGCGCGCAGGCCAGATGGCGAACGTGCTGGTTGAGCGCGGCGTCAAGCCGGGCGACCGCGTCGCGGCGCAGACCGAGAAGTCGGTTTCGGCCCTGGTGCTGTATCTCGCCACCGTGCGCGCCGGCGGCGTCTATCTGCCGCTGAACACCGCCTATACGCTGAACGAGCTCGAATACTTCATCACCGATGCCGAGCCGGCGCTGGTGGTCTGCGATCCTTCCAAGCAGGACGGCATCAAGGCGATCGCAGCCAAGGTGGGCGCCAAGGTCGAGACGCTCGGTGCCAGCGGCAAGGGTTCGCTGACCGAGGCCGCCGACAAGGCGGCGACGGAATTCGCCACGGTGCCGCGCGGTAATAACGATCTCGCCGCGATCCTCTACACGTCGGGCACCACCGGCCGCTCCAAGGGCGCGATGCTGTCGCACGACAATCTGGCCTCGAACTCGTACTCGCTGGTCGACTACTGGCGCTTCACCGACAAGGACGTGCTGATCCACGCGCTGCCGATCTATCACACCCACGGCCTGTTCGTGGCCAGCAACGTGACGCTGTTCGCGCGCGCCTCGATGATCTTCCTGCCGAAGTTCGATCCGGATGTGATCATCAAGCTGATGGCCCGCGCCACCGTGATGATGGGCGTGCCGACCTTCTATACCCGCCTGCTGCAGAATCCCGGCCTGAACAAGGACGCCACCAGGCACATGCGGCTGTTCATCTCAGGCTCGGCGCCGCTGCTCGCCGACACCCATCGCGAATGGTCGGCACGCACTGGGCATGCCGTGCTCGAGCGCTACGGCATGACCGAGACCAACATGAACACGAGCAACCCCTATGACGGCGACCGTGTGCCCGGCGCGGTCGGCTTCGCGCTGCCCGGCGTCTCGGTGCGGGTCACCGATCCCGAGAGCGGCAAGGAGCTCGCGCGCGAGACCATCGGCATGATCGAGGTGAAGGGCCCGAACGTGTTCCAGGGCTACTGGCGCATGCCGGAGAAGACCAAGGCCGAATTCCGTGGCGACGGCTTCTTCATCACCGGCGATCTCGGCAAGATCGACGACAAGGGCTATGTCCACATCCTCGGCCGCGGCAAGGATCTCGTGATCTCGGGCGGCTTCAATGTCTACCCGAAGGAGATCGAGAGCGAGATCGACGCCATGCCCGGCGTGATCGAGTCAGCCGTGATCGGCGTGCCGCATGCCGATTTCGGCGAAGGCGTCACCGCCGTTTTGGTCTGCAGCAAGGGCGCCGATGTCAGCGAGGCCTCGGTGCTGAAGGCGCTCGACGGGCGGCTGGCGAAGTTCAAGATGCCGAAGCGCGTCTTCGTCGTCGACGAATTGCCGCGCAACGCAATGGGCAAGGTGCAGAAGAATATTTTGCGCGATAAGTATAAGGATATCTACGCGAAGGGATGAAGCCGCAAGAACGTCGTGAGGGGTAGATGGAGCGGGAGCAGGCTATCCAGATTAACGATCAACTCGTCATCGCGCACGAGGCGATGAAGAAGGCTCGAATCGCGATTGCGGAGCTCGGAAAGCAGGAGCGGCTTGAATTGGATGGCCCGCTTTATGACCTCCTGCTCGAGCTGGAATGGCAGGTGATGCTACCGCTCTACGAATAGTTTCGCGACCTGATGAAGCTGGAGTTGCACGAAGAACTCCCTGCTCCGAGCTCCGAACTGAAGTGGAGTGACGTGCGTCTCCCCCGTGGCGCTACGGAAGCTGCGCTCGACGACGTCATCATGTCGGCCCTGACATCGCGATGGCAAAAGGTCGCGAGGATTATAGGGATCGCGATGGCAGACTGCGAGAAACTGAAATTGCCAATAGCTCCTGAAATGATCGGAGCACGCTTGCGATTCCTGTCCCACGCCGATCGGATCGAGGGTGTCGGAGACCTCCGACGGTGGGGTCACAGCGAAGTACGGCTGAAGGACGAGCCGATCAGTGCCCTCCGGCGAGGCTGATCACGAACCGCCCGCCGACAATGAAGAGATAGGCCCCGAACGCCACCTCCAGCGCCCGCTTCGACAGCGCGTGCGCGACCTTGACGCCGAGCGGCGCGGTGACGAGCGTGGTCGGCATCACCAGCAGCGCACCGATCAGCGAGACGTAACCGAGCGCGAACGGCAGTTGCAGCGCGGCGACGTCGGGAAAGCGCGCGGCGGCGGGCCAGCCGGCATAGACGTAGCCCAGCGCGCCGGGAATCGAGATCAGCACCGCAAGCGCGGAAGAAGTCGCAACCGCCTGATGGATCGGCCGGCCGTAGAAGGTCATTAAGAGGTTGGCAAACAGGCCGCCGCCGATGCCCATCAGTGTCGAGAGCAGGCCGACGAAGAAGCCATAGACGCGCATCAAAAAGCCCTTCGGCACATCGTCGCCGAACTTCCAGGTCTCGCGCGCCAGCAGCAATCGTGCGGCTGCCGACCACGCCACCAGCACGAACACGATCTTGAACAGCCGCTCCGGCGCGAAGCGCGCGGTGACGCTGCCGGCGGCGACGCCGATCACAATCGGCAGCCACCAGCGCTTCAGGATCTCCATATCGACCGCGCCGCGGCGATAATGGGCGCGGAACGAGCTCAGCGAGGTCGGGATGATGATCGCGAGCGAGGTGCCGATGCACAGCGGCATCCGCACTTCGAGCGGCACGCCGGCGAGGCGAAAGCATTCGTAGAACACCGGCACCAAGATCGCGCCGCCGCCGATGCCGAACAGCCCGGCGAGAAAGCCGGACAGCGCGCCGACCGCGATCAGCAGCAGCGCAAGCTCGAGCAATTCCTTGGGATCGAGGCCGGCCATCATGTCCTTCGCATCGTCATGAGACGCCCGCCTCGGTGCGGTCGGCCAACCACAGCGCGACCGACGCTGCGACGGGAGCAGCGACCGCAATCAAGGCAAAGCGGAGAGGGATCGAGGACGTCGCGCCCTGCATCGGCAACGTCAGCACGTCGATTAACAGTCCGACGCAGTAGAAAACAAGCAGGAGGATCGGATCGTCGACACCGGCGCGGCCGGCACGTCTGCGCCGCTCGAGCGAATTCGGAGGGATGGACGTTGAGGCCAAGGCGAACTCCTCAAATCGTGGAGCCGTCAGGCTAGACCCTTCTGAAAGACGGGGGTATTGCTGCAAATGAGCAGGCTCTCTTGCGAAATGCGGAAGGATCGAGCTTGGACCAGCTTGCGGCGATGGCGGCCTTTGTTCGCGCGGTCGAGAGCGGCAGCCTGTCGGCGGCCGCGCGCGCGCTGCCGAGCTCGCTGACCTCGGTGAGCCGGCAGATCAGCGCGCTGGAGGAGCATTTCGGCACCCGCCTGCTGCTGCGTACCACCCGCCAGCTCGCGCTGACCGACGACGGACGCATCCTCTACGAGCGCGCGAAATCGATCCTCGGCGAGGTCAGGGAGATCGAGGCGGCGCTGGCGCGCGACCCGCATCAGCCATCGGGGCGGATCCGCGTCAGCTCGCCGAGTTTGATCGGGCGGCTCGTGATCGCGCCCTTGCTGGTCGAGTTTCTGCGCCGCTATCCAGCGCTGTCCGTCGACTTGCTGTTGATCGACCGCGCGGTGGACATGGTCGAGGAGGATATCCATCTGGCTATACGCATCGGCCGCTTGCGCGACTCGCTGCTCGTGGCGCGCAAGCTCACCGATCTCCAGATGATCTCATGCGCAGCGCCCGACTATCTGGCCCGCCGCGGCGCGCCGCAGACACCGGATGATCTTGCCGGGCATGACTGCCTAGTGTTTTCCGATTCGCCCGGCAGCGCGGAGTGGCGCTTTGCCGACGGCAGCAAGACGGGTCGCAAAATCCGCATATCCGGTCGGCTCTGGATGAATAGCCTCGACGCGCTGGTCAGTGCAGCGCGGGAGGGCGCCGGCATCGTCCGCGTGCCGTCCTGGCAAGTGCAGTCCGAGCTCGCCGACGGTCGCTTGACGCGCCTGCTGATCGACCACGAGCCGGCACCGACGCCGCTGCATCTGATGCTTCAGCCGTCACGTCTCGCATCGCCTAAGATCAGGGCATTTGTCGATTATCTGGTGGAACAGTGGGGCAGAATCGATGCCTTGCGGACCCCGTTTGCGGGCGGTTGAGCGCGCCCATTGATCCGCGAGTACCTAGATTCACTACTTGGTTCGCTCGACCTTGCATCTGGTATACCACACTGCGGATCAACCAGAATTCGGCAAGTCTAACAATGAACTTCGGTTCGACCGAAGGCTATTTGGCCGTTGCGCGGGGTGATCCTAGTCCGTAAATAGAAATCCTCTACCGCGTTCCCCGATGGGCCGGCCGCGGTCCCTCACAACATAAAGCCCGCCGATGACCGCCAGGATCGAACGACCGCTTTCACCCCATTTGCAGACCTATCGGTGGACGCTGACGATGGCGCTGTCCATCGTCCACCGCGCCACGGGTTTGGCGCTCTATTTCGGCACGCTGCTGCTGGCCTGGTGGCTGATCGCCGCCGCCTCCGGCCCCTCGGCTTACGCCAACGTCCAGGCCTTCACCGGCAGCGCGATCGGCAAGCTGATCGTGTTCGGCTACACATGGGCGCTGATGCACCATCTGTGCAGCGGCATCCGGCATTTCGTCTGGGATCTCGGCTACGGCTTCAAGGCCAATGAGCGCGAAGCGCTGACCTGGGGCGCGCTGGTCGCCGGCATCGCGCTGACCGTGCTGATCTGGATCATCGCTTACGCCGTGGGAGGTGGACGATGAGCGGCCCCTCTTCGATGCGCACGCCGCTGGAGCGCGTCCGCGGCCTCGGCTCCGCGCACACCGGTACGGGCGATTTCTGGCGCCAGCGCCTCACCGCGGTTGCGATGACGCTGCTGATCGTTCCCGTGATCGTCGTGGTGATCACGCTGATCGGCCGCAACCATGCCGGCGCGGCGCAGATCCTCGGCTCGATCCCGATCGCCATCATCCTGCTGCTCTTCATCATCGCCAGCACCTGGCACATGAAGATCGGCATGCAGGTCGTGATCGAAGACTACATCCACAACGAGAAGCTGAAGATCGCCAGCGTGATGGCGAACAACTTCTTCTGCGTCGCGGTCGCATTGGCCTCGATCTACGCAATCCTCAAATTGTCGTCGGGAGTTTGATCCATGGCCGGTGAAGGAAACGGCAAGGCCACCAACGGTGGCCCGGCCACGAACGGCAAGGCCTACCCGATCCAGGACCATACCTACGACGTCGTCGTGGTCGGCGCCGGCGGCGCCGGCCTGCGCGCCGTGGTCGGCTGCTCGGAAGCCGGGCTGCGCACCGCATGCATCACCAAGGTGTTCCCGACCCGCTCGCATACGGTGGCGGCGCAGGGCGGCATTTCGGCCTCGCTCGGCAACATGCATCAGGACGACTGGCGCTGGCACATGTACGACACCGTGAAGGGGTCGGACTGGCTCGGCGACCAGGACGCGATCGAATACATGGTGCGCAACGCGCCCGACGCGGTCTACGAGCTCGAGCATTGGGGCGTTCCGTTCTCGCGCACCGAGGACGGCAAGATCTATCAGCGCCCGTTCGGCGGCATGACCATCGACTTCGGCAAGAGCCAGGCGCAGCGCACCTGCGCCGCCGCCGACCGCACCGGTCACGCCATGCTGCACACGATGTATGGCCAGTCCCTGCGCCACTCGGCCGAGTTCTTCATCGAGTTCTTCGCCATCGACCTGATTATGGACGATCAGGGCGTCTGCCGCGGCGTGATCGCACTCAAGCTCGACGACGGCACGCTGCACCGCTTCCGCGCCCAGACCACGATCCTGGCGACCGGCGGCTATGGCCGCGCCTATGCCTCCTGCACCTCGGCGCACACCTGCACCGGCGACGGCGGCGGCATGGTGCTGCGCGCCGGCCTGCCGCTGCAGGACATGGAATTCGTTCAGTTCCACCCGACCGGCATCTACGGCTCGGGCTGTCTCGTCACCGAAGGCGCCCGCGGCGAAGGCGGCTATCTCGTCAACTCCGAGGGCGAGCGCTTCATGGAGCGCTATGCGCCGTCGGCCAAGGACCTCGCCTCGCGCGACGTCGTCTCGCGCGCGATGACGATCGAGATCCGCGAAGGTCGCGGCGTCGGCAAGAAGAAGGACCACATCTTCCTGCACCTCGATCACCTCGATCCGAAGGTGCTGCATGAGCGGCTGCCGGGCATCTCCGAATCGGCGAAGATCTTCGCCAATGTCGACGTCACCCGCGAGCCGATCCCGATCGTGCCGACCGTGCACTACAACATGGGCGGCATCGCCACGAACTATCACGCCGAGGTGCTGACCAAGCGCAATGGCGACGACAATTCGGTGGTGCCGGGCCTGATGGCGATCGGCGAAGCGGCCTGCGTCTCGGTGCATGGCGCCAACCGCCTCGGCTCCAACTCGCTGATCGATCTCGTGGTGTTCGGCCGCGCCGCGGCGCTGCGCCTTGCCGACAAGCTGACCGCGAACGCCAAGCAGCCGGAGCTGCCGAAGGATTCGTCCGACCTCGCGCTCGGCCGGCTCGACCACTTCCGCCACGCGTCCGGCGGCACGCCGACCGCGAAGCTGCGCGACAGCATGCAGCATGTGATGCAGAACAATTGCGCGGTGTTCCGCACCGGCGACGTGCTGCAGGAAGGCCAGAACCTGATCCACAAGGTCTATGGCGGCGTCGGCGACATCTCGGTGTCGGACCGCTCGCTGGTGTGGAATTCCGACCTGATCGAGACGCTGGAATTCGACAATCTGATCGTGCAGGCGGTCGTGACGATGGATTCGGCGGCCAACCGCACCGAAAGCCGCGGCGCGCATGCGCGCGAGGATTTCCCGGACCGCGACGACAAGAACTGGATGAAGCACACGCTGACCTGGATCGATCCGGCCGGCAAGACCGCGATCGAGTACCGTCCGGTGCACAGCTACACGATGACCAATGACGTGCAGTACATCCCGCCGAAGGCGCGGGTCTACTGAGAACGAAGGCGAGCAAGCATGGTTGAATTCGCACTTCCGAAGAATTCGAAGATTTCCGGCGGCAAGACCTGGCCGAAGCCGGCCGGTGCCGCCGAGACGCGCGAATTCCGGGTGTATCGCTGGAACCCGGACGACGGCAAGAATCCGAGCGTCGACACCTATTATGTCGACACCCACGATTGCGGTCCGATGGTGCTGGACGGTCTGATCTGGATCAAGAACCACATCGACCCGACGCTGACCTTCCGCCGCTCCTGCCGCGAAGGCGTCTGCGGCTCCTGCGCAATGAACATCGACGGCCAGAACACGCTGGCCTGCACCAAGTCGATGCACGACGTCGGCGCGGGCGGCGCGGTGAAGGTCAATCCGCTGCCGCACCAGCCGGTGGTGAAGGACCTGGTCCCCGACCTGACCAATTTCTACGCCCAGTATGCCTCGATCGAGCCGTGGCTGAAGACCACGACGCCGACGCCGCAGAAGGAGTGGAGGCAGAGCCACGAGGACCGCGAGAAGCTCGACGGCCTCTACGAGTGCATCCTCTGCGCCTGCTGCTCGACCTCCTGCCCGAGCTACTGGTGGAACAGCGAACGCTTCCTCGGCCCCGCCGCGCTGCTGCAGGCAAACCGCTGGGTCACCGACTCCCGTGACGAAGCGACCGGCGAGCGGCTCGACAATCTCGAGGATCCGTTCCGCCTCTATCGCTGCCATACCATCATGAACTGCGCCAAGGCGTGCCCGAAGGGCCTCAATCCCTCCGAAGCGATCGCCGAGCTCAAGTTCAAGCTGGTCGAACGCCAGATCTGATCCGACACGGCCGCGGCTGACGCGTCGTCAGCGCCCAGCCGCAGCAGGCCGGATCAGGATATCGGCGCCGACCGCATCGACGCCGGATCGATCAAGGTCGAGCACGACGTCGACGATGCTGTGATCGTCCGGATCCATCGTGACGGTGAAGCCGAGATCGCGGCACATCCCGATCATCGTGGTGTTCTCGGTCAGCACCTGGCCGGACAGGCGCTTCAATCCCTCCGACCGCGCATAGTGGATCAGGAGCTGCATCAGCGCCCAGCCGAGCCCTTTGCCCTTGAGATCGGACTGCAGCAGGATTGCATATTCGGCATTCTCGTACAGTGAATCCGAGTGCAGCCGGACTGCACCCATCATCTCGCCGGTATTCGGATCGAGCGCCACAAAGGCCATCGCCCGCGCATAGTCGAGCTGGGTCAGGCGCGCGATGAAGGCGTGCGAGAATTCCTTCATCGCATGGAAGAAGCGCAGCCTGAGGTCTTCGGCGGTGACGCGCTTGAAGAACTCGCTGACCATCGGCTCGTCCTCCGGCCGCATCGGGCGCACCGTGACGCGCGAGCCGTCGCGCAGCGCAAGCTCGCCTTCCCATTGCGACGGATAGGGCCGGACCGCGAGCCGGGTGTGGCCGGCAAACAGCCGGGTGGGTTTTCGGATCGCGACGCGCGCATCGAGCGCGAGCACACCGCTCTCGTCCGCCAGCATCGGATTGATGTCGAGCTCGGCGACCTCGGGAATGTCGGCCGCCATCTGTGCCAGCTTGACGAGGGTAAGCGGCACCACATCGGCCGGGACCGCCGGCACATCGCCATAGCCGCCGAGCAGCCGCGAGACGCGGGTGCGCCCGATCAGCTCGCGGGCGAGATTCATGTCGAGCGGCGGCAGCGCCAGCGCCTTGTCGTTGATCACCTCGACCGCGGGGCCGCCACGCCCGAACACGATCACCGGACCGAAGGTCGGATCTTCGGCGATGCCGAGGATCAGTTCGCGCGCCGCGCGCCGCACGATCATCGGCTGGATCGTCACGCCCTGCAGGATCGCATCGGGCCGGGCACTTCGTGCCCGCGTCATGACCGTCCGTGCAGCTTCAACGACGCTGTCTTTCGTACGCAGGTCGAGGATCACGCCGCCGACGTCGGCGGCGTGTCGGATGTCGCGCGAGAACACCCTGACCACGATCGCATGTCCCTCTTCGAGGAACGGCGCCGCCTTCGCGGCGGCGTCCTCGGCACTGTCGGCGACGAGCGTCGTCACGATCGGAATATGATAGGCCGCGAACAGCGCGACGATCTCGGCCGGATCGAGCCAGGCACGCCCCTCCGACAGCGCCTTCGCGACGACGTGCCGCGCCGCCGCCGTCTCCGGCGTGAACACCGATGCGACGCCGGGCGGGGTTGCGGCGAGCGCGGTCGAGGCCTCGCGATAGCGCACCAGATACATGAAGGCGCGCACCGCATCGTCCTCGGTCGGGAAATGCGGAATCCGCGCCGCCTCGAAGATCGCGCCGGTGCGTTCGTCGGCGCCGACCCAGGCCGCGAGCACCAATGCCGCTACCGCACTCCGCTTCGTCCTGCGGTCGCGCACGCATTGCGCCACCGCCTCGGCGATCCCCTGGGCCGGCGCCACCGCGGTTTCCACATTCGCGACCAGCACCGCGTCGCTGTTGGCATCATCGAGCAGTGCGTTGAGCGCCACCACGTAGCGGTCGGCATCGGCATCGCCCGCGATGTCGACCGGATTGGCGTAGGACCAGCCCGGCGGCAGCACCTTGTCGAGCCGTTCGATGGTCTCCGCCGTCAGTGTTGCGGGAACGCCGCCGAGCTCGGCCAGCCGGTCGGTCGCGAGGATGCCGAGCCCGCCGCCATTGGTCAGGATCGCGAGCCGGTTGCCGCGCGGGATGAAGCCGCGGCCGAGCAGCTCGGCGCAATCGAACAGCTGGCGCAGGTCGTAGACGCGCAGCATGCCGGCGCGGCGGAATGCGGCGTCGTAGACCGCATCGGAGCCTGCCAGCGCGCCGGTGTGGGTCGCGGCGGCCTTCGCGCCCTGCGCCATCCGTCCCGACTTGACGATGACGACCGGCTTCAACCGCGCCGCGGCGCGCGCCGCCGACATGAACTTGCGCGCGTCCTTGACGGCTTCGAGATAGATCAGGATCGCGCTGGTGTGGTCGTCGAGCGCGAAATAATCGAGGAGGTCGGCGACGTCGACGTCGATCTGGTCGCCGATCGACGCGATGCCGGAGAAGCCGAGCCGCCGCTCCGCCGCCCATTCGATCATCGCCGACGCGACCGCGCCGGACTGCGAGATCAGCGCAACGTGCCCGTCGGACGGCTGATGCGAGGCGAAGCTCGCATTGAGCTTCACACGCGGCACCATGACGCCGAGGCAATTCGGCCCGATCAGCCGCATGCCATGCCGGCGCGCCGTCTGCCCCGTGGTCTCCGCCAGCGAGCCCGCGCCATGGCCAAGACCGGCCGACAGGATCGCCGCACCGGCAACGCCGGCCGAAGCCGCCTCCGCGACGATCTCCGGAACCGCCGCCGCCGGTGCGCTGATGACGACGAGATCCGGAACGAATGGCAGCGACTTCAGGTCGGGAACGGTCGGCGCACCATCGACGTCGGCATAGTTCCGATTGACGACGCCGACGCGGCCGGTGAAGCCGCTCGCTTTGATGTTCCTGAGCACCGCCGCGCCGAGCGACGACTGACGCGGGCTGCCGCCGACGATTGCGATGCTTCGAGGCGAAAATAGCCGCTCCAGGCCGTACGTCGACATTGCATGGTCTCGCAGGGGACACGCGGAGGCGCCCGCTTCATGCGCCCTCGACCAACTCTACTGCTTCGCTTGGCTGCATGCACCTATCGCAGTTTCGAGTCGAAATGATGAAACTGCGTTGCCGATCAATGCAGGCCGAGCGCCTGCGCCAGGTTGAAGGTCAGGAAGCTCGCGACATAGGCCAGCGCGAGCATGTAGATGAACGTCACCACCATCCACTTCGCGCCGCCGGTCTCGCGGCGGATCACCGCGAGCGTCGAGGCGCATTGCGGGGCGAAGATGTACCAGACCAGCAGCGACAGCGCGGTCGCCAGCGTCCATTTCTGCGCCAGCACCTGGCCGATCTGGTCCGCCGCCTCCTTGCCGCCCTCGATCGAATAGACGGTGCCGAGCGCCGCCACCGCGACCTCGCGCGCCGCCATGCCCGGGATCAGCGCCACCGCGATCTGCCAGTTGAAGCCGATCGGCCGCAGCAGCGGCTCGAGCGCATGGCCGATCATCGCCGCAAAGCTGTAGTTGATCGCCGGCCCCTCGGCGCCGGCTGGCGCCTGCGGGAACGAGGCCAGGAACCAGATCAGCACCATCATCGACAGGATCGTGGTGCCGGCCCGGTACAGGAACATCTTGGCGCGGGTGAACACGCCGATCGCGATGCTGCGCAGCCGCGGCATCTTGTAATCGGGCAATTCCAGCATGAACGGCGCCGGCGCGTGATCACGCCACAGGAAGAATTTCGCGATCGCCGAGACCGTCAGCGCGCTGGTGATGCCGGCGGCATAGAGGCCGAACATCAC